>NZ_JBIUAG010000010.1:0-329639 GCF_044547355.1 Kutzneria sp. NPDC052558
GGAAACGCCCGGTCCCATTCCGAACCCGGAAGCTAAGCCCTCCAGCGCCGATGGTACTGCACTCGTGAGGGTGTGGGAGAGTAGGACGCCGCCGAGCAAACTTTGGACGCCCCCTGTCTGCGGAAAACGCAGACAGGGGGCGTTTGCTCGTGTTTGTTGTGGGGGGGCGACCCCCCACACCCCCCGACCGGGGGCTTCGCCCCCGCGCCCCCGATGCTCCTGTGGGGAGTCGGCCCCCCGGATCCTTCTGTGGGGAGTCGGCGCTGGTGAGCTGTTCGGGGCACGCCGACGAGGTCAAGGTCGTTTGACACACGCCCCGCCCCGAACTCGTGGCAGTCTGGACACAGGCCACGAGGCGGAGGCGGGCTAACGGCCCCCGCCGGTGCGGCGATGATCGGCGCAGGGGGTGGCTGCATGACGGCGGTTGAGGCCGACAGACAGGTGCGGGGGCTCGTCCGGCTGGGCGGGACTACGCCCGGGGTGCTCAGCGGATTCGCGCTGGTCCTGATCGTGGTGGCGCTGGTGGCCGGCGCGCTGACCGGCCTTGGCGTCCAGACTCGCGTACAGGCGACGCAGGACCTGGCCGCCCGCAGCGGGCCGTTGAGCGTGGCGGCGGAGCAGATCTACCAGTCGTTATCGGACGCGGACGCGACCGCGACGGGCGCGTTCCTGTCCGGCGGACTCGAGCCGGCCGCCACCCGGCAGCGCTACGAAGCGGACATCGCGCAGGCATCGGGCACGCTCGCGATCGCCGTGGCGGCCCGTGATCCGGCCGACATCACGGCGTCGGGCAGCGCGCTGGCGACGCTTTCCGAACAGCTTCCGGTCTACACGGGCCTGGTCGAGACGGCGCGGGCGGACAACCAGCAGGGCCTGCCGCTCGGGGCCGCCTACCAGCGCGAGGCGTCCACGCTCATGCGCAGCCGGCTGCTGCCGATGGCGCAGGGCCTCTACCGCTCGGAGACGGCCCAGGTCACGGCCGACCAGGGCGGGGCCGGGGCGTTCCCGATCCTGGAGCTGCTGCTGGGCCTGCTTGTCCTCGGTCTGCTGATTGCGGCGCAGGTTGTGGTGTGCCGTAGGACAAATCGCGTGTTCAACGTGGGCCTGTTGGGCGCGACGGCTGCAACTCTGGTGTCGCTGCTGTGGGTCATGGTCTCCGGCATCGCGGTGATGGGCGACATCGGCGCGAGCCAGCGTGACGGCTCGGCGCAGGTGGAGACGTTGGCCGCGGCCAGGATCGCGACTCTGGCCGCCCGGTCGGACGAGACGCTGACGCTGGTCGCCCGGGGCGCCGGCCAGGCGTACCAGGCGGATTTCGTCCAGGTGGACAAGCAGTTGGGCGACCTGCTGACCACAGCCGGCAACCAGGCCACCGACGGCGGTGTCCGGGCGAAGATCGACGCGGCCAAGGCCGATCACGCGGCATGGAGCACGGCGCACGGAACTCTGCGCAAGGCCGACGATTCCGGCGACTTCGGCACGGCGGTGACGGTGGCGATCGGCACCGCGCCGGACAGTGCGGCGACGGCGTTCGACAAGCTCGACCGCGACCTGCGCGACGCCATCGACCAGACCCGGGCGGCGTTCACGGCGAAGGTGACCAGCGCCGGCGCCGCGCTCAACGGCTTGGTCGCGGTGGTCGGGGTGCTGGCGGTGCTGACGGCGGCCGGCGCGGGGGCCGGGATCTGGCGACGACTCAGGGACTACCGATGAGAAAGCGCGCATTAGCAGCATTAGCCACCGTGTTCGCGTTGTCCGGCTGCGCATCGGTGGCCACCACGGTGATTCCGAACGTGGCGGCGCAGGTGCCGAGCCCGGGCAACGCGAGCGTGGCGGCGGCGCCCACGGCGGCGGCCACCCAGCAGTGCGCCGATCCGTTGGCCAGCCTGCGCCCGTCGACCAACCCGCCGCCGGGGCAGATGCCGGCCGGCTCGACCATGGCCAAGATCGTCCAGCGCGGCAAGCTGGTCGTCGGGGTGGACCAGAACACGTTCCACATGGGCTTCCGCGACCCGGCCACCGGGCAGATCCAGGGCTTCGACATCGACATGGCGCGGGCGGTGGCCCAGGCCCTGTTCGGCGACCCGAACGCGATCCAGCTCAAGGCGCTCACGTCGGACCAGCGCATTCCGGCGTTGCAGAACGGGGACGTGGACATCGTGGTGCGCACGATGACCATCACCTGCGACCGGCTCAAGCAGGTGGCGTTCTCGGCCGTCTACTACGACGCCAAGCAGCGGATCCTGGTCAAGCAGAACTCCCCGATCGACGGGCCGGACGCGCTCGGCGGCAAGAAGGTGTGCGCCACCAAGGGGTCCACGTCGCTGGCCGCGGTCGCGGCGCTGCCGGCCAAGCCGGTGCCCGTGTCGGTGTCGGACTGGACCGACTGCCTGGTCATGCTCCAGCAGGGGCAGGTGGACGCGATCTCCACCGACGACGTGATCCTGGCCGGCATGACGGCCCAGGACCAGTACACGAAGATCGTCGGCGCGCCGCTGGCCGACGAGCCGTACGGGATGGCGATGCCGTTGGCGAACCAGGATTTCGTCCGCTTCGTGAACGGGGTGCTCCAGAACACCGAGGCGAGCGGCGCGTGGACGGCGTCGTACCAGCGGTGGCTGGGCGGCCTGCTGCCCGGCGCCGCGCCCGCGCCGCCGACCCCGCAGTACCGGGACTGATGCCCATGCTCACCGTCGACGAGGCGGACCGCGCGTTGGACCGGCTCGGCGCGGACGGCGACCAGATCGCGCAAGCGGTGCTGGCCATGGATGCCCGCCCGGGGTATCACCTGCTGTCGGGCGCGCTGACCGGCGTGACCGAACAGCGGTGGGGCGTGGCCAGTATCGCGCTGAACTCGCTGTGGGACGATTTCTCCACGTACCGAACGCTTCTCGACCAGGCGAGGCAGGTTCGGGGCCGGCGGGCTCGGCTCGGCGACGGTGATCTGAGTGAGCTGACCACGTTGGTCACCCGGCTCACGGGCCTGTCGACGCCGATGGGCGCCACCTGCACGATGGTGACCGACCTCCTCGACGCCGTGGAAGCGGCCTGGAGCGAGGCGGTCGATCGGCTCGACCCGCTGGACGGAGAACTCCGTGCGGCGCGGACACTTGCGGGCTCGCTGGCGGTCGAGGAGCCCGAGCTGGACCGGGTCGCCGACGAGCTCGCGGAGATCCGTCGCCGCACGGCCGCCGATCCGTTGGCCGCGCCGGGCGTGCCGCAGCAGCTCACGGATCGGATCACCGCCGTCCGGACCGAGCTGGCGGCGCTGGCCGAGGCCCGGGACTCGCTGGCCGAGCAGCTCGACCGGTTGGACGGGCTGATCGACGAGATCTCCGATGTGGGGCAGCGGATCCGGGACGCGCACGTGACCGTGCTGGAGAAGATCGCCGCACCGGGGCTGGCGGCGTTCACCGATCCCGTGCCGCGGCTGCGGGCCAGATTGGCGGAGTTGCCGGCAATGTCCGGTCGGCTCAAGGAACTCGCGGCCGCGCTGGAGGGTCTCCGGGAGGACGCGAACGCCGCCTTGGCCGACGCTCGGGACCGGCTGGCCTCGGCCACGGGTCTACTGGACCGCCGGCTCGAACTGCGCGGGCGACTGGACGCCTACCACGCCAAGGCGAGTCGCCTCGGGTACGCGGAGGACCTCGATCTGCTTGCGGTGTATCGGGAAGCTCGCGTCCTGCTGTACACGATCCCGTGCGAGCTGGCCGCGTCGACCCGGGCGGTCAAGCGGTACCAGGAGGCGCTCCAGGCCCGCCAGGAGGGACGATGACCACGATGACAAGGTGTGCGCGCCCCGGGTGCGGCGGCGAGATCGACGAAGAGGGCTTCTGCGACACGTGTGGCCTCGCCGTCGCGGTGTCGGCGCCGGCCGTGACGCCGCCGCTGTCGACGCGGTCGACGTCGACGGGAGCGCTGACGTCCTGGAGCACGCCGACCAGCGGCACCTCGGCATCCCGGTCCACGCACGGATCCACGCGGTCGCGCGGGCGTGACCTGCTCGGCGAGGGCATCGTCGAGATCGCGAGCCTGCCGCGCCGCGATCCCCGCGAAGCCGTGCTGGCCGATCCGAGCGTGCCGGAGAGCAAACGGTTCTGTAGCAGCTGCGGGGCCAAGGTCGGGCGGGGCCGGGAGGACCGGCCGGGGCGGACCGAAGGCTTCTGTCCCCAGTGCGGCCACCAGTTCTCCTTCGTCCCCAAGCTGGCCGAGGGCGAGGTCGTCCAGGGCCAGTACGAGGTGCTGGGCTGCCTGGCCCACGGCGGACTGGGCTGGATCTACCTGGCGCTGGACCACGCCGTCGCCGACCGCTGGGTGGTGCTCAAGGGCCTGCTGGACTCCGGGGACGCGGACGCGATGGCCGCGGCGGTGGCGGAAACCCGGTTCCTGGCCCAGGTCGAGCACCCGGCGATCGTGCGGATCTTCAACTTCGTCGAGCACCGCGGCACCGGCTACATCGTGATGGAGTACGTCGGCGGCACCTCGATCAAGGACCTGATCAAGCAGCGCCGGCAGGAGGGCGACCCGAGCGCGTGCCTGCCGCTGACCCAGGCGATCGCCTACACGCTGAAGGTGCTGCCGGCGCTGGGACATCTGCACGAGAGCGGCCTGGTCTACTGCGATTTCAAGCCGGACAACGCCATTCACGGCGGCGACCGGCTCAAGCTGATCGACCTCGGCGCGGTGCGGCGGGTGGACGACCAGGTGAGCCCGATCTACGGCACGGTCGGCTACCAGGCGCCGGAGATCGGCAAGGAGCTGCCGTCGCCGGCCTCCGACCTCTACACCGTCGGCCGGTCGCTGGCGGTGATGACCTTCCCCTTCGACTTCCACAACGACTTCCCGACCACGTTGCCGAGCGCGGATTCGGTGCCGTTGCTGGCCGAGCACGAGTCGTTCCACCGGCTGCTGTTGCGGGCCACGCATCGTGATCCGGCGCTGCGGTTCGCCTCGGCCGCGCAGATGCGGGAACAGTTGGAAGGCGTTTTCCGTGAGGTCGCGGCGGCCGAGGACGGCGAGCCCCGACCGGGGCCGTCGGCCGAGTTCACGCCGGAGCGGCGGAGTTTCGGGGTGTCCGGGACGCTGTCGGCGGCGGAGGTCGCCGCCGCGCTCCCCGTGTCCAAAGTGGACGCCGACGATCCGGGAACCGTGTTCCTGGCCGGCATTTCCGTGACCGACCCGGAGGCGTTGATCGCCCAGCTGGTCGCCGCCCCGGCCGAGGGCGTCGAGGTGGGACTGCGGCTGGCCCGGGCCCGGATCGAGCTCGGTGACGTGGTCGGGGCCCGGGCGGCCCTGGATGGGATCGAGACCGATCCCGGTGATTGGCGGGTCGAATGGCACCGGGGTCTGGCCGCGTTGGCAGCCGACGATCCTGGGCAGGCTCGGGCGTCGTTCGAGGCGGTGTACGACCTGGTTCCCGGGGAGTCGGCGCCGAAGCTGGCGATCGCCGCGTGCGCGGAACTGACCGGCGACACCGCGGTCGCGGACCGATGCTACCGGCTCGTCTGGCGCACCGACCGGAGTTTCATCAGCGCTGCCTTCGGGTTGGCGCGGGTCGTGGGCCGGGCCGAGGCGGTGGACGTGCTGGAGTCCGTGCCGGACACGTCGAGCCACCACCTGGTCGCGCAGCTGGCGGCGATCCGGTCGCGGCTGGCCGTCGGCCGGTCCGACGGACTGTCCGAAGTGGACCTGGTGCTGGTCGGAAACCGGTTGAGCGCACTGGAGTTGGACGACGTGCGGCGGGTGAACGCCGAACGGGAGCTGTTGGAGGCCGCGTACGAGTGGTCGCGGGCCGGCGACGGCGCGACCACCGGGACGGTGCTGGGACGCCGGCTCGTGACGGACGACCTGAGGCGGGGGATGGAGGGCTGCTACCTGGCGCTGGCCCGGCAGGCCTCGACCCGCCTCGACCGCATCGCCTGGGTGGACCGGGCCAACCAGATTCGGCCGAGAACATGGTTCTGACCTCCTGCCCGCACTGCGGCGACCAAGTCGGTCCGGCGGACCGGTACTGCGAGGGGTGCGGCGCGAGCCTGCGGCTGCGCCGGACCCCGCCCGACGCCGTGGCCGGCCGTGACCGTGCCGAGCACGACCTCACGCTGGTCGCCGGCGTGAGCGATCGCGGCTCGGTGCGGGCCCGCAACGAAGACGCGATGGCGTTCGCGATCGTCGGCCCCGCAACGGAACCCGAGGCCGTGGTGGCGATCGTCTGCGACGGCGTCGGCTCCACCGAGCGGGCCGCCGAGGCCTCGCAGGCCGCCGCCGACGCTGCCCTGGCGGAGATCGTCGACCGGCTGGCCGATGGCGGGGACGCCGAGGACGCGACCCATCGTGCCGTCGCCGAGGCGTATGCGGCGGTGCGGGTGCTGGGCGATCCGCGTACGAGCGCGCCGTCCACCACGTTCGTCTCGGCGGTGGCGACAAAGCAGGCGATCACGGTCGGCTGGATCGGGGACAGCCGCGCGTACTGGATCGCCGGCGGCGAAAGCCGCCTGCTGACCCGGGACGACGCCGACCCGATCGTCGGCGCGCTCACCCGCTGGGTCGGCGCGGACGCCGAGCAGGGGCCGCCGAACCTGGCCGTGCTGCCGGCCGGCACGCCGGGCCGGCTGGTGGTGTGCAGCGACGGGCTGTGGAACTACCTGCCCAGAGCGGAGAATCTCGCCGACGAGATGTCCGACGGCGAGCCGCTGGCGGTCGCCGCCGACCTGACCGCGGTCGCCCTGCGCCGCGGTGGCCGCGACAACATCACGGTCGTGGTGCTGCCCTATCCGTTCGAGGAGCGCGCATGAACGAGTTCCGGGTGGACGTCTACCAGAACGAGTACCTGCCCCAGGGGGCGTCCGAGGTCAACGCGATCGTCACCGTCACCGCGACCGGCGAGGGTGTGGTGGCGGCCGATGAGCCGGCGGCCGAGGTGATCATCATCGACTGCTCGGGCTCGATGGACTGGCCGTCGACCAAGCTGAAGGCGGCCAAGCGGGCGACGGCGGCGGCGATCGACGCGTTGCGGGACGGCGTGTTGTTCGCGGTGATCGCCGGCACGCACACGGCGTCCATCATCTTTCCGTACGAGGGCGGCATGGCCCGGGCCGACGCGGAGTCGCGGAAGGCGGCCAAGCAGTCGCTGACCCGGCTGAGGGCCGACGGCGGCACGGCGATGGGGGAGTGGCTGCGGCTGGCGGCGCGGGTGTTCGACAGCAGGTCCAGCACGCTGCGCCACGCGATCCTGTTGACCGACGGCCGAAACGAGCACGAGCCGCCGGAGAAACTGGCGCGGATCCTGGAAAAGGTGGCCGGCCAGTACGTCTGCGACTGCCGGGGCGTGGGCACCGACTGGGAGGTCGGCGAGCTGCGGCGGATCTCCGAGACGATGCTCGGCTCGGTGGACATCGTGGCCGAGCCGGCCGGCCTTGAGGCCGACTTCAAGGCGATGACCGCGGCGTCGATGGGCAAGAAGGTGGCGGACGTGGCGCTGCGGCTGTGGACGCCGCAGGGGGCGACGGTGAAGTTCGTCAAGCAGGTCGAGCCGACGCTGGTCGACCTGACCGCGCGGCGGACCGAGTCCGGGCCGCGCACCGGGGACTACCCGACCGGCTCGTGGGGCGCGGAAAGCCGCGACTACCACGTGTGCGTGCAGGTCGAGCCGGCCGGCGTCGGCGACAAGATGCTGGCCGGCCGGGTCAGCCTGGTGTCGGCCGCCGGCGACCAGCTGGGCACGCGGGGGCAGATGCTGGCGGTGTGGACCGAGGACACCGTGCTGTCCACGAAGATCAGCCCCGAGGTCGCGCACTACACCGGGCAGGCCGAGTTGGCCGAAGCCATCGAGGAGGGTTTGCAGGCGCAGCGCGGCGGCGACGTCGAGACGGCGACGGCCAAGCTCGGGCGGGCGGTGGCGCTCGCGCACGCGTCGGGGCACGAGGACACGGCCAAGCTGCTGGCCAATGTCGTCGACGTGGTCGATCCGGCGCGGGGCACGATCCGGCTCAAGCGGGCGGTCAGCGCGGTGGACGCCATGACGTTGGAGAGCCGGTCGCAGGTGACCAAGCGGGTCGGCCGCCAGTCCGCCGCCGAGGAGGAGGCCGACTGATGCCGGTCTGCGCGAACGGCCACGACTCGGCCGATGACGAGTTCTGCGACGTCTGTGGCCTGGCTTTCGCCGGCGCGCCAACGGTTACCGCCGCGCCGAAGCCGGTCGTCGGGGACTGCCCGTCGTGCGGGGCGCCGCTGGACGGGCGGTTCTGCGAGCAGTGCGGGGCCGACTCGCTGGCCGCCCCGGCGCCAGTGGCCGCCACGACTTCGGCCCCGGCGGTCGTGGCGTGGTCGGTGGTGGTCGGGGCCGATCGCCGGTACTACGACAGCGTGCAGGCCGAGGGCGGGCCGGACGCCGACTCCATCGGGTTTCCGCCGTTCAGCCCGGAGCGGCGGTTCACGTTGCGGGGGCAGCAGATCACCATCGGCCGGCGCAGCCGCAGCCGGGGGATCGAGCCGGACATCGACCTGATCGGGCCGCCCGAGGATCCCGGGGTGTCCCGGCTGCACGCGCTGCTGGTCGCCGGCGAGGCCGGGTGGTCCATTGTGGACATGAACTCGGCCAACGGGACGTACCTCAACTACTCGCGGGCCGGGCTGACCTCCGGCGTGCCGCATCCGTTGAGTCCCGGCGACCGCGTGCACCTCGGGGCGTGGACGACGATCACCGTGGTCGCGGGCTGAGCCGCCTCCCGGAGTCTCGGAGAGACGGCGTCGTCGTGGTGCTGCCACCGCCGGTGGCGAACATGGCGAGTTTGACGCTTGGAAGGGGGCTTTCCTCCACTTGGAGTGGAGGAAAGCCCCCTTCCAAGCGTCAGGGGTGCTGTTTGGGCGGGGGGAGGGTTGCTGGGGCTATCGAGTTGCGATAGGTTTCCATCGTAACTCGATGGGAGGGTGGGGTATGGGCACGGTGGCGGTGCGGGCGCTGCGGGTGGCGCTGGCGGTGGTGTTCGCGGGCACGGTGGCGGTGCAGGTGTTGATGGTGGTGGCGCTGGTGACCAAGCCGGATGACGGGTCGCTGCCGCTGACGGCGTTTCGGGTGATGACGATCGTGGGCCTGCTGGCGGTGGAGGTGGCGCTGTTCTGCGTGGCGCGGCTGGTCACGATGGTGCGGCGGGGCACGGTGTTCTCGAACGCGGCGTTCCGGTACGTGGACATGATCATCGGGGCGATCGTGGCGGCGGCGCTGGTGTGGTTCGGGGTGACGGCGATCAACGCGCCGGGGCAGCGGGACGACCCGGGGGTCACGGGCATCATGGCGGGCATCGGGCTGGGCATCCTGCTGGTGGCGCTGATCGTGTTGGTGTTGCGGATGTTGCTGGCCCAGGCGGTGGCCCGCGACGTGGAGGCCACGCGGCTGCGGGCCGAGCTGGACGAGGTGATCTGATGCCGATCATCGTCGACATCGACGTGATGCTGGCCCGGCGGAAGATGTCGGTGGGCGAGCTGGCCGAGCGGGTGGGCATCACGCCGGCCAATCTCGCCGTGCTCAAGAACGGCCGGGCCAAGGCGGTGCGGCTGGCCACGCTGGACGCGTTGTGCGCGGCGCTGGACTGCCAGCCCGGCGATCTGCTGCGGTGGGAAGCCGAGGACGCGGTCCGAGTGTGACCGCGTCGAAAACACAACCGGGCCAGGAATCGGCAGCGCCCGTGATCCCGATTCCGTCCGGTTGTGCCAGGCTGTGATCGACCGGTCGGGGCAGAGGGGAGCGGCATGGTCCCGGGGACAGTCCAGCAGCTGACGATCCTGCTGGTCCTCGTGCTTCCTGGCGTGTTCTACCAGGCGGTGCGGGAGCGGCTGAGCGGGGTGCGGGCGGCGGAGAACGAGCCGCAGAACCGGTTGGTGCGGGCGATCGCGGCGGGGGCGCTGCTCGACGGGGTGTACGCGGTGGTGGCGGGGCCGTGGCTGGTGGAGCTGCTGGGGCCGACGGCGCCGACGCCGTTCGCGGGGGTGGGGCAGCATCCACGGCTGGCGGGGCTGACGGGCTTGCTGCTGGTGGTCGTGGTGCCCTCGGCGGTGGCCTGGGCGGAGGGCTGGTGGGTGCGCCGGCGCTCGCAGGCGCGGTACGAGCCGACGCCGACGGCGTGGGACGCGCTGTTCCACGGCACGGGGTCGTGTTTCGTGCGGATGCGGCTGAAGAGCGGCCTGTGGGTGGGCGGCTGGCTGGGCTCGCGCTCGGCGGTGTCGGCCTATCCGCATCCGGGTGATCTCTACCTGCAGACCCAGTACCGGATGGGGCCGGACGGTAGCTTCGTGGGCCGCGTGCCCGGCAGCGCCGGCACGTACGTGAAGGCCGCCGACATCGAGGTGCTGGAGCTGCTTCGGCCGCCGGCCAAGGAGGAGGGCACCGATGACGAGTCCTGACGACGACCTGGAGGCCCTGGTCGAGCGGTTCTCCCGCCGCCGCACCTACCGGCCGACGGACGGCGAGGACGAGCCGGAGGAGTTGCCGGAGGGCCCGTCGGGCACGGCGATGGGGACGAGTGGCGAGGCGCCGAAGCCGCGTTGAGCGGTCACGGGCCGGTGTGCACGTACGCCGCCCACAGGTGCGGGGCCTTGGCGTAGCGGTCGCGTAGAGCCCGGGTCGGGCCGTGCAGGGCGGTGGCGGGGGCGATGGGGCGGCGCTGCGCGATGTCGTGGGCGAGGGCGGCGTAGAACTGCTGGATCACGTGGGTCGACAGCTCGTCGGCCACGGGCCACAAAGTGCCGATCACGTGTGGATAGCCGGCCAGCTGGAACGAGGAGGCGAGCTGCACGGCCTCGTCGGGCAGGTCCAGACCGCCTTGGGAGGTCGAACATGCGGACAGCACGGCCAGCTGCGGGCGGTCGGGCCGTTCGGCGGCGACGTCCAGGGTGGTGAGCCGGCCGTCGTGCAGGACCAGGCCGCTGGCCGAGGGCGTGCGGGTGTCGGTGACGCCGTGGCAGCCGAAGTGCACCCAGGAATGCCCGGACAGCGCCTCCCGGACGGCCGACAGCGTGGCCTCGGAACCGAGCAGTTGCCGTCCGGCGGGGAAGATCTCCAGCACGGCCGCCGCCTCGTCGGCCACTCCGGGCAGCGGCTCCGCGCCCGGCGTGTCGGGGATCGCCACGACCAGCGGCCGCGGATCGACCCGGTCCACGAGCGCCAGCTGCCGTCGGGCCCGGACGAGGGCCCGCACGGTCGGCGTGTACGAGGGAATCACCCGGTCCACGACCCATTTCCCGGAATCCGGCCCGTCGCGCCCGGCGGCGTGCAGCGGCAGGAACGACAGCCAGCCGGTCGGACACCACCACAGCCGGGTCCACGGCTCGTCGTCGAGCGGCACGGTCCGCAGCCCCAGCCGGTCGAGCACGGGACCGGCGACGCTGTCCCACAGCCAGCGCAGGATCTCGGTGAGCAGACCCATCGCCGAGACGGCGTTCTGCACCCCCTGCGACCCGTACGCCCACTCGATGGCCTCCAGGAAGATCGCCGCCTGCGTCAGCACGGTGGCCGGCGTCAGGCCCGGCAGCGGGACCACCTCGAGCCGGCCGTCGGCGGTCACGACGATGGCGTCGGAGCGGTACTCGCTGACGTTGACGACGACGACCGGCCCCTCGGCGGCGGCCGAGATCAGGTCCGGCAGGTCCGGCGCGCGCAGGAAGCCGGAAAGTCCTGGCAGGGCACGGATCTCCGCCACGAGCTCGTCCCAGCGCCGGGCCAGCGTGTGCCGCGCGTCGGTGGTCAGGCCCCCGTCGGCCGGCTGGCCCGGCGTGGCGTCGGTCCACAGCGCCGGGCGGGTCTGCGGCACGACGCTGAGCTGGTCGCGGATCAGCTCGAACTCGTCGGCCAGGGCGGGCGCGACCGCGCGGACCTGGGACAGCTGGCCACGGTTGTCGATGCCCTGGGCGAGCAGCACCGCCCGGCCCTGTTCGAGCAAGGTGAGCGCACGTCCGGGATCGCCAACCCGCAGCGCGAAAGCGGCGGCGTCGCTGGCCAAGCCCGGCCCGGACTGGAGCCGGTCCTCCTGGTCGGCGCGGCTGAGGCTGCGCGGGGCGATCCGCGGCAGCAGGCCGACCGCGTAGGCGAGGCCGGCCAGGGCATCGGCGTCCCGACCGGCCCGGGCTGCGGCGTTGCCCCACACGCGGGCCGCGAGCAGCCGGCTGACCAGCGGCGCGGTCGGATTCTCCGCTGCCTGCCGGGAAAGCCGGGCGGTCTCGACCAGGTCGACGGGCTCGCCCTGCTCGGCCCGCAGCACCTGGGCCGTGCCGAGCACCAACAGCGTGCTGGCCTCGTTCGGGGAGCCGTCCGGCATGCAGGTCAACGCCTCCCGGGCGGCGCTGACGGCCCGGTGCAACGCCTGTCGGACCGCCGGCTCGCCGTCGACGATCAGCGAGTGTTCGAGGCAGACGCTGGCCAGGTTGTTCAGGGCCACGCCGCGCCAGTCGCTGCCTTCGGCGAGCTTGGCCACAGCCTCCTCCAGCACCCGCCGGGCCTCGGCCATGCCCTGCGGATCCCCGCTCGACGAGGCCCGGCTGTGCAGCAGAAGACCGAGATTGAGCACGGTCAGGTCGGCGCCCGAACGTTCGCTGCTGGTCAGGGCTTCGGCTTCACGCAGCAGCGTGGCCGCCTCCTCGCCCGCGACTGCGTCGCCCGCGATGCGGTAGCGGGCGAGCAGCGAGGCGGCGAGGTTGTTGAGGTGCCCGACGCGGTCGAACGAGGTCGGCGGGCTCTCGGCGACGGCGGTGCGCAGCACGGCCACGGACTCGGCCAGCCAGGTGCTGTCGCCGCTGATCTGGGCTCGTTCCATCAGGGCCACGCCGAGGTTGGTGAGCGCCAGGGCGCGGCCGGAGTGGCCGGCCGGCACGGCGGCGAGCGCCTCGCGCAGCGTGACGACGGCCTCGTCCATCAGCACCGGGTCGCCGGCGTCCAGGGCCCGCTTCCACTCGACGTGACCGAGGCTGACGGAGATGGCGGACATGTCCTCCGAGGACTCGGGGACCCGGGCCCGGGCGGTCCGCAGCAGCTCGACGGACTCGTCCCGCAGGCGGCCCTCGTGGGTGTGGCCGTACTGGTCGGCGAGGCTGTTGGCCAGGCCGACCAGCGCCACGGCCGGCGGCGGCCCGGGACTGGCGGCGATCGCGGCCCGATGCCATTCGACGGCCTCGTCCAGCGCCGCCTGGTCGCCGGTGAAGCGGTAGAGCGAGCGCAGGGCGTGACCGAGCTTGGTCAGGCAGCCGGCGCGGCTGGGGGTGCCCGGCTCGGACGCCACCGATTCCCGTAGCACGGCAACGGCTTCTTCGAGCAGGCTCGGGTCGGATCGGATCTCGGCCAGCCGTTGGAGGGCGTCGCCCAGGTTGCCCATGCGATGCACGCGGTGATGGTCGCCGGGCGGGCTCAGCGCGACCGCCGCCCGATGCGACTCCACCGCCTCGGCCAGCATCTCGACGTCGCCGGCTCGTTGGGCGAGGGTGGCCAGGGCGGCGCCGAGGTTCGACCGGCACATCGCCGCTTCCGACGTGTTGCCGGCGGGCACCCGCGCGACGGCCTCACGGCCGAGGCGCACGGCTTCCTGGTACAGGTCGAGATCGCCGGTGGCGGTGGCGCGCTGCGAGGAGATGGCGGTGAAGTCGGAGAGGTACTCGGCGTGGCGGGAGTCGCTCGGCGGCAGCAGCGCGATCCCTTGCCGCATCTGCTCGACCGCCTGCCGCCACAGGTCCTGGTCGCCGGGCCCGGCCCGCTCCGCGAGCGCACTGCCCAGGGCGAACCGGATCTCCGCCTCGGAAGTGCGGCTCGGGAACGGCAGCGTGAGGCATTCCCGGAAACGGTCGAGCGCCTCGTCCCGGCTTTCCGGAGCCTGCTGAAGGCACCGGGCGAGGACGAACAGCACGTCGGACCGGTCGGCCGAGGGTTCGGGCACCGTCCGGGCCAGTTCACGGAGCAGGGCGATCGGTTCGTCGACGGCCTCGGGCGTGTCGACGGCCCGGGCCCGCAGCCGGAGGAGATCGGCCAGTTCCCGGCCGCGGGCGACCCGCAGGCCGCGGTCCTGGGCCGGCGTGGCGTCGAACACGCCGCGTGCGAGGGCGATGGCTTCGTCGAGGTCGGCGAGCCGGCCGGTCGCCCCGTGGCGGGAACGCAGCACGCCGGACAGCACGAAGTCGACCTTGACCCGCATCGGGTGGCCGGCTGGCATGCCGGCGGCGGCGGCCCGGGACGCCGCCTCGGCGTCGTCCAGCAGCCGGATGTCCGAGCCCCGGATCCAGCTGCCCTTGAGGACCAGGCCCAGGTTGGACAGGTAGGTCGCACGCTCGATCGGGTTGGGCGCGTGCTCGGCGGCCAGCCGACAGCTCTCGACCCCCTCGTCGTATGCCTCGGGCCGGTCGTTGGCCAGGGCGTCCATGACCAGCGCGATGCCCAGCTCGGCCAGATGCGTCGCCCTCGGCGGCGTTGTCGTGACGACCGCCCCGCGCAGGAGTTCGACCGCCTCGGGGAGCATGGACGGATCGCCGAACATGGCGGCGGCGCGGTAGAGGGCCGAACCGAGCCCGGCGCAGCGTTCGATGTGGTCGGTGTCCTCCGCGGTGCCCATGCGCACCGCCAACCTCAGCTCCGACAGGCTTTCCCGCATCGCCGCCGGGTCCTCGGTCGCGTCGGCCCAGTGCCGCAGGACGAAGCCGAGATTGCCGTGCCGGCGGGCCTGTTCGGCCGGCTCGCCGGGCGCGGCGGCGACGGCGGCGCGACTGTGCTCGACCGCCTCGGCGGCGGCCTCGCGGCCCGCCCCCTCCTGGAAGGCGAACAGCCGCGCGAGGCCCAGCGTGGACAGGCAGGTGCCCTGCTCGGCGCTGCCCGGCGGCAACGCGGCGATCGCGTGCCGCAGCAACCGCTCGGCGGCGACCAGCATGACCGGATCACGCCTGAGGTCGTAGAGCATGACCAGCCCGGAGCCCGCCTCGAACGCCTCGCTCGGCTCCACCACACCGTCGCCGGGCCGTCCGGTCAGGACGTCGAGCAGGGGCAACAGCGCGGGCGGAACGGGATCGAGCGTCTGCTCGCGGATGGCGGCGAAACACAGCAGCGCATCGCCCAGCTCCCGGGCATCGACGCCCTCGCTGGCGATGTAGTGGAACCAGCGGTGGTAGGCGATCGCGACGGCCGCCGGCATCCGCATCATGCCGTCCGGCGACATGCCCTGCGTGAACACCTCCTGGACGGCCGCGTCCGCCTCGGGGCCGAGAAACCAGGCCAGCACAGCGGGTTCCGCCTCAACCCGCCCCACCCGGTCGAGAATCGCCTGCTCGGCCGGCGTGAGGGCGTTCTCCGCCGTCACAGGGCATCCTTCTCCGGGATGTCCTCGGCCAGCAGCACGGTCAGGTCTTCCCGGGTCGGGGCCGCGTTCGTGGCCAGGCGCGCGGCCTGGCGCTCCACCATCGACTCCAGCACGTTGCGGGCGTCGCGCGCGTTGGCGGCGTCGCCCCGGCGCTGCCGCCGGTCGAAGCGCTCGGTCAGCAGCGGGCCCACCTCCGGGGCCAGCCGGTAGGCGTACTTGGACGCCTGCAACCCGATGATCTCGGTCAGCTCGGCCGGCTCGTAGGAGCGGAACTCCAGGGTCCGGGAGAACCGCGACCGCAGCCCCGGGTTGGAGTCGAGGAAGGTGCGCATCTCCTCGGTGTAGCCGGCGGCGATCACCACCACGTCCTCGCGGTGGTCCTCCATCAGCTTGGTCAGGACGTCGATGGCCTCCTGCCCGAAGTCCGACCCGGCCCCGAACCGGCGGGCCAGGCTGTACGCCTCGTCGATGAACAGCACGCCGCCGCGGGCGCGGGCGAACACCTTCTCGGTCTTCTGCGCGGTGAGCCCGAGGAACTCGCCGACCAGGTCGCCGCGGGCGACCTCGACGACGTGGCCCTTCTCCAACGCCCCGAGGGCGGCCAGGATCTGCCCGTACAGGCGGGCCACGGTCGTCTTGCCGGTGCCGGACGGCCCGGAGAACACCAGATGCCGCGCGGTCGGCGGGGCCGGCAGCCCGGCCTCCGCCCGCCAGCGGGCCATCCGCAGCAGGTCGACCTGCACCGCCACCTGCCGCTTGACCAGCTCCAGGCCGATCATGTCGTGCAGCTCGGCCAGCGGCCCCGCCTCCGGCTTGCGCACCTCCTCGGCGGTGGCGCCGGTCCGCACGTCCACCATCGCCACGCGCTCGTTGCCGGGAGACACCGCGTCTCCCTTGTATCCGGTCACCTCGCAGTTCTCGAACCGGCCGTACACCGACGAGCCCAGCCGCACACCGTCGCGCTCGCCGCCGCGCAGCCAGGCCCGCGTGACGGTCAGGCGGGCGTTGTCGTGGCCGGTGATGCCGTCCCGGCCGGAGTCGGCGACGGTCAGCCCGTCGAACACCGCCACGGCGTCCTTGAGGGCGAGCACGCCGGCCTCTCCGGGCTTGGTGATGATGCTTTCGCGTGCGGTGACATGGCTTTGGTCACGGCAGTTGAAGCCGAACAGCTGGGCCCGTTCGATCGTGGTCCGTTCCGCGGTCACCCGGGCCGAGTCCTCGGCCGCGATCCCCGAGCTGGCCACGTCCGTGACGGTCACGTCGGCCAGTTGGACCTGCACGCCGGCGCCGCGGGCGAACAGTCCGGCGCCGCAGCGCTCCAGCCGCGCGCCGGTGAGGCGCAGCGACGAATCCTCGCTGATCCGCACCGCGTTGCTGGTCTGCTCGCTGGCCGCCAGGTCGGTGATGGTCGCGTGGGACTTGTGCACCGCCACGCCGTTGCGGCCGCCCACGACCGTGCAGGCGTGCAGGGTGGCGTCGGCCCCGTCGGTGAGGCTGATGCCGGTCTCGCCGGGAGCCTCGATGTGGCAGTTCTCCACCCGTCCCAGGCCCTGCTCGCCGATGGTGACGCCGGTGGCCCGGCAGTTCTCGAACCGGCAGTCGCGGACCACCGGATCCGAGCCGTGGGCGATGTAGAGGCCGTCCTTCGCGCCGATGACGGTGTTGCCGACAGCGGTGCCGCGCGCCTGCTCGTAGTAGGAGATGCCGGTGGCGTGCAAGTCGTTCAGGGCGCAGTTGAGCACGTCGGCCTCGGACTGCGGGCCGATGGCCACCGCCGCGCTGCCGGTCCGCCGCAGCTCGCAGCCCTTGATCACGGCGGTCGAGGCCAGCACCTGGATTCCGTTGCTGCGGCTCTCGGCGACCGTGCAGTCGGTGATCTCCGCGTGCGCCCCGTCCTTGAGCAGGATCGCCTGCTTCTTGGCGTCCAGGAACCGGCTGCGCTCGAACGTGCCGCGGGCGCCGGCCAGTTCGGTGCGACCGGCCTTGACCTCGCACTCGGTCATGCTCACCTGGGCGTCACGCAGGGCCGAGACCGCGAACTCGCCCTGGGCGTCGACGGTGCAGCGGATCATCGTCAGCTTGGCGGCGGCGCGGATCGCGGCCGAGTTGCGGTTGACGATCTTCACGCCGTCCAGCGTGACGTCCCCGGTGCAGTCCAGGGTCACCTCGTCCGAGGACTCGATCACGACCGGGCCGCCGGCGGCGCTCAGCTCGACCGTGCCCCAGATCGTCAGACTCTCCTGGTAGTGACCGGGTTCGACGAGGACACGCCCGCCGCCGGCCCGCAGCGCCGAGGCGATGGTGGTGTGCTCCGAGCCGGCCTGCTGGGACACCCGCAGCGTCACTGATTCTCCCTCCCCCCGGGGGCTTCGCACCGGGGCGCGGACCCCGGCCAGCAGATTCTCGACCTGCGCCGGGTAGGCGAACAGGCCGTGCCGGTAGGAGCGGTCCGTCGACGCCAGCGGCACGAGGTCGACGGTCCGGTTCCCCTCCTGGAACGGGAAACGGTGATGCCGCAACGGGTCCGGCGCAAGTGCGTCGGGCGTCAGCCGCGCCCGCACCACCCTGGCCGTCGCTGGTCCGGCGAGCTCGACCAGGCTCACCTCGTTGCTGGTCAGGAGGCGTTGGTCCCCGTCGACGGTCAGGCGCAGGCCCTCCGGCTCGACGCGCAGCGTGCAGCGCTGGGCCAGGGCGGTGATCAGCCGTGATCCGAGGACGACGAACAGCACGACGCCGGCGGCGAAGCTGCTCAGCACGGCCAGGGGCCCGTACTCGTACCCGCCCGCGAGGAGCGAGAAGGCCACGGAGCCGAACAACGTCAGCAGCGCGCCGAGCCTCAGCAACACCAGTGACGGCAAGGACAACAAGTCGCCGGCGAGGGTCACGCCGCCGGCCCGGTCGGGCGGTACGCGCGTCGTGCCGTGCCAGCGGTCGCCCGCGTGCGCCGCCATGAGCTCGTCGAGCTGTTTGATCGTCGAGTTCAGCGGGCGTAGGTCGAACACCACACCCCGCAATGGCGCGGACCACCGCAGCTTGCCTCGGTGCCGTGTTCCCGCCGGCCGGCCCTCGGTCGGGCGGACGAGCAGCAACCCCGGGTGCGTCGGCGGGTTGCCGGGGGCCATCTGCGGCGCCGGCAGCAGGAACGCCGATTCGACGGCGTCCCACGGCAACCGCAGCCGCCGCCCACCCCAGCGCAGTTCGAGGCCCTCCGCGCCGATCGCCAGGCGGCCCGGGACCAGCACCCGCCACGCCGCCCACACCAGCACAACCGCCCAGGTCACGAAGGTGGCCGCCGCGAACACCGCCCGCGCCGCCGGGCCGGCGTCGACCTGCCCGACCAGCAAGGGAAAACTCGCCAACAGCGCGAAACCGGCCAGCAACACGGCGAACCCGCAGCCCACCCGCGACACCGCCGGCCGCCCGATGCTCTTGGCCCCGGTCCCGGCCACCTGTGTCATAGGTCCCCACTGCTCCGTCCGACGGCACCGTCCTCGGCCGAAGGTAGCGGAAGTCATGCGGCCGCAGGGCGAGTTCGCGGCAGCGCGCTGTGACCCAAAGGGCCAGGAGTGTGTCCCCGAGTGCGTCCGCCCCGGGCCGGCGCTTGTCGATCGTTGCCAGGGCAAGCAGCCTTCGCCGTGACCTTGAAGTCCCAGCGACGAAAGACGGGGAACCGATCATGGCGACCGAGAACCGGGCCGGACAGCGCAAGGGAAAGCTCAGCGAGTTCACCGTCATCGCCCCGCTCGTCGAGGGCGGCGCGCAGCGGCTGCGGGAGGTGATCGCGGGCAGCGCCGTGAACGGATTCGAGGCCCTGGACGGCATCGGCACCGTGCACGACGCCCGCTTCACCTTCCTCGACAACGACACGAAGATCCTGTTCGTCACGACCTACGACGGCGACTGGGACACCTACATCGACGATTTCGCCACCAAGATCCCCGACGAGATGGACCTGCTGTTCTCGGTGGTGGAGGGCTGGCCGGGCATGCGCTCGCCCGAGGTGAAGGCGTTCATCGCCAGCACCCAGGTCACCGCGCACGCCTTCTACACCGGCTACGACGCCACCGTGTCGGAGGTCCGCAAGGGGCTGAAGGTCAAGAAGGCCTTCGACGAGCTGCTCGACCTGGCGGACTGACCCGATGGACTTCGTGCCCTACACCGCGTATGAGTCGCACCTGCCGGCGACGTTCGACGAGGACGAGCGCGCGATGCTCGACGAGGTCGGCCGGACCGTCGAACGCCACGCCCGGGACCACGACGGCCACGCGACGCGTGACGTGCACGCCAAGGGATACGGGGCCGCCCGCGCCACCGTCGAGGTGCTGCCCGGCCTCGCGCCCGAATACGCCCAGGGCGTGTACGCCGTGCCCGCCACGTACGAGGCGGTCGTGCGCTTGTCCAACGGCCTCCCGCACCTGCGGCCGGACCGCTACCTCGGGGCCGGCTGCGGCTTCGCGATCAAGATGTTCGGCGTCCCCGGCCGCTCCGTTCTCGGCGACCAGGACGACGCCGGCACGATGGACCTGGCGATGATCAACAATCCGACCTTCTTCTGCAACACCGCGCGCGACTACCTGACCGTCCAGAAGCTGTTCGACCAGGTGCCCGACGCGTTGGCCAAGCCCGACACCCGCCGCGTGTGGTTCACCCGGTTCCTCACCCGCGACGGCCAGCTCGACGAGGCCGACTGGCTGTGGGACGAACTGCTCGCGCTGCTGTCGCTGTTCGCCCTGCCGAAGCGGAACCTGTTGTCCTACACGTACTGGAGCATGGGGGCGTTCCGGCACGGCGACTACATCGCCAAGCTGCGGATCGCCCCGACGCCTGATTCGCTGGGCGGCATCGAGCACATGGCCGTCGACGCGGCCGCGGAGCTCGAGCCCTACCGCCGCACGCTGGTCGCGGAGGCGGGGGAGCGGGACCACGCGTTCGACCTCCAGGTGCAGCTGTGCACGGACCTGGAGCTGATGCCGGTCGAGAACACCTCGGTGGCCTGGCCGGAGCAGGTCTCCCCGTTCGTGACCGTCGCGCGGATCACCGTGCCCCGGCAGGAGATCGGCGGCGACCGCAACGTGGCCGACGGCGACCGGCTCTACCTCACCCCGTGGCGCACCAGGGCCGAGCACGCCCCGCTCGGCCAGATCAACCGGCTGCGGGAAAGCGCCTACCGCGTCTCGGCCCAGCGACGGCGTGAGATCAACGGCGACCAGGTCCGCGAACCCGCCGGCGCCGGCGAGGTCCTGTCGTGACCCTGCTCGACCTCGGCGAGATCCAGGCCCCGATCCTGCTCCGTCGCCCCACTCCCTACTGGGGCACGATGGTGCTGCTGCACTTCGCCACGGCGTCGGCCGGCAAAGCCTTTGTCCGGCAGGTGCTTCCGCACGTGCCCAGCGCCGCCGACGCGGACAGCGGCCAGGCCTGGGTCTCGCTGGTCCTCACCCACGCCGGTCTGCGGGCCCTGGGCGTGGACGAGGCCGACCTGGCGAGTTTCCCGGCGGCGTTCCGGGAAGGGATGGCCGCGCGGGCGGACAAGCTCAGCGATGTCGGGGACAGCGACCCGGAGCACTGGGACCAGCCGTGGGGCACTGGGCGCACCCACGCGGCGGTGTCCCTTGTCGCGGCGACGGAACAGGCCTGGCGTGAGGCGTATGCCAAGGCGGCGGCGGTCGTCGACGGCATCGAGGGCGTCGAACTGTTGCACAGCCACGACTACTCCGCGCACCTGGACAGCCGTACCACCTTCGGCTATCGCGACGGCATCGGCTATCCGCACATCGAGGGCGGTCCCCGACCGAAGCTGCCCGGGCAGCAGACCATCGCGGCCGGCGAGTTCGTGCTCGGCTACCCGGGCGAGGGCGGCGCCCTGCTTCCCTTGCCCGGGCCCGAGATTCTCGGCCGCAACGGCACGTTCGTCGGCGTCCGCAAGGTCCGCACGGACGTCGCCGCCTTCCGTCGCTTCCTGCGGGACAACGCCCCCGACGAAGCCGGGCGGGAGCTGTTGGCAGCCAAGATGGTCGGCCGGTGGCGCAGCGGGGCCCCGCTCGCGCTCGCCCCCGACCGCGACGATCCCGCCCTCGCCGACGACTTCGAGCGCAACGACGCGTTCGACTACAGCGACGACGCCCGCGGGCTGCTCTGCCCGCACGGCGCGCACATCCGCCGGGTCAACCCGCGGGCGAGCGGGCTGGAGCGGCTGACCGACGTGAAACTGCACCGGATCATCAGGCAGGGCGCGACTTTCGGGCCGCCGCTGCCCGAGGGGGTGTTCGACGACGACGGCGAGCAGCGGGGCGTCTACTTCCTGTTCATGAGCGCCCGGGCCATGACCACCCTGGAGTTCCTCAAGACCGAATGGCTCGACCAGGGTTCCTTCATCGGCCTCGGCGAGGAGGGCGACCCCATCGCCGGCCGGCACCTGCGTGACGACACCTTCACCGTTCCCCACCATCCCGTCCGCCGGCGCCTGCACGGCCTGAGCTCGTTCACCCGGACCCGTGGCGGCGAATACGGCTTCATGCCGTCCCTTTCCGCCCTCGACTGGCTCAGCCGGCCATGACCCGGGCCGCTGGTCAGGCCGTGATGATCTCGCGGGCTTTCATCGGCCACGGCGGCACTCCGCCGTCGCCGAAGTCGCGGTTGCTCAGGATCACCGACACCCAGTCGCTGTCCGGGCACAGCTGGAGGTCGGTCGACGTGCCCGGCGCGCCGCCGCTGTGGCCGATCACCCACCGGCCGTTGACCAGCGTCGCCATCGGCCCGTAGCACTGGAAGGCGACGGGCGGCACCGCCGGGGCCGGGCCTGGCTGCGGGCCGACCGGCGGGCCGAGCGGCACCTTGCCGCTGAGCGTGGCGGGCGTGAAGGCGCGGTCGAGCAGCTTCGCCCCCAGCAGGGCACGGGCGAAGGCCGCCATGTCGGCGCAGGTGGAGAAGGCGTCGCCGGCCGGCGTGCCGATGAACAGTCGCTGGTCGATGGAATCCGTGTAGCCGCCGGAAGAGTGGACCGCGTACGGGTGGGCGATGCGGGGATCGGAGTGCCACTGGGGTCGGGTGTAGAAGTCCGTGCTGGTCATGCCGGCCGCTCGGAACACGTGCTCGCGGACGTAGTCGTAGTAGGACTGCCCGCAGACCTGGGCGACGATCTCGCCCAGCAGGTGGTAGCCGGCGTTGCTGTACCGGAAACCCGCCCCGGGCGCGAAATCCAGCGAGGACCGCCGGATGAAGTCGGTCGTGCCGGCCATCACCTGCTCGGGCGTGGTCCAGGACAGCGCGTCGGGCAGATACCCGGGCATCGTGAAGGGATCGCCGAGACCGGAGGTGTGGGTGAGCAGATGGTGCACGGTCACGGTGTCGGCGATGTCGGCCGGGAAACCGCTGACGTAGTCGCCCAGTTTGCCGCTGTAGGCGATCTTCCGGGCCTGGGCCAGCTGGGCGACGGCGACCGCGGTGAACAGCTTGGTCACCGAGGCCATCGCGAACCGGGTGTCCGGGCCGTTGGGCGCGGCGTCGTTGGCCTGGCCGTAGGAGCGGGCCAACACGGGGCGCCCCCGGTGGATCAGCAGCACGCTGCCGGAGAAGCCCTGGTCGGAGAGGAACTGGTCGAACGCGCTCACCTGGTCGCGGGTCGCGGCGGGGGCGAGCCCGCCGGTGGCGAGCAAGGCGCCGGACGCGCCGAGCAGGCCCAGCACCGTTCGTCGGGTCGTGGTCATGGCCGAAGATCTACCGATCGTCGGCGATCGGGAACCGATGCCCCGTCCATACGTGATCCATATGTCGGGGCGGGGACACTGGCCGGATGCGGGTGCTGCTGGTCGAGGACGAGCCTGCGCTGGCCAAGTACATCGCGGCCGGCCTGCGCAGACACGGCTTCGCCGTCGACGTCGCGTTCGACGGGCGCGACGCGCTGGACAAGTGCGCGGTCACGCCGTACGACGTCGTCGTGCTGGACCGGGACCTGCCCGTGGTGCATGGCGACACGGTGTGCCGGGAGCTGGCCGAACGCGGCGCGGCGCGGATCCTGATGCTCACCGCGTCCGGCACGGTCGAGGACCGGGTCGACGGGCTCACTCTCGGCGCCGACGACTACCTGGGCAAACCGTTCGCGTTCTCCGAGCTCGTGGCCCGGGTGCAGGCACTGTGCCGGCGCAGCACCCCGGCGACGCCGCCGCTGCTGCGGGCCGGCGACGTGGTGCTGGACCCGGCACGGCGCACGGTCGAGCGCGCGGGGCGGCTGCTTCACCTGACTCCCAAGGAGTTCGGCGTGCTTGAGCAGTTGCTCGCCGCCGGCGGGGCCGTGGTCAGCGCGGAAACCTTGCTGGACAAGGTGTGGGACGAGCACGCCGACCCGTTCACCAATGCCGTCCGGATCACCGTCGGCACGCTGCGGCGCAAGCTCGGCGACCCCCAGCCGGTCGAGACCGTGCCGAGCGCCGGCTACCGGATCGTCGCGTGACCGCGCGCGGCCGGCTCACGATCCTTTACACCGCACTGGTGTTGGCCGCCGGCATCGTCCTCACCGGCCTGACCTACCTGCTGATGCGCGCCAACGCCGGCCAGCGGCAGTCGGTCATCGTCCTCAACCCGCCGGCCGCGCCCGGTTCGCTGCCGCCACTTCCGGCCGACGTCCACGAGGTCACGCTCGCCGATTTCCTCACCCAGGCCGGGATCGCGCTCGCCGTGGTGACGGTGCTCGCCGCCGCCCTGGGCTGGCTGGTGGCCGGCCGGGTGCTGCGTCCCGTCCGCACGATCGCCGCCACCGCACGGCGGTTGTCCGCGGAGAACCTGTCCGAGCGGATGCCGGTCGGCCCGCCCGCCGACGAGCTCGCCGCCCTGGCCGGCACCATCAACGAGATGCTGGACCGCATCCAGCAGGGCGTCGCCGAGCGGGACCGGGTGCTGGCCGGCCAGCGCCTGTTCACCGCCAACGCCGCCCACGAGCTGCGCACCCCGCTGACCACCATGCGCACCGCCATCGACGTCACGCTGGAGAACGGGCCCAGCATCGAGGATCTGCTGGCCATGACCGGCGACGTCCGCGCCGCCGTCGAGCAGAGCCAGCGCACCCTCGACGGCTTGCTGGCGCTGGCCCGCAGCCAGGCCGTCGCCGGACCTCGCCACCAGGTCGACCTCGCCGACCTCCTCACGCCCACCCAGGACACCGGCGACCTCACCATCCGAGCCGACCTCCGGCCGGCTCCCGTCACCGGCGAACCCGTTCTCCTGGAACGCCTGTGCGGCAACCTGCTCGAGAACGCCGTCCGCCACAACCTTTCCGGCGGCCACATCCACCTCACCACCGGCAGCGCCGACGGCTGGGCCTTCCTCCGCGTCGAGAACAGCGGCCCGCCCATCGCCGCCGACACCCTCCACCGGCTCCGCGACCCCTTCATCCGCGGTGACCGCCCCCGAATCCACACCGACCGCGGCGCCGGCCTCGGGCTGTCCATTGTGGACGCCATCGTCACCGCCCACCGCGGCGAACTCGCCCTCGCCGCCCGCCCCGCCGGCGGCCTCACCGTCACGGTCCGCCTCCCGGCCTGACCCCGGGAAGGTGGTGACCGTCAGCGGACCGCGCGGGCGATGACGTCGCGGATGGCCGGGGTGGCGTCCGACGGGCCGCCGGGGTCGCCGGCGTCGGGGGCGACCCGTTCGAGGGTGAGGGCCAGTCCCAGGGCGCGGGAGCGGACGGCGTTGACGATGGCGCGGACGATGCTGCCGGGCAGCCGGTTCTCGGCCTGGGCGACGAGGTCGTCCGGGGTGGCGGACAGGCCGCCGATGACGATGAGCTGGTTGAGCAGGTCCACGTGCACCTCGCCCCAGGGCCGGACCAGCGGCCCGCCCTCGAGGGCCTCGAGGTGCTCGACCGGCTCGACGACGGTGAGCTCGTAGATCCGCATCAGCTTGGATTCCCGCAGCTCGGCGGCGAAGGCGGAGCGCGGCAGCGGCGCGGTGGCGTCCGGCCGGCGGTGGCGGCGCACGTGGATCTCGGCGGTGAACGGCCCCCGGTAGACCGGCACCGGGTCGTCCTCGGCGTAGCCGAGCAGCTCCCGGGTGGACCACCCGGCGAGGTCGGGCGAGCCGATCCGCTCGGCCAGGGCCCCGATGGCCCTGAGCACGTCCGCGGTGCTGGAATTCCGGCGTACGGCGAAAATCAACTTGTCCAGGAATCCCACGCATCGAGTTTCGCCGGGCGCGCCCCGTCGCGTCATCGGCCGTGCGGGTCAGCCCCTTACGCCCGCGGCACGCGCGGCCACGCGTCCGATGGTGCGGTCTCGGCCGGCGAACGAGTGAGACGGCGTTATGTTGAGGCTTCAACGACGAAATCACTGGGCGTCCACCTTCCGCGACAGGAGCGACCCAGTGGAGCCCTTCTTCACCACCCTCGCCGCGATGTCCGAGCGGGTGCAGGACCGGAGCCCGGACTGGCACGAGGTGCTCGGCCGGGTGTTGCTGGACGCCCGCCCGCAGGAACGGCCCCGCAGCTTCCTGCGGGCCCTGCTGGACGCCGCGGCCGTGTGCGGGACCGCGGACACGGCGGTGCTGGCGGTGTTGATCGACGGCGGCCGCTGGCTGCGGGTGGCGGCGACGGCCGGCGGGTTCGGCGACTGGGCCGGCCGGCTCATCCCGGTCGAGGGCTCGGTGTCCGCGCTGGCCATCGAGACCGGCCGGGCGGTGCTGCTCGGCGACATCGAGCGCGACAGCGGGGCGGTGCGGTCCGACCGCAGCGTCCGGGTCGGCCCCGCGCTGGTCGCCCCGGTCTGGCTGGACTCGCGCATGGTCGGCGTGGTCGGCCTCGGGCGGGACGTCGGCCAGCCCGGGTTCACCGCCGGCGACCGGGACATGCTGGTCGGCTTCGCCGAGCACATGGGCTGGTCGCTCGTGCTCGGCGAGGACGCCGACCACCCGACGCCGGTCACCGCCGAGGAGTACGCCGGCATCGCGACCCGCACGGCGGCGGAGCTGTTCGACGTCACGGTCGACCTGTCCCGGATCGGCGCGTCGGCCGACGACCACGTGCACCGCCGGCTCACCGGGCCGATCGCGACGCTGGCCACGGCGATCGAGCGGCTGCACGGACGGCTGCGCGGCGCCGCCGGCCCGCAGCCCGACCTGCGCCAGGACCTGGCCGCCGTGCTGCTGTCCGAGGCCGGGCAGCAGGGGCTGGTGGCACACCTGGAGCTGCCGCCGGAACTGGACATCGTGATCTCGGCCCAGACGCGGGCCGAGATGGCCATGTGGATCGAGCGCGGCGTGCGGGTGGCGGCGCAGTGCGGCGAACTTCCCGGCGTGCGGCTGTCGGCGTCGGCCGAGACCGCCGGCGTCCGGCTCGAACTTCGTTACCAGGGAAGGAAACCCGACGCCGACGCCCGGCTGGCGGCCCGCGTCGACGCGGACGACACCGTGGTGATCGCCCGGACGTTCGGCCCGCGGCGGTGAACGCGCTGCGGACCGATCTCGGCACGCGGCTCAGGGCCGCCGCGGTCGAGTACGCCGCGCACGGTTGGCCGGTGGTGCCGGTGTCCTTCTTCGACGGGCGAAGCTACACCTGCGTGCAGGCCGACTGCGTCGAGGAGACCATGCACCCGGTGTGGCGGCTCTGGCCCGACCGCGCCAGTGCGGACCCGAAGGTGGTGGCGGCCTGGCTGGGCATGCTCACCCTGTCGGTGGCGGTCCGCACCGGCGTCGTGTTCGACGTGGTCAGCATGCCGGAAGCCGCCGCCACCAGGGTCCAGGCCGCGCTGGCCGAGCGGCACACGGCGACCCCGGTGGCGGTGTGGCGGGAACGCGGCCGGCGGCTGTTCTGGGTCGAGCCGGGCCTGCCATGGCGGCCCGTGCTGGGTCGGCTGGACGCCCGGGTGTCGGCCGAGAACGGCTGGGTCCCGGTCCCGCCGACGCCGACCCGGCACGGGCCGGTGCAGTGGGCCGTGGAGCCGGCGCAGACCGGGTGGTGCTTCGCGCGGCACGAGGACTTCCTCGCCGCCGCCTCAGCCGGTTGACGCCTGGCAGTTGGCCTCGGCCGTGCCGGGCGTCCAGGGGCTGACCGCGACCTTGCCGGTGTTGCCGATGTCGATCGGTCCGTGGGGCTTGCGGGTCTGCCACGGCTGGCCGGCGGCCGGGGCGAGGTCGAAGTACGCGCCGGTGGTGGCCACGACGGTCGAGTCGGTGACGGTGTTCTTCCACAGCACGGACGCTTCGGCCTGCTGGCCCGGGGCCAGGGTGAACGTGGTCGGCGGCTGTTGCAGGCTCGGCACCAGCGCCACCGCGTCGGCGCCGTCGGCCACCTTGACGTCGATCGGCTGCCGGTCGTCGTCGAGCACCCGCAGCGCCGGGTAGCCGGTCACGGTCAACGGCGTGTCGCCGCAGTTGGCGAGGCGGATCGGGACCACCCGCAGTCCCGACGCCGCATCGCCCTCGCCCAGCGACAGCACCGGGCCGTGCGCCGGCTTCGCGGTGGTGGTGCTGGTGGTCGCCGTCGGCTGGGGCGCCGGGGGAGGCGCCGAGCAGCCGACGAGTAAGACACCCGTGCCGAGCAGGAGGAGGCGCTGGAGCTTCACCCCACCCACTCTGCCACGGCGTTGATCTTCTACAGCTCCCGGCCGCCGGCCCGCTGCTGCCGGCCCTGCGGCCCGTACGGGTAGTCGCCGATGATCGGCTCGCTGGCCTCGTCCAGCAACGCCGTCTCCTCCGCGGACAGGTGCAGTCCGGCGGCGGCCAGGTTGTCGTCGAGCTGCTCGACGGTCCGGGCCCCGAGAATCACCGAGGTGACCGCCGGCCGGTCGGCCGTCCACGCCAGCGCCACCTGCGCCATCGACACCCCGCGCGACTCGGCGATCTTGCGGACCGCGTCGAGGACCTGCCAGGTCCGCTGCTGGGCGTTGCGCGGGGCGTACGCCTCCATGCCGCGCTCCGGGTTCTCGCCGAGCCGGCTGGCCCCGGTCGGGGCCTCGTCGCGGCGGTACTTGCCGGTCAGCCAGCCGCCGGCCAGCGGCGACCACGGCAGGATGCCGATGTTCTCCTCGCGGCACACGTCGGTCAGCTCGAACTCGATCTCCCGCACCAGCAGGTTGTACTGCGGTTGCAGGGTCACGATCGGCGCCAGGCCGAGGAAACCGGTCAGCAGCGCCGCCTTCTGCAACTGCCACCCGAGGAAGTTGCTGACCCCGGCGTAGCGGATCTTGCCGGCCCGCACGGCGTCGTCGAAGAACCGCAGCGTCTCCTCGATCGGCGTCAGCGCGTCCCAGGCATGTGCCTGGTACAGGTCGACGGTCTCCACCTGAAGCCGCCGCAGGCTCGCGTCCAGGGCCCGGCTCAGGCTCGTCCGGCTCAGGCCCACGTCGTTGCGGCCCTCACCCATCGGGAAACGCCCCTTGGTCGCGATGACCATCTGGTCCCGGACTCCGGGACGGGCGGCCAGCCACCGTCCGATGATCTCCTCCGAGACGCCCCGGGAGTACACGTTGGCGGTGTCGATGAAGGTGCCGCCCTGCTCCAGGAACCGGTCCAGCTGCGCGTGCGACTCCTGTTCACTGCTCTCGCTGCCGAAGGTCATGGTGCCCAGGCACTGCGTGGACACGATCGTCCCGGTCCCGCCGAGCGTGCGGTATTCCATGCCGCCTCTCCCTCCACACCGGCCGTTCCGGTGTCGCTTTCCACCCTCCACCCGCCCGGCCGCCCCGTCCAACAGCGGGTTCAGATCCGAGCGATCACGCGGCCTGCTCAATCCGATCGGGGTGTTTGACCGCCGGGTGAGCGGGCAGCCGACAGGTATGCCTTCGCCATACGAGGATTCCGACACCATCGCGTTCCGTCATGGCCGCTGGCTGCTCGTCGCGCAGGGCATCGTCTTCGTGCTCGCCGGTGGGTGGGCGCTGGTGACGGACCTGGTGGGCGGGGGCCTGGCGGCCGTGGCCGGCGTCGCCCTGCCGGCGGCGCTGGCCGGCATCGTCGCCGGCACCGGGCTGGTGTCGCTGCTGTGCGCCGCCCGGGTCCGGGCGGCCAAGACACTGGTGTGCGTGCAGGCCCCGGTGTTCCTGATCCTGTTCATGGTCTCGGCGGCCACGCGCAAGTCCGGCCAGTGGCAGTCCGTCTTCGGCTACGACGCGACGGCGTCGCTGGTGTACCTGGTGATCGGCCTGATCGGCCTGGTGCTGGTGATGTGGCTGTTCCGGCGCGCCCTCGGCGAGCGGGGCGACCCGGGCCACGCGCTGCGCCGACGGTGACCACGAAACGTGAGGAGAATGCGAGAATGACCGACCAGACGCGGCCGTTCACCACGACCGACGCCGGCATTCCGGTCGAAAGTGACGAACACTCACTCACGGTCGGCCCCGGCGGCCCGATCCTGCTCCAGGACTCCTACCTGATCGAGCAGATGGCCCAGTTCAACCGGGAGCGGATTCCGGAGCGGCAGCCGCACGCCAAGGGCAGCGGGGCCTTCGGGCGGTTCGAGGTGACCAACGACGTCAGCCGCTACACCAAGGCGGCGCTGTTCCAGCCGGGCGTGACCACGGAGCTGCTGGCCCGGTTCTCCACGGTGGCCGGCGAGCGGGGCAGCCCCGACACCTGGCGCGACCCGCGGGGCTTCGCGCTCAAGTTCTACACCGCCGAGGGCAACTACGACATGGTCGGCAACAACACGCCGGTGTTCTTCGTCAAGGACCCGATGAAGTTCCAGCACTTCATCCGGTCGCAGAAGCGGCGGGCCGACAACAACCTGCGCGACCACGACATGCAGTGGGACTTCTGGACGCTCTCGCCGGAGTCCGCCCACCAGGTGACCTGGCTGATGGGGGACCGGGGCATCCCGCGCACCTGGCGGCACATGAACGGCTACACCTCGCACACGTACATGTGGATCAACGCCGACGGCGAGCGGTTCTGGGTGAAGTACACCTTCAAGACCGACCAGGGTGTGGAGTTCTTCACCCAGCACGAGGCCGACCAGATTGCCGCGGTGGACACCGACTACCACATGCGGGATCTGTTCGAGCACATCGCCGACGGCCAGTTCCCGAGCTGGACGCTGTATGTGCAGGTGATGCCGTACGAGGAGGCCGAGAACTACCGGTTCAACCCGTTCGACCTGACCAAGGTGTGGCCGCACGGCGACTATCCGCTGATCGAGGTCGGCCGGATGACCCTGGACCGCAACCCCACCGACAACCACGCCGAGATCGAGCAGGCCGCGTTCCAGCCCAACAACCTGGTGCCCGGCATCGGGCCGAGCCCGGACCGCATGCTGTTGGCCCGCCTGTTCTCCTACGCCGACGCGCACCGCCACCGCATCGGCGCGAACTACCAGCAGCTGCCGGTCAACGCGCCGACGGTCGACGTGCACACGTACTCCAAGGACGGCGCGATGGCCTACCGGAAAGCCACGGATCCGGTGTACGCGCCCAATTCCAAGGGCGGCCCGGCGGCCAGGACCAGCCCGCCGCCGAGCTGGCAGGTCGACGGCCGGATCACCCGCGCCGCCTACGTGTCGCACGCCGAGGACGACGACTGGGGCCAGGCCGGCACGCTCGTGCGCGAGGTGATGGACGACGAGGCTCGGACCCGGCTGGTGGACAACGTGGCCGGCCATCTGCTCAACGGCGTCAGCGAGCCGGTCCTCAAGCGCGCCTTCGAGTACTGGCACAACATCGACAAGGAGATCGGGGACCGCATCGAGCAGGCGGTCAACGCCAAGCAGGACGAGATGGACCCGAAGGCCGAACAGCAGGGCAATCCGGCCCGCCGGAGCATGCAGGCCAAGGCGTGACCGACGTTCGTGCTCACCTGACGCGGATCAGGTGAGCACGAACAACGCGCCGACGGCGGCCATGCCCAGCAGGAGCCAGGCCACGTAGTCGCCGACATGGCCGGAGTGCAGGCGGTGCATCACATGCAGCGGAGCCTTGAGCATGTCGCGCAGCCGGCCGAGTCCGAAGTGGACACCGACGAACCCGATGGCCACGGCCAGGGCGGCGCTGAGCAGGCCGAGGGCCGCGCCCGACCAGGTCCACCCGTCGGTCGCGGTGACGTCGAGCGGGGTCGCGATCGCCCCGTGCAGGACCTGGGCCAGCAGGCCCGACCGGTCGAGGAACTGGTTGGCCCCAATGACAAGCGCCTCGGTCGGCACGACACCGATCAGCAGGCCGCCCGACAGCAGCACGATGATCGCTCCGACCATGGTGGCCGGCAGCCGGCTGGGGAAGCGGCCCTCCGGCTCCTCGTCCTCGCCCCGGGTGGTGTCCCGGTCGGTGTCCGAGGGCTGCGGCCCGAGTCCGAAGTGGATTCGAAGCGAGGCTCGCAGCACCGCGCCGCCGGTGGCCGCCGAGACCAGCACGAACAGCGCGGTCAGGGCGATGCTGTCGGTCGATTCCTCGGTGAGGGCCTTGCCGAGCCCGGTGCCGAACGGCGGTAGCCCGGCCAGCGCCAAGGCGCCCAGCGGCAGCAGCCACTTCGTCAGCCGCTCGTCGCGGCCCTGGCAGTGCAGGGCGAACTCGTCGACGTTTCCCTTACGGGCCAACAACACACCGACCAGTAGGAACAAGGCTCCCTTTACGCCGGCATGGCCGAACACGTAGATCACTGCCCCGGCGACGCCGCCGGCGGTCAGCGTGGCCAGGCCGACCAGGAACAACCCGAGGTGGGCGATGGTGGAGTAGGCCAGCATCCGCTTGAGATGCCGTTGCATCAGACACAGCACCGCCCCCAGCACCGCGGTCACGATGCCGAGCAGCAACAGCGTGCGGTGCAACGACTCGGCCGGCAGGACACCGCCGAACACGGTGGTGGACACGCGAAGCACGCCGTAGAGGCCGAGCGGGGCCATCACACCGGAGAACAGCACGCAGACCGGCGTGGGCGCGACCGCGTGGGCGTCGGCGAGCCAGAAGTGGAACGGCACGACCGCCGCCTTCACCAGCAAACCGGTCAGCACCAACACCAACGCCGCGACCACCAGCGGGTCCAGGCCGTGCCCGTCGAGCGCGGCCCCGATCTGGGGCATGCCGAGCTTGCCGGTGCGCGCGTACAGCAACCCGATGCCGGCCAACGAGAAGTACGCGCCGAGCGAGGCCACGACGCCGAAGGTGAAGCCGCCCTGCACCGACCGCGGCTCCTCGATCTTGTGCCCGGTCAGCGCGTACGCCGTGACGCTCATCAGCTCCAGGAACACGAACAGGTCGAACAGGTCGGCGGTCAGCGAGAAACCGACCATGCCGGCCAGGAACAGCAGCACCAGCACGTGCAGATGGGCTTCGGCGTCCTCGAAGTACCGCCAGGTGTAACCCAGCGCGCACGCCGTCAACACGCAGGCCAGCAAGGCGAATCCGGCCCCGATGGGATCGGCGGCCAGCACGATGCCGAGCTGCGGGGACCAGCCGCCGGCCCAGGCCACCACCCGGCCCGACGAGGTCGCGGCCAGCAGCGCGGCCATCGCCGCCACCGCCGTCACGGCCGTGACCATGGCCAGGACGTCGATCACGATGCGGGGCACGAACTTCGCCAGCGCGAGCACCACGCACGCGCCGGCCAACGGGATGGCGATGCCCAGCGGCGGCAGCCAACTCGGGTCCACGGTCATCCTCGCAACTCGTCGAGCTGGTCGGGATCGACGGTGCCCTGCCGCTTGGCGATCTGGATCACCAGCGCCAGCAGCAACGCGGTCACCGTGGCTGACACGACGATGTCGGTCAGCGTCAACGCCTGCACCACCGGATCGACTACCGGGCCCGGCGCGCCCTGCACCGGGGCCGACGCCCCCTGCTGGAAACCGATGCTGAGCAACAAGACGTAGGTTCCGGACTGGGCCACCGCGACGCACACGACCGTGTGCACGAGGTCGCGGCTGCGCACCACGCCGAAGCAGCCGATGAGCAGCAGCCACCCGGCGACCAGGTAGGGGAGGAGCGTCACCGGACCTCCCGCACGGACAGGGCCTGGGCCAGGAACTGGGCCAGGAGCACGACCATGCCGGAGGCGACCTCGGCCCCAACCGCCACGTTCAGCACGAACACCGTGCCCGACGAGAACAGGTCGCCGAGAGCGCCGTACGGCAACACGTTGGCGAGGAAGGAACCCGCCAGCAGCAGGCCGGTGATTCCCAGCACCACGAACGCTCCGGCGGCCAGTGCCTCGGCCAGCTTGTACCAGGACAGCGGCCGCAACCGCCGGAGCATGCGGTAACTGCCGGCCACGTACAGCAGATGCACGCCGGTGGCCAGCACCACACCGCCCTGGAAGCCGCCGCCGGGCGTCAAATGGCCGTGGGTGACGATGTCGACGCCGAGGACCAGAGTCACCGGCAGCAGCACGTAACCCAGCAGGCGGGTGGCCTCCAGGACCCGGCCTTCGTTGTCCGCCAACCGTTCCCCCTCATCCGGTGAGGTGCGCAGCAGCGACGCGGCCCCGACCACCGAGCCCAGCAGGATGGTTTCCTCGCCAAGCGTGTCCAGGCCGCGCTGGTCGAAGTTCAACGCCGACACGACATTCGGCGCGGACCGGGCGATCGCCGCCGGCACGGACAGGTCGCGGTACGGGTGCAGCAGCCCGCCGAACTCCGGCATCCGCAGCACCGCCAACGCGAACAACACCGCGACCCCGCCGGCGCCGAGCCAGAACACGATCCACCGCGCCCGCCGGCTCACTGCTTGCCGCCCCGGACCTTGCGCACGGCCAGCAACACCATCAGCGGCACGATGGCCGTGCCCACCGCCACCTGCGACAGGGCCACATCCGGGGCCTGCACCAGGACGAACAGCACCGTCAGCAGCACCCCGTAGACGGAGAGCACGACCGCCTGCCGGGACGGCTCCCGCGTCCACACCACGACCGCCCCGCCCGCCGCCACCAGCAGGAACGCCACCACCAGCAAGGGGCTCATTCCTCACCCACGATCCCGTCCCGTTGCGCGCCGACCCGTCCGACCGCCGCCGTCAGCACCGGCGCGGTGACGGCCAGCAGCGCGACCGTCAGCAGCACGATCGCGGTGGTCAGGCTCCAGCCGTTCGTGACGGCCAGCGCGAGGCCGATCAGCGGGCCGCCGATGGTGGTCACCGGCGTCAGCCAGTGCAGCTTGCGGTAGAAGTCCTTGGCCAGCACTGCACCCAGGGCCGACGTGACGATGACCAGACTGCCCGCGGCCAACAACGCCCAGGCGATCACGGTTTGGGCCTCAGCAATCGGGTGTAGACCAGGGTGCCGGCGAACGAGAGCAACACCAGGGTCAGCGGCACGATCAGGTAGCTGGACTGGCCGTCCCCCTGGATCGCCACCAGCAGTGTGAGCGTGCCGACCGACGACGCCAGCGCCATCCCGACCAGCCGATCCACCGCCCCGCCCCGGGCCACCAGCAGCAGCGCCGGCGCCAGGCCGCCGACCAGCAGCGCCAACGCGGCGATCTCCCAGCCGTTCACTCGTCCCCCAAGGCGTGCACCAGCAGCGAATCACCCTCGTCGTCGAGCACGACGGTGCCGGGGGAGGCCGATATGATGACCGTCCTGACCGCTTTCTGGAGCGGCCGGACCTTCTCGTGCCGCAAGGTCGTGCGCCGACGGAACAGCGCAACGCAGCCCCTGGCGACTTCGGCCGGCAACGCCCGGGCGCTGGCCGGCCGCCACCGTCCGCGATAGGTGGCGCGCACGAGGGTCGCCAGCAGCGCGCACGGCACCGCCGCCACCGCCGCGACCAGCAGGTCCTGCCAGTTGACCGCGTTGAGCGTGGTCAGCCAGACGCCGACCAGCACCACCCACCACACGGCAGACTCGACGGCTCTTGCCATGCCGGCGGATGCCCACGGCGAGGCCGGTCGAAACCCGGTTGAGCGGGGGAGACGCGGGTACTCGACCAGGCATGACCACGATCGAGAAATTCGTCGACGTCAACGTGCCGGTGCGCACCGCGTACAACCAGTGGACCCAGTTCGAGTCCTTCCCTGAGTTCATGGAGGGCGTGGACCGGGTCGTCCAGGTCGACGACACGAAGACCCACTGGGTGACGAGCATCGGCGGCGTGACAAGGGAGTTCGACGCCCAGATCATCGCCCAGCACCCGGACGAGCTGGTGGCCTGGAACACCACCGGCGGGCCGCCGCACGGCGGTGTGGTCACCTTCCAGCCGATCGACCAGGCCGTCACCCGGGTCGCGCTGGCCATGCAGTACGAGGCCGGCACCTTCACCGAGAAGGCCGGCACGGCCCTGGGCCTGGTGGACAACCGCATCGCCGGCGACCTCAAGCGGTTCAAGGAGTTCATCGAGCGGCGGGGCCGCGAGACCGGGGGCTGGCGCGGCGAGGTCGGCATGACGCCGCCGCCGGTTCGGCCGATGCCGGACCAGCCGGCGGAGACCGACCCGGTTCTCGGCGACATGCCCGGCGTGGCGCCGGAGAACTACCGCGGCCAGTCGTGACCGCCCGGCGATACCGGCGCGCGGCCGACTACCTCGCGGCGGCGATGATCTACCTGCGGGACAACGTGCTGCTCCACGAACCGCTGCGACCCGAGCACCTCAAGCCCCGGCTGCTCGGCCACTGGGGCACCTGCCCGGGCATCACGTACGTCTACAGAGGACTGAACCGCCTGGTCCGGGACACCGGCCAGCGGACGCTGCTGGTCACCGGGCCGGGGCACGGCGCGCCGGCGATCCACGCCAACCTGTGGCTGGAGGGCACCCACGCCGCCGTCGACCCGGCGCTGAGCCGGGACGCCGCCGGCCTGGCCTCGCTGGTGCGCCGGTTCTCCTGGCCCGGCGGGTTCCCGAGCCACCTGTCGCCCGAGGTCCCTGGCGTGATCCACGAGGGCGGCGAACTCGGCTACGCGCTGGCCACCGCGTTCGGCGCGGTTGCCGACGATCCCGGCCTGCTGGCCGCCTGCGTCGTCGGCGACGGCGAGGCGGAGACCGGCCCGACCGCGGCCGCCTGGCAGGCCAGGACGTTCTTCGACGATCCCGGCAACGGCACGGTGCTGCCGATCCTGCACCTCAACGGCTACAAGATCTCCTCGCCGACCGTGCTGTCCACTCTGGACGACCAGGACCTGATCACGTATTTCCGGGGGATCGGCTGGTCGCCGCAGGTGATCGACGTGACGACGACGGCCCACCCCGACGCGGTGCTGGACGCGGCGCTGGCGCTGGCCCACACCACCCGCGAGCGCTGGCCGCTGATCCTGTTGCGCAGCCCCAAGGGCTGGGGTGTGCCCGCGCACGACCTCGACGGCAAGCCCCTGGCCGGCACGTTCAACGCCCACCAGGTGCCGCTGGAGGCCGAGCAGCTGCCGCTGATCGAGCGCTGGCTGCGGTCCTACCGCCCGGAGGAGCTGTTCACCGACGACGGGGAGCCGCTGCCGGACCTGCTCGACGAGCTGCCGCCCCCCGAGCTGCGGCTGGGCCGGGTGCCGCAGGCCAACGGCGGCCAGCTGCGCCGGGACCTGCCGCTGCCGGACCTGGCCCCGTACGCGGCGCCGACGGACGAGCCGGCCAGCCCGACCGCCACCGCGGGAGCGTGGCTGACCCGGCTGATGGCCGACACCGAGGCCACGCGGGACTTCCGGATCGTCTGCCCGGACGAGCTGGCGTCCAACAAGCTCGACGAGGTGCTCACGGTCACCGGCCGGGCCTTCACCCGCAAAGTGGACGGCTACACCGAGCATCTGGCCCCGGACGGCCGCGTCCTGGAGGTGCTGTCCGAACACCTGTGCCAGGGCGTGCTCCAGGGCTACCTGCTGACCGGACGGCACGGCCTGTTCCCGTGCTACGAGGCCTTCGCGTCCATTGTGGACAGCATGGTCAACCAGCACGCCAAGTTCCTCAAGATGTCCTCGGAGGTGGCGTGGCGGGCGCCGGTTGCCAGCCTGAACTACCTGCTGACCAGCGAGGGCTGGCGGCAGGAGCACAACGGCTACAGCCACCAGGGCCCGGGTTTCCTCAACAACCTGCTGACCAAGAAGCAGTCCGTGGCCCGGGTGTACCTGCCGCCGGACGCGAACACGCTGCTGGTGGCCCTGCGGCACTGCCTGGCCTCGACCGGGCGGATCAACCTGGTGGTGGCCAGCAAGAATGCCGGGCCGCAGTGGCTGGACCTCGACGCCGCGCAACGGCATTTCGACGCCGGCGCGGGCGTCTGGGAGGACGTCGGGCAACCGGACGTGGTGCTGGCCTGCGCCGGCGGCGTGCCGACGGTGGAGACCGTGGCCGCCGCCCGATTGCTGGCGGAGCACGCGCCGGATCTGCGGGTGCGGCTGACCAACGTCGTGGATCTGCTGTCGCTGGCCCCCGACACGCGGCATCCGCACGGGCTGTCGGCCAGCTACTTCGCCTGCTGCTTCGGCGAGGACGTGCCGGTGGTGTTCGCCTTCCACGGCTATCCGTCGGCGGTGCATGTCACCCTGCACGGCCGGCCCGACACCGAACGGTTCCACGTGCACGGCTACCGTGAGGAGGGCACCACCACGACTCCGTTCGACCTGTTGGTGCGCAACGAGATGAGCCGCTTCGACCTGGCCGCCGACGCGCTGCGCCGGGTCGGCCGCGACGGCGACGCCATGATCGCCCGGCGGGACGAGCTGCGGGCGCGGGCCTACCACGACGGCGTCGACCCGCCGGAGGTGACGTGATGACCGCCGTGCTGACCGTCAATCCCGGGTCGAACAGCCTCCAGGCCGTGCTGGTGGACGCCGAGTCCGAGGAGGTCCTGGCCCGGGCAACCGACGAAGCCGGGCTGGACGACCTGCTCGACCGCGACCTCGCGGCGGTCGGGCATCGCTTGGTGCACGGCGGTTCTCAGGTGACCAAACCGACCATTGTGGACGATGATGTGGTGAAAGCCGTTGAGGCGGCGAGTTCGCTGGCCCCGCTGCACGTTCCCGTCACGGTGCGGCTGCTGGCCAAGCTCCGGGAGCGGCTGCCGAACGTGCCCCATGTCGTGTGCCCGGACACCGCTTTCCACCGGAATCTGCCGTCGGTCGCGCACACCTACGCCCTGCCGGCCGAGTGGCGGGAGAAATTCGGGCTGCGCCGCTACGGCTTTCACGGCCTGTCCTACGCCTGGGCGGCCAGCCAGGTCCAGCGGCCCAACATCCTCGCCGCTCACCTGGGCGGAGGCTGCTCCGCGTGCGCGATCCAGGACGGCCGCAGCATCGACACCTCCATGGGCTTCACCCCGCTGGACGGCGTCCCGATGACCAAACGCTCCGGCAGCGTCGACCCCGGCCTGCTGCTCTGGCTGCTCGACCAGGGCCTGACCGTCGACGAGGTGCGCGACGGGCTCTACACCCGCTCCGGCCTGCTGGGACTGTCGGGCGGCATCTCGGACGACACGCGGGAGCTGGTCGCCGCCGAGGACGACCAGGCGGCCTTCGCGCTGGCCGTGTTCGCCCACCGGGTCCGTCGCGAACTCGCCGCCCTGGCCACGAACTTCGACCACATCGACGCCCTGGTGTTCACCGGCGAGATCGGCTGGGACCAGCCTGAGGTCCGCGAGGCCGTCTGCGTCGGGCTCGGCGTGCTGGGCATCCACAGCGGCCTGGCCGGCAACCGGGACGACGACGGCCCGGTCAGCCCGCCCGACGCCGACGTGCCGGTCTTCGTAGTCCGCCCCCGCGAGGACCTCCAGCTCTGCCGGGAAACCGTGCGGGCGCTGGCATAGCCCGCCGGCGACGGGGGTAACCGACGGACATGACGAGCTCACCCGACCCGGACCTGACCACCAGCGAGCAGCTCGACGAGGACGAGCTGGGCGTGGATCCGCTGGAGCGAGGCATGGATCCGGCCGAGCGGTGGGCGCGGGCCGACAGCGAGGGGGAGACCCTGGACGAGCGGCTCGCCGACGAGGAACCGGACCTGTACGGCAATCCGAGAGAGGCAGCGATGTCCGAGCAGTTGCGCGGCCGCAAGGTCGCGATCCTGGCCACCGACGGCGTCGAGCAGGTGGAGCTGGAGGAGCCCAAGGCCGCGGTGGAGCGGGCCGGCGGCACGACCACGATCGTGTCCCTTGAGGACGGCGAGATCCAGGCGATGAACGCGGACGTGAACAAGGCCGACACCTTCCCGGTCGACCTGGTCGTGGACGCGGCCTCCGTCGACGACTTCGACGCGCTGATCCTGCCCGGCGGCACCACCAATCCGGACCGGCTGCGCCAGAACGGCCGGGCGGTGTCGCTGGTGCAGGACTTCTTCGAGGCCGGCAAGCCGGTCGCGGCGATCTGCCACGGCCCGTGGCTGCTGGTCGAGGCCGATGTGGTGCGCGGCCGCACGCTGACGTCCTACCCGAGCCTGCGCACCGACATCCGCAACGCCGGCGGCACGGCCGTGGACAAGGAGGTCGTCATCGACGGCGGTCTGGTCACCAGCCGCAACCCTGACGACCTGCCAGCGTTCTGCGAGGCGCTGGTGGACGAATTCGCCAAGGCACAGGCGTGACCGTGCGCGGCGGTGCGTGATGGCGCGGTCGATCTGGAGCGGATCCATCAGCTTCGGGCTGGTGACGATCCCGGTCGCCCTGTTCAGCGCCACCGAGGACCACACCGTGCACTTCAACCAGTTCGAGCGCGGCACCTCCGACCGGATCCGCTACCAGCGCGTCAACGAGCGGACCGGCAAGGAGGTGGCCTACGACGACATCGTGCGCGGCCACCAGGTCGGCGACGGCGAGTACGTGCTGGTCGAGCCGGACGAGCTGGCGGCCATCGCGCCCGGGCGGTCGAAGTCCATCGAGATCACCGGGTTCGTGGACCTGGCCGAGATCGACCCGATCCACTTCCAGAAGACCTACTGGCTGGCCCCGACGAAGGAGGAGTACGGCCGACCCTACGCCCTGCTGGCCGCGGCGCTGGCCAAGGCCAACCGGGTCGGCATCGCCTCTTTTGTCATGCGGGGCAAGCAGTATCTCACCGGTCTGCGGGCCGAGGACGGCGTGCTCGCGCTGGACACGCTGTACTACGCCGACGAGATCCGCGACCCGCGGGAGACCCTGGACACGCTTCCCTCCGGCACTCGGCCGCATGCCAACGAGCTCAAGATGGCCACGCAGCTCATCGAGTCCATGACCATGCCGTGGCGGCCGCGCGACTTCCGTGACACCTACACCCGCAAGGTGCGCAAGCTCATCGAGGACAAGCGCAAGGGCCGCGAGATCACCGTCGAGGCCGAGCCGCCGGAGCCGACGACCGACCTGCTCGAGGCCCTGCGCCGCAGCGTGGAGAGCACCCGCCGGCAGACCAAGTCCGAACTGGACGAAGCCGCCCGCGAGCTGGGCATCAAGGGCCGGTCGAAGATGAACCGCGACGAGCTGGCGTCCGCCGTGAAACGCGCCGCGCGCAAGGCCTCCTGAGCCCGGCTACACACTGGGCTTGAGCGGCGCCACGACCGCCACGACCAGGATCGCCGACCAGGGGGCGAGCATCTGCACCACGGCGATCGCCGCGGGCACGATCAGCCCGCACACCGCGAGCACGGTGATCACGGCCGCGGCGCCGGCGCCCAGCGCGGCCGCCCACCGGATCATGCCGTGGAAGCTCATGGTGCTCGGTTACCCGCTCGCCGGGGGAATTATTCGTTGTGCGCCTGGGTATCCGGCGACATGCGAATCTTGGGCGACCGATCATGACCACCACCGACGTCCCGGCGCGGATGGACCGGCTGCCGTGGTCGAGGTGGCACTGGACCGTCCTGATCGGTCTGGGCACCGTGTGGATCCTGGACGGCCTGGAGGTCACGATCGTCGGCGCGCTGGGGCAGCGGCTGACCGACCCGGCCAGCGGCCTGCACCTGACCGAGACCCAGGTCGGGCTGGCGGCCTCGTGCTACGTGGCGGGCGCGGTGCTGGGCTCGCTGGGCTTCGGCTACCTGACCGACCGGCTGGGCCGCAAGAAGCTGTTCCTCGTCACGCTGGCGCTGTACCTGGCGGCCACGGTGTTGACGGCGTTCTCGTTCAGCCCGCTGTGGTTCTTCGCGATGCGGTTCCTGACCGGCGCCGGCGTCGGCGGCGAGTACGCGGCGATCAACTCGGCGATCGACGAGCTGGTGCCGGCCCGGCTGCGCGGCCGCATCGACCTGATCGTCAACGGCTCCTACTGGCTGGGCGCGGCTGCCGGCGCGGCGCTGACGTTGCTGCTGCTGAACCCGACGCTGTTCGCCGAGAACCTGGGCTGGCGGCTGGCCTTCGGCCTCGGCGCGGTGCTGGGCGTCGGCATTCTGCTGGTGCGGCGGAACGTGCCGGAGAGCCCGCGGTGGTTGTTCACGCACGGCCGCGCGGACGAGGCGGACCACCTGGTCGCCGACATCGAACGCCAGGTGTCCGAGCAGACCGGCGAGCAGCTCGAACCCGTGCACGACACCATCGAGGTCCACCAGCGGGACAGCACCGGCTTCGGGGCCGTCGGCCGGACGTTGCTGAAGACCTATCCGCGGCGCACCCTGCTCGGGCTGGGGCTGTTCGTCGGCCAGGCGTTCCTCTACAACGCGGTCTACTTCACCCAGGCCCTGGTGCTGGGCAAGTTCTTCGGCATCTCGGGGGCGACGGCCGGCGGCTATCTCATCCCGCTGGCCGTGGGCAGCCTGGCCGGGCCGCTGGCGCTGGGGCGGCTGTTCGACACCGTCGGCCGCAAGACCATGATCGCCATCAGCTATCTCGGCTCCGGTGTGCTGCTGGTCGTGACCGGGGTGCTGTTCCAGCAGCAGGTGTTGTCGGCGGTCGCGCTGACCGTCGCGTGGAGCGCGGTGTTCTTCCTGGCCTCGGCCGGCGCGAGCGCGGCCTACCTGACCGTGTCGGAGATCTTCCCGCTGGAGATCCGGGCGATGGCGATCGCCCTGTTCTACTCGGTCGGCACGGGACTGGGCGGCATCATCGGGCCGGTGTTGTTCGGCGGGCTGGTCGACACCGGCAGCACCGCCATGGTGGCGATCGGCTACTACCTCGGCGCGGCGGTGATGATGGGCGGGGGCGTCATCGAGCTGGCGATCGGAGTCGAGGCGGCGCGGAAATCCCTGGAGGACGTGGCCAGTCCGCTGTCGGCCGCATAGGTGTGGTTTAGCTCGATTCGTTCTGGGTAGGCCCGTTGCCGCAGGTGGGGCGGCTGGCCTACGGTGAAGGCGGTTGAGCCTACAGCCGGCGTGGCACTGTTGTGTCCTTCGCGGCTGCGCCCCCCACTAGCGGAAGCGGCGCTCATGACCACCTCATCGACATCGGCGGCACTGGCCGCCAGCACGGAGCGGATCGGCGCGATCGCGGTCGTGCACCTGTACGGCGAGCTCGACCTGGCCACCGTGGACCAGGTGGAGTTCGAACTCGCCGAAGCGGCCGACGGGGCCGATGCGCTCGTGGTCGACCTGGACGGCCTGGCCTTTCTCGGCTCCAGCGGCCTGAGCCTGCTCGTGGGCTGGTCCGGCCGGATCGCCACGCTGCGACTGGTGGCGACCCGGCGGCAGGTCCTGCGGCCGCTCCAGATCACCGAGCTGCACCGGCTGTTCGCCATCGACACCACGGTGGACGAGGCGCTGGCGGCGGTGCGCCGGGCCGAGCTAGCGCCGGCGCAGCAGCAGGATCAGGGTCAGTAGCAGGCCGAGCCCGCCGGCGACGGCGAGGCCGATCGGCACCTTGTGCGCCCGGTTCACCTTGCCCTGCAAGCGGTTTATCGTGTCGGCGAGGTCCTCGCGGGTGTGTTCGATCTCCGCGCGAAGGGCGGCGGGGTCCTGCGGCTTCCCGGTCATCGGGTCACCGCCTGCTGGATGGCCGCCGCGTCGTCCTTGACGTTGGCGACGGTGTCCTCCGGCACCGGCGGAATCCCCTTGCGCAGCTTGGCGATCGCGAACGCGCCGAGCCCGCCGGCCAGGACCGTCAGCGCGGCGGCGACGACCAGGGCCGCCAGCCAGGCCGGCCACACCAGGGCCAGGGCGATCACCGCGCAGGCGATGAAGACGCACAGCCCGAGAAAGCCGAACAGCGCGGCCCCGGCCAGCACCCCCGCTCCCAGCCCCGCGGCACGGGCCTTGGTCTTCACCTCCACCACGGCCAGCGCGGCTTCGTCACGGACCAAAGTGGACAGTTGCTCGCTCAACCGGGCCAGCAGCTGGCCGGTGGACGCTTCGTCCTCAGGCATGATCCCTCCCAGGCCGGTCACTTGCGGCTGCCGGGCACGAACTCCTGGAGCTTGGTCTTGATGCCCTCGGTGACCAGGGCGAAGGCGTCCGGGTCGCCCTTGAGCACCGACTCCGCGGCCGCCTTGACCTGTTCGAAGGTGGCGTGCGGCGGGATGGGCGGCACGTTGGGGTCGCAGTGGATGTCGAGCAGCACCGGCCGGTCGGCGGCCAGGGCCTCCTCCCAGGCCGGGCCGATCCGGTCGGGGTCGGTGACGGTGAGGCCGCCGAGGCCGAAGGAGCGGGCGATGCCGGCGTAGTCGACGTCCGGCAGGACCTGGGACTCCTCGAACTTCGGCGCGCCGCCCATGGCCCGCAGCTCCCAGGTGACCTGGTTGAGGTCGTTGTTGTGCAGCACGCAGATCACGCAGCGGGGATCGGCCCAGCGCTCGTGGTAGCGGCGCAGGGTGATCAGCTCGGCCAGGCCGTTCATCTGCATCGCGCCGTCGCCGACCAGGGCGATGACCGGCCGGTCGGGATGGGCGAACTTGGCGCCGATGGCGTACGGGACACCAGGCCCCATGGTCGCCAGCGTGCCGGACAGCGAGCCCCGCATGCCGCTGCGCAGCTTGAGGGTGCGGGCGTACCAGTTGGCGGCCGAGCCGGAGTCGGCGGTGACGATGGCGTTGTCCGGGATGTAGGCCGACAGCTCCCAGGTGATGCGCATCGGGTTGATGGGATCGGCGGACACCATGGACTCCCGCTCCATCGTCTCCCACCAGCGGGACACGTTGTGCTCCACGGTCTCCCGCCACGAGCGGTCGTCCTTGCGTTCGATCTTGGGCAGCAGCGCCGCCAGGGTCGCCTTCGCGTCGGCCACCAGGTTGACCTCGGTGGGGAAGCGCATGCCGATGAACTTGCCGTCGATGTCGATCTGCACCGCCCTGGCCTTGCCGTAGTCGGGCAGGAACTGGGAGTACGGGAAGTTCGAGCCGATGATCAGCAGCGTGTCGCAGTCCCGCATCAGCTCGTAGCTGGGGCGCGTGCCCAGCAGTCCGATCGAACCGGTCACATAGGACAGATCATCGGGCAGTACGTCCTTGCCCAGCAACGCCTTCGCCACGCCCGCGCCGGTCAGCTCGGCCAGCTTGCGCACCTCGTCGGCCGCGCCGCGCGCCCCCTGGCCGACCAGGATCGCCACCCGGCTGCCGGCGTTGATCACGTCGGCGGCCCGTTCGATCTCGGCGAGATCCGGCACGGTGACCGTGCGCGGATGGCTGGGCGGGCTGGACGGCGACTGCTTGAACACGTGCCCCGGCGGCGAGTACGGCTGCTCCTGGAGGTCGCTGGGAATGATCAGGGCCGTCGGGGCCCGCTCGGCCTCGGCGACGCGGATGGCCCGGTCCAGGGCGTTGGGCAGCTGCTCGGGGACGTTCACCTCGACCAGGTAGGCGCTGGCCACATCCTTGAACAGGGACTGGAGGTCGACTTCCTGCTGGTAGCTGGCCCCCATCGCGCTGCGGGCGGTCTGGCCGACGATCGCGACCACCGGCACGTGGTCGAGTTTGGCGTCGTAGAGGCCGTTGAGCAGGTGGATCGCGCCGGGGCCGGAGGTCGCCATGCACACGCCGACCTTGCCGCTGAACTTGGCGTAGCCGACGGCCTGGAAGGCGGCCATCTCCTCGTGCCGGGCCTGGATGAACCGGGGCTGGTCGTCGGCCTTGCCGAACGCGGCGACGATGCCGTTGATGCCGTCGCCCGGGTAGGCGAAGACCTGCTCCACCTGCCATTCCCGCAAGCGGTGCAGCAGGTAGTCGCCGACGGTCTCAGCCATGGTGCCTCCTCGCTCGGGCTTCGCGTGCCGGGAACCGGGTACCCGGCGGGCGTTGGTCGAATCGTTGTTCCACGCGGCTCAGACGGTCTCCAGCTCGGGGACGCGCGGCAGCACATGCTCGGTCCAGAACTCGAAGAACTGGTCCTGGTCGGGCCCGATCTGCTGGACGTAGACCTCGTCGTAGCCGGCGTCGAGATAGGTTCGCAGCTGCTCGACGTAGCGGTCGGGATCGGGCCCGCACGGCACCGCCGCGGCGACCATGTCCGGGGTCACCAGGGTGCTGGCCTGCTCGAAGTGCCGCGGCGTCGGCAGCACCTGGGCCAGCTCGCCGGGCAGCTGCTCGTTGGGCCACAACCGGTGCGCGGTCTGCACCGCCTCCTGCTCGTCCGGGGCGAAGCACACCTTGAAACCGCCCTGGGCGGGCCGGTTCCCGCCGCCGGACTCGCGGAACGCGTCGATCAGCTCGGGATTCGGCTGCACGCAGGCGAAACCGTCACCGATGCGGCCGGCGAGGGTGGCGGCCTTGGGGCCGAAGCCGGAGACGTAGATCGGCACCGGCTCGGCCGGCCGGGTGAAGATCTCCGCCTGTTCGACCGTGTAGTGCTCGCCGTGATACGTCACCGGCCCGCCGCGGTGCAGGGCCCGGATCAGCTCGACCGCTTCCTCCAACATGGACAGTCGCACGTCGGCGCTGGGCCACGGGTCGCCGAGGATGTGCTCGTTGAGGGCTTCGCCGCTGCCCACGCCGAGCGTGAAGCGGCCCTCGCACTGCACCGCCGCGGTCGCCGCGGCCTGGGCCAGCACCGCCGGATGGATCCGCACGGTCGGGCAGGTGACGGCGGTGGTGATGGGCAGCGTCGTCCGCTCCGACAAGGCCCCGATGACCGACCAGACGAAGGGGCTGTTGCCCTGCTCGTGGTTCCAGGGATGGTAGTGGTCCGAGATCCACAGGCGGGTGAAGCCGGCCCGCTCGGCGAGCCCGGCCTGGCGGACCAGTTCGCGGGGGCCGAACTCCTCGCTGGACAGGAAGTATCCGATGCTCACCATGCCTGTCGGGTACCGCGCTGGTGTGGGGCCAAACCTGTCCGGGTAACCGGTGGCCGTGATGAGCCGACCTTTGAACGCCCTGCGCCGCGCCGTGGTGAGCCGGTCCTCGATGCGGATGCCCGAGCACGTCAACGATGTCGAGAGCGCGACCCTGCGCTACCTGCTGTACGTGCTGCTGCCGGCGTGGTTCGCCCCCGGGGTGCTGGACTGGTGGCAGCACCGCCGAACCGACATCCAGCACACCGCCGGGGTGAAGGAATCAGCGATCCACCTGCTGATGATGGCCGAGGTCGGGATCCCCGTGACACTCGTGCTGCTGTGCGAGATCAACCCGGCGGTGCTGGCCGTGATGGCCGCCGCCGTGGCGGCGCACGAGGCGACGGCGCTGTGGGACGTCAAGACCGCGGTGGACAGCGGGCGGGAGGTCCGGCCGATCGAGCAGCACATCCACAGCTTCCTGGAGTCGCTCCCCTTCATGGGCACGTCCGCGATCGCCTGCCTGCACTGGAGGCAGGTCCGGCAGTTCCTGCGCGCCGAGGGCGCGTGGCGGCTCCAGTGGAAGAAGAATCCCTTGCCGAGCGGATACCTCGTCGGCGTCGCCGCGGCGATCGGGGCGTTGATCGCGCTGCCGTACGGGGAGGAGCTGATCAGGTGCGTCCGGGCGGCCCGAAGGCGACAGTCCGAAGTGGACATACGGCCGATGTCGGGGTGACCGGGGTTCCCAAATGGGCGGCGCGCAGGGCGGCGAGCCGATAGAGTCGGCGCCCATCCAGACGGGCGACGTCGTGGGGGGCTGGTGGGCTGGTTCAGGGGAAACTACTCGTGGCCGCCCATCGATCCGCCGCAGTGGAACGATCGGGCCTGGCGGGTCGCCTATGTGCTGGCGGGGTTCGCGCCGCTGGTGACGGCGGTGGTGGTGCACCGAGGCGCCGATGTGGTGACGGTGGCGGCGCTGGTGTTGCTGGCCGGGCGGACGGCGGTGCTGGACCGGGGGCTGCGGCATGCGGTACGTCCAGTTCGCCGGATCTGGCGGCGTAATCGGACGTTCGGCGTGATCGTCGGACTTGTTCTGTTCGGTGGCCCGGTCGGCGGTTGGCTCGCGGACTGGTGGCTCGGTGTGCCGTGGCTGACCGGGCTGTCGGGCGCGCTGATTCTGTCGGCGGTGTGCCTGGTGGGGTGGCTGGGCCTGAATTCCGTGCCGGCGCTGCGGGTCGCTGGGCCGATGCGGTTTCTGCTCATGCCGCTCTCGGTGGCGCGCAAGACGCTGCTGTTCGAGGGGTGGGTGCCGGCGCTGGTCGCGACGCTGCACCAGCTCGACAGTCGTCTGACGGCGCCGGCGTTGTGCGTGATGGTGGTCGAGACGGCGGTCGCGATCGTGACCACGCGGTCGGGCAACTGGCGGATCAGGATCGAGGCCGCCGCGGTCACGCCACGGGTGATGCGGGTCTCCCTCTACGGCGGCCATCTGTTGGCGGTCAACGCGATGTCCGGATCGCTGGAGGGCGGGTGGCTCTACGACCAGGTGCTCTACGGGCCGGCGGCGGACTACTCCCTGATCGAGCTGCTGCTGGCGATCGGCAAGGCGCCCGATCACATGGCGCCGGCCGCGGGCATGGAGAAGGTGCGCTGGACGACGAGCCCGAACCCGACCGGCCAGGCGCCGGAGGCGGCCACGCTGTGGGCCGTGGAGCATCTGCTGGACATGTTCCGCGTGACGCTGGAGATGCGCGGCGCGAGCCGGCGAAGCGACTTCGCCGGGCTGAAGCGGAACTACCACCGGCTGCACGGCCTGGCGATGATGCAGAAGGCCGAGGTCAGCGATCGCACCGAGCAGGTCGACATCGCGCTGGTGAGCTGGCGGGCGGCGATCGACAGCTTCACCGCCGCCGGGATGCCCAACTACGCCGCGCTGGCCACGGCCAATCGCGCGCACCTGCGTGGCATGCGGCTGGGTCGGGGCTTCGAGGCGCTGCGCGAGCTCGAACCGATGCTGGACAACGAGAAGCTCGCGGTCGGCGTCCGGGTGCACGCGATGCTGTTATGCACTCAGATCTGTCTGAACCTGGGCGAGCTCGACCAGGCCGAGCGGCTGATCGCCCGCGTCCGCCGGCTGCCGTGGCGGCCGCGCCACACCCAGTTCCTGCACACCGAGTCTCCCGTCAGCCTTCCCCTCGCCACGCCGTACGGGCCCGAAGCGTCCGTCGAGTTCGGCCGGATGCTGAGCCTGATGGCCGACCGCATGGCATCCGACCTGCTCCACCGCCGTCAGCGGCGCCGGGGCTGGTGACGGCCATGACCAGCTGGTTCGCCTCGCCGCTCGACGTGGATCTGGAACGCGCCATGGAACTGGTGCGCCGCGCCGATCCGGCCGCGCCCAAGGCCGTGAAGAAGTTGCTGCGCAACGCGACCAAGCAGCGGCACCTCGGCCACCAGACCACGGCGCACCTGTTGTCGGCCCAGATCGAGGAGCGGCGGTCGAACTGGCCGGAGGCGCACCGGCAGGCGTTGCTGGCCGTGGAACTGCTGGAGCAGCGCCGGTTACGGACGCTGACCGCCGACCTGCGGATGGAGACCGACCTGTCCTACGCCTGCGAGGCGGCGGTGTTTCCGCTGCTGACCGTGCGCGGGATGCCGGACCGGCCGATCGCCCGGGCGTTGGAGATCATCGAGCGGAGTCGGTCGAGGGTCCTGCTGGAGCTGCTCGGCGCGGACGCGCCGGCGCCGCAAGGCCTTGAGGGGTTGGTCAAGCGGGAACGGGACCTCATGCGCGAGGCCGTTGCCTCCGCCGCCGACGTGACCCCGGATCGGGTCCCGTTCACCCATCAGCACAGCAATGCCTGGTGGGCCAGGGACGAGCTCAACCGGGCGTGGCGGGACATCGCGGCGACCGGCCCGGCCGGCGCGGCCTATGTGGCCATGCGTCGCGGCGATCCGGCCGGCTACGACGAGATTCGAGCGATACTCGGTTCACTGGGGGAGCGGACCGGACGCCGGGTGCTGCTCGTCGAGTTCCTGGTCCACGGGCCGGGTGTGTTCGTGCTGCTGGCCCGGCAGGACTACCCGGAGCCGATCGCCGTGCCCGTGCGGCGAGCGCCCGCCCCGAACCGCTTCCGCACGGTCGAAGCCGCCCGGGCGGTGGATCCGGCCGGCTGGGACGCCCCCTACCGGCCGTTGCTCGCGCCGATCGCCGACCACTGCGACCCCGGCGATGTGGTGTGGCTGGTGCCCGATGCCGACCTGCACGACGTCCCGCTGCCCGCGGTCACCGTCGGCGGAACGGCCCTGTGTGAACGCAATCCGGTGTGCAGCACGCCCAGCGCCACGATCATGCGGTACTGCGTCGCCGGCCCCGTGACCAGGGCGGCACGGCTGCTCGTGCTCGCGGACTCCCGGACGGACCGGCCGTTGCCGCACGCCCGCGCCGAGGCGCTGGCGATCAGCGCGGCCTTTCCCGCCGCCACAACGCATCTCGGGGCCGAGGTGACCAGGGAGCACACCAGGTCCCTGCTGACCGGCGGCGAGTACGACATCGTGCACATCGCCTGCCACTCCCGGTTCAACAGCGAGGATCCGCTCCGGTCCGGGGTGTTGCTGGCCGACGGCGAGCTCACCGTCGCCGATGTGCTGTCGATGCGGCTGTCGGCCCGGCTGGTGACGCTCAGCGGCTGCGAGACCGGGGCCGCCCAGCTGCGCACCGGCAACGAGCTGATCGGGTTCACCCGCGCGCTGCTGCGCTCGGGCGCGCGTTCGGTGCTGGTCAGCCGCTGGCCGGTGGAGGACGTGGCCGCCGGGCTGCTGATGAGCGAGCTGTACCAGGCGGTCGCCGACGGCCGGCCGACGGCGGTGGCCCTGAGCGCCGGCCAGGCGCGGCTGCGCTCGGTCACGGTCGCCGAGGTGATCTCGCACTGCCAGGAGGTGGCCCGGACGACCTCCGGACCGCGGGCGCAACGCGATTGGCGGCTCGATGTCGCCGCGCTGCGCGTGAAGGCGTTCGACTTCGCTGCTGCGGCCGAGGAGTACGACCGGCTGGCCGACGGCTCGTCCGATGCGGCGGAGCTGCGCGGCCTCGCGACCCGCTGCCGGCTCGCCGCGGCGGCCGGCCGGGCCGTCGACTACACCGTGCGGCCGTTCGACCATCCATACCACTGGGCGTCGTTCTCACTGGTGGGCGACTGGCGCTGAGCGGCAAAGGGTGTAAAGCGGGGCGGCGGCGGGCATCCAGCGGTGCAACGGTCCATTTCGGACCGTCTCACACCCCAGGGGTGGACGTGGTAGCACGCAGCGAGCGGCGACGATCCGTGCTGATGATTCCCGGCCAGGTGGCGAAGGTTCGCCTCGGGCGGGTGACGGTGGGCACGGACGGTTCGTACTGGGGCCACGCCGCCCTGGACTGGGCGGTGCGCTACGCCCATCGTGCCGGCCTGGAACTGGACGTCTACGAGGCCGACCGGCGGTTCGAGGACATCCCGGCCGACCTGCCGGCCGACATCGGCACCGGCTCGGTGCTGCGGTCCTACCCGATGCTCCCGGTCCGCGTCCGCAGCAGCGGCGACGATCCCGCGGCGGCGCTGCTGGCCGCCGCGAAGACCAGCGGCCTGGTGGTGGTCGGCTGCCGTGGCCAGCACAAATGCCACCTGGGAGTCGGCCGGCACGCGTTGCTGCTGGCCGAATCGGCCCCCTGCGATGTGGTTGTGGTGCGGGGCCGGCCGCAAGCCGTGCACGGCGAGTTCCGCAAGGTCACCGCCTGGCTGGACGCGGACGACGACGAGCCGCTGGTGGCCCGGGCGCGGCAGTTCGCCAAGCTCACCCGTTCGGTGCTGGAAGTCGTCCGCCGGGACGCGGCGGCCACCGTGCCCGACGCCACCGACCTGGTGGTGACCCGCCCCGGACCGGGCGGCCGGGCCGCGCTGCACCACGCGACCTGCCCGGTGCACATCGTGCGTTGAGACCGTCAGCCCCGGTCGGCGGACACGGCGTCGGCGACGGTGGCGTAGACCGTGAACGCCATCGTCAAGCCGGTGATCTCCAGCGGCCGCAACACTCGGCGGGTGGTGGCGACCAGGAACAGCGGCACGTGGACGGCCGCGGCGTGGACTCGGGCCTCGGCAAGCATCTGGAGGCCGGAGGAGCCGAAGAAGGTCACCTCGGACAGGTCGATGACCACGGCCTCGGGCCGGCCGTCGACGGTGCGGGTGAGCACCCGCTCGACGGCGTCGCGGCTGGTCATGTCGACCTCGCCGCTGACGTGCACGACGGAGACCGGCCCCAGCGTGTCGACCGCGGCCGTGGCCGGCGGGGTCGCGTCAGCGGGCGTCGGAAGATCTCCATCACTGGCCGAGAAGTCATTGGCCATGACCGTGACCATAGCCAGGCGCCCCGGGGGCGGCAACCGTGGCCGGCAGCGCGAACTCCACCCGGGTCCCGGCCTCGGTGCCCCGCACGTCGGAACGGGTGGACGCGGCCTCGATGATGGCGATCCCACGGCCGCGGGTGCCGTTGTCGGCCGGCGGGGGCCGCCAGTGGCCGGCGTCGCTGACCACGCCGGCGACGCCGCCGTCGGGGGTGCAGCGCAGCTCGTAGGTGAAGTCGCCGGCCGGGCGGTCGCGATAGGCGTGCTCGACGGCGTTCGAGGTGGCCTCGCCGAGGACGAGCATGAGGTCGTCGACCACCGCCGGCGAGAGGCCGGACCGTTCGGCCCAGTCGGCGGCGTCGTGCCGGGCGACGGCGAGCTGGTCGCTGCGGGCCGGCAGGGTCCGCCGCAACGGGGCCGGCACGAGGCGGGCGACCACGAGGGCGACGTCGTCGCCGGGGCCCTCCTCGGTGAGCAGGTTGTCCACCAGCCACACGGCGAGCTGCTCGGGCGGCAGGTCGGTGGCGGTCTCGGCCAGCCGTTGCAGGTCGGCGTCGAGATCGGCGTCCCGGCGTTCGATCAGCCCGTCGGTGTAGAGCACGATGGCCGCCTGCGGCGACAGCGACCGCCGCCCCTCGGTGAACTCCATGCCGGCGCCGAGGCCCAGCACCGGCCCGCGAGCACCGCTCAGGAACTCACCGCGGCCGTCGGTGATCACCAGCGGCGGCAGGTGCCCGGCCCGGGCCCAGCGCAGTTCCGCGGCGGCGCAGTCGACCACCACACAGACCACTGTGGACGCCAGGGCGTCCGGGACGCGGGCGGCGAACTCGTCCAGCCGGGCCAGCGCGCTGGCCGGCGGATGGCCCTCCAGCAGGTACGCCGCGAGGGTGCTGCGCAGCTGGCCCATCGCCGCGGCGGCCCGGGGGCCCTGGCCGACGACGTCCCCGACGATGAGGGCGACCCGGTCCTCGTCCAGCGGCAGCACGTCGTACCAGTCGCCGCCGGCCTGGCTGAACGCCGCGCCGGCCAGGTAGCGGGCGGCCAGCGCGAGCCGGTCCAGCCGTGGCAGCCGGGCCGGCAGCAGACTGCGTTGCAGCGTCTCGGCGATCTCGTGCTCGGCCTGGTACAGCCGGGCCCGGTCCAACGCCAGCCCGCACTGCACGGCCAACGCCAGCGCGGCCCGCTTGTCGCCGGCGGCCAACGGGATCTCGTGGCGGCTGCCGAATGCCAGCACGCCGATGCACTTTCCGTTGGCCACCAACGGGATCACCGCGCCCGACCGGAACCCGCCGGTCAGCGCCCGGCCGATGAACCCCGGGTAGTCGCCGCGCCGGTCGTCCAGCCGGTCCAGCCACAGCGGCGCCTGGCCGACGACGGCGTCGGCGACGGGGGAGTGCTCGCGCAGGTCGATGCGGTCGAGCCCGTGTCGTTGACCGAGCACCGCCAGCGGTTCGAGCCGGTGCGTGTCGCGCAGCTCGAACACGGCGAACTCGTGCTCCGCGAACAGCCGCCGGCCGTGGGTCGCGGCGACCTCCGCGACCCGCTGCGGCGTGCTCGCGGCGGAGAACTCCGAGGTGGCCTCCTGCAACAGGGTCAACCGGCGGGTGGCGGCCTGCTCCTCGGCCAGCAGCAGGGCGTTGTCCAGCGCGATGCCGGCCCGGTCGGCGATCTGGCCGGCCAGCACCAGATCCTGTTGCTCGTACGGGGAACCGTCGGGGGAGCGGCGCATGCTCAGCGTCGCCAGCACCTCGCCCCGGGCCCGCAGCGGCAGCACCATCTCGGCCTCGCTGACCAGCGTCGGCCGCACGTCGACGCCGGCCTTGGCCATGGTCACCGGATGCCCGGTGTCGGTGACCCGGGTGACCGCGCATGCGTCCGCGAGCCCGCCCTCGACCAGCACCGCGACGAGCCGGTCCAGCCGCTGCCGGACCCCGGTCTCCCCGTCCAGCGCCGTCCCTACCTGCGCCAGCAGCCGCTGCCGCTCACCCTCCCGATAGCGCTCGTTGACGTCGACACAGCTGGCGACGTGCCCGCTGAACTCCTCGCCGCGGCCGATCGGCACCGCGTGCTCCAGCATCCAGTGGTACGCCCCGTCGTCCCGTCTGAGCCGGTACTCGATGTCGAACGGCTCGCCGGCCTCGGTCGCGTGCCGGAAGGCGGCGAGGTAGCGGTCCCGGTCGTCGGGGTGCAGCGCCGCCTGCCAGTCCTCGGCCAGCCCGTCCTGGCCGGTGAACTCCGCCCAACCGCGGTTGGCCAGCACACGCCGGCCGGCCCGGTCCGTGGCCCAGATCAGGGCCGGGGCCACGTCGGCCATGGTGCGGAACCGCTCCTCGCCCTGCCGCCGGACCCGGCCCAGCCGGACGTGCGTGTTCACCCGGGCCAGCAGTTCACCGGCGGCGAACGGCTTGACCAAGTAGTCGTCGGCGCCGGCCCGCAGGCCCTCGGCGGCGGCCTCCTGGCCGGCCCGGGCCGAGAGCAGCAGCACCGGCAGGCGGGCCGTGCGCGGGCCCGACCGCAGCTCGCGGACCAGGCTGAGGCCGTCAAGGCCGGGCATCATCACGTCGCAGACCAGCAGGTCGGGTGGGTCGGCCCGGATGAGCTCCAGGGCCGCGGCCCCGTTGCCGACGGTGCGCACGGTGTGCCGCTCGCCCAGCAGCCGGGCAAGGTAGTCGCGCATGTCGGCGTTGTCGTCGGCGACCAGCACGTAGCCGGGCCCCTGGTCGAACGGGCCGCCGGACGGCACGTCCGGGGGCAGCCAGCGCAGCGCCTCCTCGACGTACGGCGAGGCCGTGCGGTCGACGGGATCGGCCGGCGACGCCGGCAGGTCCCGGTCTCCCAACGGGATCCGCACGGTGAAGGTCGTTCCCTTGTCGACGGCGCTCACGGCCTCGATCTCGCCGTCGTGCAGCCGCACCAGTTCCCGCACGAGGGCCAGGCCGATGCCGCTGCCCTCGGTCGATCGGGCGCGGGGCTGGTCGATCCGGTGGAAACGCTCGAACAGCCGGGACATCTCGCCGGCCGGGATGCCCACGCCGGTGTCGCGCACGCGCAGCACGGCCTGCTCAGCCTCGGCTCGCAGCGTGACCGAGATCGTGCCGTCCAGGGTGAACTTGAAGGCGTTGCTCAGCAGGTTGAGCACCACCTTCTCCCACATGTCGCGGTCGACGCGCACCGGCCGGCCCAGCGGCACGCAGTCGACGTCGAGCGTCAGGCCGGCCTTCTCGACGGCGGCACGGAACACGCTGGCCAGCTCGGCGGTCAGCGAGTGCAGCTCGACCGGCTCGTAGTTGGCCCGCACCCGGCCCGCCTCGATGCGGGAGAAGTCCAACAGGGCGTTGACCAGCTTGCCCAGCCGCATGGCGTTGCGCTCGATCATGGACAGCCGCTCGTCGACCGCGGGCGGGGCCTGGTCGCGCAGCTCCCGCAGCGGTCCCGTGATCAGCGTGAGCGGCGTGCGGAACTCGTGGCTGATGTTGGAGAAGAAGACCGTCTTGCTGCGGTCCAGCTCGGCCAGCTCCTCGGCCCGGCGCTGTTGGGCCTGGTAGGCCGTCGCGCCGTTGATCAGCACCGCCGCCTGCTCGGCCACCAGCCGCAGGAACGCCTGGTAGTCCTCGTCCAGCGCCCGGCCGCCGCTGGCCGCGAGCACCATCGCCCCGAGCGGCCCGTCGCCGGCGTGGTTGCGCAGCGGCGCGACCATCGCCTCGGTCGGCGGCGTCGCCCAGCCGCCGCCCGGCAGCCCGGACAGGCCCTTCACCACCGCCGGCTCGCCGTCCGCGATCACCTTGGCGATGGGCCAGCGCCGGTCGGACGGCACGTCCAGGTGCACCGCCGCGTAGGGGACGTCCGGGCCGTGCCGGTCGGCCCAGCCCTGGATGCGGCGGACCGCCTCGTCGATCGTCGTCGCCCCGGCCTGCGCGCCGAGATCCTGGAGCGCGGCCATGCGCCGGCTGGCGATGACCCGGTCGGTGGTGTCGGTGACCGCCGTGAACACGCCGGCCACCGCCCCGGCGTCGTCGTGCAGCGGGCTGTAGGAGTACGTCCAGTACGTCTCCTCCCAGTACCCGTGGCGGTTCATCGGCAGCAGCAGGTCGTCCGACCAGGTCGCCTCGCCGGTGGCCAGCACGCCGTCCAGCATCGGCCCGATGATGTGCCAGATCTCCGTCCAGACCTCGCGGCCGGGCTTGCCCAGCGCCGGGTGCTTGGAGCCCAGCAGCGGCAGGTACGCGTCGTTGTAGAGGAACCGCAGCTGCGGCCCCCACCACAGGATCATCGGGAACCGCGAGGTCAGGCAGATCCGGGTGGCCGTGCGCAGGCTGCCCGGCCAGTCGGCGGGCGCCCCCAGGGTGGACGCCGACCAGTCGAACTCGCGCATCCGCGCGGCCATCTCGCTGTTGCCGGGGAATACGTCGCTCACCGCGCTGGCTTGCCCTTCTTCCGCCGGACCTCACCTGCCACCCCAGCTTGGAGCAGCGGCAACCGTCCGGCAACGCAATGATGGTCTGTTCGGTGGCAGGACAAACACGCGGCCCTGGCCCGGAAACACGCCGCTCGCCCGGACCTCCTGAGTCGGTCAGCCCCGGTTGCGGCGCAGGAGCAGCCGCAGCACCAGGATCAGCCCGGCCAACCCGGCCAGCACCAGGCCGGGCCGCTGGCGGACCACGTCGAGGGTGCGGTGCGCCGGCTCGCGGACCGCCTCCGGCAGGTCGTCGATCTTCCGCTCGGCCTGGTCGAGCGCCTGCGTGGCGGTGTCCCTGACCTGTGCCGCGGTCTGTGCTGCGGTGTCCTTGGCCTGCGCAGCGGCTTGCGTGGCGGTGTTCTTGGCCTGCGCGGCCGTGTCCTTGGCCTGCGCCGCCGCCTGCTCGGCCTGTTCCTGGATCTGTTTGGCCTGTGCCTTGGCGTTCATGGCATCGCTCCTGTTCGTGACGGATGGTGCCGCCCGGATACCCCGCGTCCGGAAGCGCCAATCCGCCCGGATGATCGATGTCATCCTCACGTTGACAATCCATGGTGTCATCCGGCAAACTCTCTCCGCGGCGGCCATTCGGCCGCCTTCAGGCGCTGCCCCCGGCACTTGGGTAGGGGTACCCTTGTGCGGTGATACGGGCCAGTAGGACGGTGGACACGGCACGCGGCCTCGGACTCCAGGACCATGTGTGCTGGAGCTACGACGAGGACTGCGAGTTCCGCCGCCGCGCCCGCGAGTTCCTGGTCGAGGGATTGGCGCTGGGACAACAGGTCTGGTACGTCGGCGACGGTTCTCCCGAGGCGCTGGCCGACGACCTGAGCGCCAACCGGGACATGGGCCGGGCGCTGCGGGCGGGAGCGGCCTGCGTGGCCCCGGTGGACGACGCCCTCGGCCCGGACGCCGTGATCGAGCCCGAGGCGCGGGTGGCGAGCTACGCGTCGGCCACCGAGCGGGCGCTGGACGACGGCTTCACCGGGCTGCGGGTGGCGGCGGACGTGACCACGGTGGTCCGCAAGCCGTCCCAGCTCGACGCGTTCGCCCGCTACGAGCACCTCATCGACCGCTACATGACCGCGCGCCCCTTCGCGGCGCTGTGCGGCTACGACCGCCGCGAGCTGGGCGACCGGGCGGTGGCGGAGGTGGCGTGCATGCACCCCAACACCACCCGCAACGCCGCGCCCTTCCGGCTGTACGCCTCCAGCGACCCCGGCTGCTCGGGTGAGCTCAGCGGGGAGGTCGACCTGGCCAGCGTCGACCTGTTCCCGCTCGCCCTGCGCCGCGCGGAGCCGGCGGTGGTGGCGGGCGACCGCGTGGTGCTCGACGGGTCCAGGCTGACCTTCATCGACCACCGCGGCCTGGTCGCCCTGGACGACCACGCCCGCGAGCGGGGCGTGCCGGTCGTGCTGCGCACCGGCCTGTCCACGCCGGCTCGGGTGATCGAGGCGCTGAACCTGGAGAACGTGTGGGCCGAACGCGCGGCCTGAGTTCAGCTCGTCGGCCGCCGAGCCTGCTCACCCTCGCCGGTGACGTGCTCGATCTTGTCGGCCAGCTCGGGATGGCTCGGACGCAGGTGCGAGCGGGCCTCGCTGAGCGGCCCGAGCAGCGTGGCGGTGTCGGGCTCGCCCAGCGCGGCCGTGACGGCCTCCACGTGCTGCTGGGCGTCGCCGACCAGGGTCTCGTCGCCGGCGAGGGCGCTGACCTGGGCCGCCAGCTGCCGCAGCCCGATGGCGTTGTCGCGGGCCCACCGGTCGACGGCGCGGTCCCCGGCCCGCCGGTCCCGTTCGGCCCGCACGCGCTGCTCGCCGGTGGTCGCGACGCCGGTGCCGTCCGGGCGCAGCCGCAGGTAGCGGCGTTCGGCCGCCTGGCGGCTGGCCACGCCGAGCGCCGGTGCGAGCTGGATCCAGCTCGCCCCGTGGGCGCGGGCGGCGGCGATCAGCCGTGGCTCCCACTCGGCCAGCTCCTCGCGCAGGTGGCGCAGCAGGGTCAGCGCGGCCAGCGCGTCGGCCAGGCCCTTCTCGTCTTCGTCCTGGTAGGCCACGTCGTGGTGCGCGATCCGGTTGATCAGCCCGAGGTCGGCGAGCGCCTGGTCGCCACCGTGCCCGTCCTCGTCGACCGGCCGGTCGGCCAGCCACTGTCGCGCCCGCTCGCGTTCATCCCCCTCCGCCATGTCATCCCTCCGTTGACCTATGGCCCGTCATCGCTTGGACGACATTTTACCGCCGGTGGGGGCGCGGCGCATCCGACGGCGGCGGGTTTGGGCGGCGCGGCGAGTGGGTATCCGCCGCTGCCGGTCTCCCCGACGGGGAGCAGGATGTCGCTGTGACCGGGTTCAACGCTGACGATTCGAGCAAAGCGGAGGCAGGGTTGGCGACCGTCGCCGTCGAACGCCCCACCGAGGACATCGCGGTCGTGCGAGTGGACGGTGAGATCGACATGGTCACGGCGCCGGCGCTGGAGAGCCAGGTGGCGGCGCTGCTGCGGGAGAAGCCGCGGGTGCTGGTCATCGACCTCACCGACGTCCGGTTCTTCTCCTCGGCCGGGCTGGCCGTGCTGGCGCTGGCCCACCGGGAGTCCGACGACACCACCGAGCTGCGGGTGGTCGCCGACGACCAGGCCGTGCTGCGGCCGATGGAGCTGACCGGGCTGACCGAGGACCTCGAGATCAGGCCCAGCCTGACGGCCGCGCTCGAAGGATGAACGTCGCCGAACCACCTCTGCGCTGGCACGGCCTGGCCAAGGCCGAGCAGCTCGTCGGCATCCGGCGCTCGATCGAGGCGTGGGCCGAGCGTGCCGGCCTGTCGGTCGACCTGTCCCAGGTGATGGCCCTGGCCGTGTACGAGGCCATGGCCAACGTGGTCGAGCACGCCTACCGTGACGACGGTCCGGGCCTGCTCGACGTCGAGGTCCGGCACGACGGCGACGCCGTCGTCGTGACCGTGGGGGACGAGGGCCACTGGCACGTGAGCACGCCGAGCGAGCAGTTGTACCGCGGCCGCGGCCTGGCGCTGATCGAGCGGCTGGCCGGTCAGGTGTCGGTGCTGCCCTCGCCGCACGGCACGACCGTGCGCATGCGGTGGCCGACCGCCGCCGCGACGCCGTCTCCGGACGACACGACTCGGCTGCGCTTCCTGGAGGCGATCACCGACGTCAGCCTCTCCCGCTTGGACGCCGATGCCGTGATACGGGAACTGCTGACCCGCGTGCGCGAGATGCTGCGCGTGGACACCGCCCTCATGCTGCTCTACGACCGCTCGGCCGACCACCTGGTCCCCGGCGTGGCCGTCGGCGTCGAACACGGAATGGTCCGGCCGGCCCGGATCCTGTCCGGCGAGGGGCTGGCCGGCCGGGTCGCCGCGACCATGCGGGCCGAGGCCACCGACCGGGTCGACGTGTCCGGGACCGAGGCGGAGCGCTTGGCGGACAACGGGATCCGGGCCATGGCGGCGGCGCCGATGATCGCCGGTGGCGCACTCGTCGGCATCCTGCGGGTGGGGGCGACCGGCGACCGGACGTTCACCGGCGAGGACAAGGGTCTGCTCCAGCTGGCAGCCGATCGGCTCGCCCTCGCGGTGCGGTCCCAGGCCTCCGACGCCGAGAGTGCCGCCACCACCGCCTTGCAGCGCAGCCTGTTGCCCGGCCGCCTGCCCTCGGTGGCGGGGCTCGACTTCGCCGGCCGGTACGCCCCCGGCGCGGACCTGGGCGTCGGCGGTGACTGGTACGACGTGTTCCCGTTGTCCGGCGGCCGCATCGGCGTGGTCATCGGCGACGTGGCCGGGCACGGGTTCCCGGCCGCCGTGGTGATGGGGCGGCTGCGCAGTGCCCTGCGGGCGTACGCGTTGGACAACGACGCCCCCGAGGTGGTGCTGGACAAGCTGGACCGCAAGGCCACCCACTTCGAGGCCGGCGTCATGGCCACGGTCGCCTACGGCGTGATCGAGCCCGCCGCCGGGCGGCTGACCCTGTGCCTGGCCGGGCACCTGCGGCCGGTGTTGGCCGTGCCCGGCCGGCCCGGCGAGTTCGTCGAAGCCGCCGTGGACCCACCCATCGGCTTCGGACTGCGGACCCGGCCCCGCCGCAGCCACACCGTCGAGGTGCCGCCCGGCGCGACGGTGTGCTTCTACACCGACGGCTTGATCGAACGCCGCGACCGGCCCGTCGACGACGGATTGTCCGAACTGCTGGCCGCCGTGGCCGCGGTGTCGTCCGAGGCGGTGTGCGAGCAGCTCATGGCCGCGTTCGTCGAAGGCCAGACCGCCGACGACGTCGCCCTGCTCGTCGTGCACCGTGAGGCCAATCCCTAGGCCGCGAGCGGCTGGCGGTCGTCGGCCTGCCAGGACGCGAGCAGTGGGCCGAGCGTCGAGTACACGGCGGGGTCGAAGGCCATGCCGGTGTGCGTGCTGGCGACCTCCACACAGGTGGCGTAGGGATCAAGGCACAACCGCCACGGGGCGATCGCGTCGTTGCGGGAGTAGAAGGCGACCGCCGGCATCGACTCAGGCAGCGCGGCCCGCAGTGCCTGCGAATGGGTGGTGTAGCAGTCGCCGCGGAAGCAGTCGTCGTCGAGCAGGCCTTTGACGCCCAGCGCCGACAACCGGGCCAGCAGCCGGGCGATGGTGATCACGCCGAGCCGGGCGCCGAGCAGGTCGAGCACCGGGCTGCCCAGCATCACCAGGCCCCGCACCAGATCCGGCCGACGCGCCGCGACCAGCCGGGCCAACGCGCCGCCCCGGCTCTGTCCCAACAGGACAACGGGGCCGCCGGTCAGTCGCGCGTGCTCGGCCAGTCGCAGCTCCACCTGGTCGACCAGGGTGGACGTGCAGCCGACGTTGAGGCCGATCCGGGCCGGCGTGGGGCGAAACCCCCTGGCGGCCAACCATTTTCCGGTGAGCGCGAGGCCGCTGTCGCCGGCCCCGAACCCGGGCACCAACAACACTCCCGCGCCGCCGCCCAACTCCGGGTCGGCGACACGCCACACGGGATGGCGAAGCAGGGTCGGCACGCCCAGCGCCGCCACGACCGCCTGCTCGCGGGCGAATCCCCGGGCGGTGTCGACGAGTCCACTGATGCTCATACCTGGGGTTACCCAGAAGTCTCGGTTCGAACCGTTGCCGCACAGCGAAAAGGGGCCCCGCCGGCGGCGGGGCCCCTTTCCCGGGCGGTCACTTCTTGAAGGCGTCCTTGACGTCCTCGACGGCCTGCTTGATCTTGCCCTTGGCCTGGTCGCCCTTGCCCTCGGTCTCGAGCTTCTTGTCGTCGGTCACGTGCCCGACGCCTTCCTTCACCTTGCCCTTGACGTCGTCGGTCGTGGCGTCGATCTTGCGTTCGGTGCTCATACGGTTCCTTCCGTCCAGGTCAGATGCCGGTCGGGGGTGCGATCACCAGCGGTACCAGCGGCCGCCGCCCTCGGCGCTGCGCACGAGAAAACCCAGCAGCCACACCACGAGCACGATGCCGGCGATGATCCACAAGGCGTGCAGCGCGAACCCCGCGCCGCCCAGGATCAGGGCCAGCAACAGCACCGCCAGGATGATGCCCATCGGACTCTCCTGTTCATCTCGAAGGGAGTTGCAGCCTGAATACCCGCCGCACGGCCGGGCAAACGCCGGTGTGACGCTCAGCTCGTCACGGACAGACGGCGCGCCAACAACTCGTGGGCCACCTCGACGATGCCGGCGGCGTCGATGCCCTCCGCGCCAAGCAGTTCCTCGGGGGTGCCTGAGGTTGGCATGTGACGCACGGCCAGTTTGCGGACCGCGGTCGGTTCCGCTGACTCCGCGAGCGCTTCGAGCACCGCATCGCCCAGACCTCCTTCCGCCCAATGGTCTTCGACCGTGATCAGCGCGTGTGTGTCCTCGGCCGCCTTCCGCACCGCGGCGGCGTCGATGGGCTTGACCGAGTAGCAGTCGAGCACGCGGGCCCGCACGCCCTCGGCGGCCAGCGACTCGGCGGCCCGCACGGCCTCGTCGACAGTGATGCCGCAGGCCACCAGGGTCACGTGATCGTCCTCGGTGGACCGGACGACGCGGCTGCCGCCGATCACCACGTCCTCCTCGGGGCCGGTGCGGACCGTGGTCTTGCCCCGCAGCGTCCGGAGGTAGGAGATTCCGGGCCGTTGAGCCATTTCCGCCACCAGTCGCGCGGTCTGGTTGGCGTCGGAGGGATGGAGCACGGCGCTGCCGTGCACCGCCCGCAGGGCCGCCATGTCCTCCAGGGCCATCTGCGACGGCCCGTCGGGGCCGATGGACACGCCGGCGTGCGAACCGGCCAGCCGCAGGTCGGCCCGGGAGATCGCCGCCATGCGGATGAAGTCGTACGCCCGCGACAGGAACGCGGCGAAGGTCGAGGCGAACGCCGTCCAGTCCCGTGCCTGCAACCCCACCGCCGTGGCGATCATCTGCTGCTCGGCGATGTACATCTCCACGTACCGCTCGGGATGTGCCTGGGCGAACAGGTCGCTGTGGGTGGAGTTGGACACCTCGCCGTCCAGCGCGACCACGTCCGGCCGTATCGAGCCGAGCGCCGCCAGCGCCTCACCGTAGGCCAGCCGCGTCGCCACCTGCTCACCGACCGGCCAACTCGGCAACGTGCCGCCCTCGGTGGAGAAAACGTGCGGCTGGACCGATCGGTCCGGCCGGGCGACGGCGACGGTGAGGTCCCGGCGGCCGCCGAGTTCGGCGATCGCCGCCTCAGGGTCGTCCAGGGGCTTGCCGTGCTTGCCGGGCAGGTCCTCGACCGCCCGAACCCCCTTGCCTTTCAGGGTTTTCGCGAACACCGCCGTCGGCATCCCGGTGGTCGCCTCGGCCGCGGCGTAGGCGGCGTCGATGGCGTCCACGTCATGCCCGTCGACGGTGATCGCGTGCCAGCCGAAGGCCCGCGCGCGAGCGGCGTAGGTGTCGAGGTCCCAGCCGACCATGGTCTCGGTGGTCTGGCCGAGCCGGTTCACGTCGACGATCGCGGTCAGGTTGTCCAGGCCGAAGTGGGCGGCGTGCTCGAACGCCTCCCACATCGAGCCCTCGGCCATCTCGGAGTCGCCGCAGAGCACCCACACCCGGTACGGCAGGCGGTCCAGGTGCTTGCCGGCGTAGGCCAGGCCGACGCCGATGGGCAGACCCTGGCCCAGCGAGCCGGTGGCCACGTCGGTCGGCGGTATCCGCGGCGTGGGGTGGCCCTCCAGCCTGCTGCCGAGCTGCCGGTAGCTGGCCAGCTCGTCCTCGGTGATCGCGCCGGCGGCCTTGAGCATGGCGTAGTAGAGCGGCGACGCGTGTCCCTTGGAGAAGACCAGGTGGTCGTTGTGCTGGTCGTGCGGCCGGCTGTAGTCCAGGCGCAGGTGTCCGGCCAGCAGCACGGCCATCAGGTCCGCGGCCGACATCGACGATGTCGGGTGGCCGGAGCCGGCTCGCGCGCTCATCCGGACCGAGTCCACCCGCAGCTGTTGGCCCAGCTCACGGCGGAAGTCGTTGTCCGCCATCCAGGGTTCCTCCTTCGGTTGCTCGTCCGTCAGCGAGGTACCCGCTCACGCCTCGGCTATCCCACACGGTTCGGGCGATCCCCACCGGGTATCCCGACCACCGTGAGTGAGCAGGTGCAGCTGTTGCGGTCGTTGGCGATAGTCGCCAACACGCTGACCGCCGCCGAGGTGCCGTTCGCGCTGACCGGCGGCTGCGCGGTGTATGCCCGGGGCGGTCCGGCCACCACGCACGACGTGGATGTGCTGGTGCGGGAACAGGACGTGGCCCGGGCGGTGTCGGCGCTGGTCGGCGTGGGGATGCGGGCCGCGCAGACCCCGCTGGACTGGCTGGCCAAGGTGTACGAGGGCGACCGGTTGATCGACCTGCTGTTCCGGCCCAACAACCTGCCGGTCACCGACGAGGTGCTGGCCCGGGCGGAGCGGATGCGCGTCGGACCGGCGGTGATGCCGGTGGCCACCGCGACGGATCTGGTGGTGGACAAGCTGTTGGTGTTCAGCCCGCACCGGTGCGACTTCACCGAGGTGCTGCCGATCGCCCGCGCGCTGCGGGAGCAGGTCGACTGGCGCGAGGTCCGCGAACGCACCGTCGCGTCGCCGTACGCGGAGGCGTTCCTGTTGCTGCTCAACCGTCTCGACATCGAGGAGGAAGTGCCGTGAGCGTGCCCCAGTACGACGTGGCCGCCGTGCAGCGGACGCTGGCCGAGGACCCGAGAACCGCGGAACTGGGTGTGCACGTGCGGATCCGGGGCGACCAGCTGTTCCTGACCGGACGGGTGGCGTGCGACCGGCGCCGCGACGCGGTGGCCAAGGTGGTCGCCGAGCGGCTGCCGGATCTGGTGCTGCACAACGAGGTCCAGGTGACCAGGGCCGAGCCGCCGGTCGGACGGGAGGACCTGCGATGATCCGGGTTGCCGCCGTCGGCGACGTCCATCTCGGGGCCGACACCCGCGGCTCGCTGCGGCCGGCGCTGGCCGATCTCGGCGAGCGGGCCGATGTCCTGCTGCTGGCCGGCGACCTGACCCGGCTCGGCACGCCCGAGGAGGGCCTGGCCGTGGCCGACGAGTTCGCCGATCTCCCGGTGCCGGTGGTGGCGGTGCTGGGCAACCACGACTACCACGGGGACGCCGAGGAGAAGATCACCAGCCTGCTGGTCGACCGGGGCATCACCGTGCTGGAAGGCGACGGGATCGTGCTCGACGTCGACGGCGTCCGGGTCGGGATCGCCGGCGTGAAGGGCTTCGGCGGCGGCTTCGCCGGCAAGTGCGGGCACGCCTTCGGCGAGCCGGAGATGAAGGCGTTCATCCACCACACCGAACAGGTCGCCGAACGGCTGCGGGCCGCGCTGCTCGGGCTGACCGCCGACGTGCGGATCGCGCTGACCCACTACTCGCCCTCCGCCGACACCCTGCACGGCGAGCCGCCCGAGATCCACCCCTTCCTCGGCGCCTACCAGCTCGCCGAGGCCATCGACGGCAGCGGTGTGGACCTCGCCGTGCACGGCCACGCCCACTACGGCGCCGAGGTCGGCACCACCCCCGGCGGCGTCCGCGTCCGCAACGTCGCCCAGCCCGTGCTCCAGGCGGCCTACCGCGTCTACACCCTGGAACCGGCTTCGGCCTGAGCGATGTCCCGTCATCCGGCGAGTGCGATCTCCCTGCTGACCGCGGCGGGCTGCGGGATCTGCGCGCTGCTCGGCGTGGTCTCGGTCGCGGTGGGTCACGCGCCCTCGTACGTGCTGCTGTGGTGTGCCGCGGTGGCGGCGGTCGGCGGGTTCAATCTCTGGGCGGCGAAAGGGAAGTAGCTAGTCGGCGAGGATCCGGCCGTAGCGGCGGAGGACCCGCTCCCGCAGCTGCGGGTCGGAGCGGGGGACGGGCTGGACGAAGACCTCGTCGATGTCCCGGCACCGCTCGCGCAGGCCGCCTTCGATGCGCATGCACGCCTTCTCCAGGTCGCCGGCGGTGTAGCTGTCCACGAAGTCGACCCGGGCGCACACCAGCACCCGGTCGGTGCCGGTGAGCATGGTCTGGAGGTCCACCAGGTCGTCCACCTCCGGCTGCTCCTCCAACCACTCCCAGATGGCCCGCACGAGCCGCGGGTCGGCCTGGCGGCCGATCAGCAGACCCCGGCACGCCCGCCCCAGCAGCACGGCGACCACGGCCAGCAGGACCCCGATCGCGAGCGACGCCGCGCCGTCCCACACCGCCGAGCCGGTCAGCTGGTGCAGGCCGACCCCGAGCGCCGCCAGGAAGATGCCGATCACGGCGGTGAGGTCCTCGGTGAACACCGCCCGCGGCGTCGGATCGTCGCTGCCGCGCAGCTGCGCGGCCACGGAGTGCTCGTGCTCCTCGGCCTCGGTGCGGACCTGGCGGGTCGCCTGAAGCAAGGACGTGCCCTCCAACACCAGGGCGATGCCGAGCACCACGTAGTTCACCCAGGCGTAGCTGTCGGACTCCGGCGGCGTGGTGATCGTGTGCACTCCTTGGTACACCGAGAAAGCCGCCCCCGACACCAGGATCCCGAACGCCGCCAGCAGCGACCAGAAGTACCGCTCCTTGCCGTAGCCGAACGGATGCTCGGCATCCGCCGGCCGCTCCGACCGCCGCACCGCCGTCAGCAGCAGGATCTGGGTCGACGTGTCGCCCACCGAGTGCGCCGCCTCCGACAGCAGCGCGCCCGACCCGGACAGCAACCCGGCGATCAGCTTCAGCACCGCCACCCCGACGTTCGCGCCGAGCGCCACCACCACCGTGACCGCGCTGCGCTGCTTGTCAGCCATCGACTCTCACCACCGGCACGGGGTGCCCGCCCGCGCCGGTGATGAACCACGATCGGGTGATCCGTGCCGGGGCCACCGGATTCGGGGTCGACGGTCGCTCAGCCCAGGCGCTGGTGCAGCTTCTGCATCCGGGAGTCGAGGTGCGAGGCCAGCATGGCCACGTCGGCCAGCTCGGCGGCGAAGTCGCCGGGGACCTGGCTCTCGTACTTGTAGGACAGCTTGTGCTCCAGGGTGGCCCAGAAGTCCATGGCGATGGTGCGCAGCTGGACCTCGACCTTGACCCGCTCGACCCGGTCGGACAGGAACACCGGGATGCGCACGATCAGGTGCAGGCTGCGGTAGCCGTTGGGCTTGGGGGTGGCGATGTAGTCCTTGCGGCGCAACAGCTCCACGTCGTCCTGGCCGGTGAGCATCTCGGCGACGGTGTAGACGTCGGACACGAACGGGCAGATGACGCGCACGCCGGCCATGTCGTCGAGGCCCTCGGCGATGGCCGGCAGGTCGGGGGCCAGCCCGCGGCGGCGCACCTTGTCCTCGATGGCCTCGGGCCGCTTGACCCGGCTGCTGATGTGCTCGATCGGGTCGTGCCGGTGCGCGAGGTCGAACTCCTCGCTGAGAATCCGGAGCTTGGTCATCAGCTCCTCGATGGCGAACTTGTACACCGCCAGGAATCTCGGGTTCAGCCGGATCTGCTCGGCCACGCGGCGCTCGCCCAGCACTTCGCTACTCATCGGACTGCGCCGCACCTCGTTCCGGGCCGCTCACCTGACGTCCGCAACGATACCCAAGTTCAGCCGACCGGCGTCCGGGCCCGGTCGAGGTGGAAGTAGGTGTACGCGCTGACCACGGCGCACACGGCGGTGGTGGCCAGCAGCAGCTGCGCGCCGCTGGTGACCAGCGCGAGAATGCCGCCGATCAGCGCCACGGCCATGAACGAGACATAGACCAGGGCATAACCGAGCCACTCGACAACGCTGCCGCCGCTGAGATGCCGCTCGATTCCCTGGCCGAGTTTCACCAGGGTGCCGGTGACATAGCTGAGCGGGATCGACACCTCGCCGTCGCGCACGAAAGACACGTTGAGCGCCCCCATGCCGAACGAGATCAGCATGATGGGCATGAGGGTGACGTCCCGACCGGTCCAGCCGTTGAGCTCCAGATCGAGCAGGGTCGCCCCGGCCAGCGCCAGGGTGGTGAGCACGCTGGCCCCGTGCGCGTGCCGTTTCCACAGGTGGCGGCGCAGCAGCGAGGCGATCACCACACCGGCCAGGAACGCCGCGATCAGCAGCAGCGCGGCCAGGGCCAGGTCGGGCGTCCCGGAGAAATAGCCCAGAACCGACCGCTCGGTGTTTCCGGTCATGAATGTCACGAAGTATCCGGAGCTGTGCGTGAACGCGGTCGCCCCGGTCATTCCGGCCAGGCCGGAAAGGACCCAGGAAAGCGTGGCTTCGCTGTCGAAACGGCGCGGCATGGGCCGACGCTACCGCAGGGATCGGGGTCGATGTGTGGAAGTCTCGGTTTCCCTGCCCGTCCGGAGTGTGACCGGAAGCACGGCCACCAGTTCTGCACAGAGTGCAGAACTGCACGTAGTGTAAAGCTGTGGCACGGGCGTTGGAGGGTCGCGAGGCGGCCAGCATGGAGCGTCGCCGGCGGCGGATCGTCGGCGCGGCGACCGAACTGCTGTCCGAACGCGGCGTCGAGGGCATGTCGGTGGACGAGGTGGCCGAGCGGGCCGGGGTGTCCCGGCGGACCGTGTTCAACTACTTCCACTCCACCGAGGAACTGTTCATCGCCGTCGGCAACGAGATCCTCCGGGACGTCATCGACAACCTGAAGGTCGGCCGCACCCCGGCCCCCGCCGGCACCGGCACGCACGCCGCCCTGCTCGACGACCTGGCCGCGCTGCTGCGGTCCACCGACCTGCTCGGCGCGATGATCCGGCTGACCCACGTGCTGGGGCCGATGGGCCACCAGGACGCGCGGGTGCTGGCCATCGCCCGGGACACGGTGCTCAGCGTCAGCGACAACCTGACCGAGAGCGCCGTCCGCCGGCACCCGGACGTGCCGCCGCTGGACGTCGAGGTGCTGGTGTCCAGCCTGCTCGCCGGCCTGATCGTGCTGCACAAGCACTGGGCCGAGCGCACCGGGCTGGCCGACACCCCCGAGACCCGCCGGCTGTGGTCGGACCTGTTCGAGCGCCTGATCGTCCAGGTGCGCGACGGGTTCGTGGCCCTGGGCTGACCCTTTCCACCCATTCGACACCGGAGCACTCCCATGGCGCAGTTGTTGTACCGACTAGGGCGGTTGGCGGCCCGAAACCCGTTGCGGGTGCTGGGCTTCTGGCTGCTCGCCTTAGCCGTGGCCGTGGTCGCCTTCCTGACCGCGGGCGGCACGCTCGCCTCCAGCTTCTCCATCCCCGGCACGCCGACCGAGGCCGTCACGGCGAAGCTGGCCGACAAGCTGCCGAGCCTGTCCGGCGTCGCCGGCACGGTGGTGTTCCAGACCAAGGACGGCCAACCGTTCACCGCCGAGCAGCGCAAGGGCGTCAGCGACCTGCTGACCAGCCTCAAGGGCCAGGACCGGGTGCGCGATGTCGTCGACCCGTTCACCGTGCAGCAGCAGATCGCCGACCAGCAGAAGCAGCTGGCTGACGGGCAGAAGCAGGTCGACGACGGCAAGGCCCAGATCGCGGCCGGGCGGCAGCAGTTGGCCGCGGCGCAGCAGCAGCTGAACGCCGCGAAGGCCGCTGCCGCCGGCAGCCCGGCCGCGGCGGCGCAGCTTGCCCAGCAGCAGGCCCAGCTCGACGCGCAGAGCAAGCAGCTGGACGCGTCCGAGGCGCAGATCGCGGCCAAGTCCAAGCCGCTGGAGCAGGGCAGGCAGCTGCTGGACTTCTCCTCGAAGGTCCGCACGGTCTCGGCCGACGGCACCGCCGCGACCGGCGCGGTGATGTTCACCGACGACGCGTACACGCTGCCGCAGGAGGCCAAGGACAACGTTGCCCACAAGCTGGACGCGGCGTCGATCCCGGGCGTCCAGGTCGACTACTCGGCCGAGATCGCGCAGTCCACGTCCGGCCTGATGGGCCCGGGTGAGATCACCGGCCTGATCGTGGCGGCGCTGGTGCTGTTGCTCATGCTCCGCACGCTGCTGGGCACCGTGCTGCCGCTGATCTCCTCGCTGGTCGGGGTGGGCGTCGGCGTGGCCGGGGCGATGGCGTTCTCCGGCGTGGTCGACATGGCCTCGGTGACCCCGGTGCTGGGCCTGATGCTCGGCCTGGCCGTGGGCATCGACTATTCGCTGTTCATCATCAACCGGCATCGCCGGCAGCTGCGCCAGGGCATGGCGCTGCACGAGTCGATCGGGCTGGCCAACGGCACCGCCGGCGGCGCGGTGGTCTTCGCCGGCCTCACGGTGATCGTGGCGCTGCTGGCGCTCAACGTGACCGGCATTCCGTTCCTGGGCGTGATGGGCGATGTCGGCGCGGTGTGCGTGGCCGTCGCCGTGCTGGTGTCGATCACGCTGCCGGCGGCCCTGATGCGGCTGGCCGGGTTGCGGCTGCTGACCCGGCGCATGCGGGAGGCCATCGGCAGCAGCGGGCACGACGCGCCCGCACCGACCCCGATGCCGACCTGGCGTGCGATCGTGACCGCGGTGCTGGCCATCGCGGCGCTGCTGGTGATCGCCGCCCCGGCGCTGAGCATGCGGCTGGGCCTGCCCGACGGATCGGCGCAGGCCACGGATTCCACCGCGTACCGGACGTTCAAGACCGTCGCCGACAAGTTCGGCACCGGGGTCAACGGCCCGTTGGTGATCGCCGCGCAGACGCCGAAGCCGGTCGGCGCCGACGACGTGCTGGCCACCCAGGTCGACATCGCCCGGGAACTGAGCCAGCAGAAGGACGTCGCCGCGGTCGCCCCGGCGGGCGTGGCCGACAGCAAGGACTTCTTCGTCTTCCAGGTGATCCCGGCCGATGGGCCGACCAGTGTGTCCACTTCGGACCTGGTGACCCGGCTGCGGGCGCTGCCGCCGCTGCCGGGCGGGATCACGATCGGCGTGGCCGGCACGGCCAGCGCCAACATCGACGTCGCCGACAAGCTTTCCGGCGCACTGCCCGGATATCTGATCGTGGTGGTCGGCCTGTCGCTGCTCATCATGATCGTGGTGTTCCGGTCGCTGCTGGTGCCGCTGATCGCCACCGCCGGCTACGTGCTGTCGCTGTTCGCCGCGTTCGGCGTGGTGGTCGCGGTGTACCAGTGGGGTTGGCTGTCGGCGGTGTTCGACGTGCACGATCCCGGGCCGGTGCTGGACTTCGCGCCGATCATCCTGATGGGCGTGCTGTTCGGGCTGGCCATGGACTACCAGCTGTTCCTGGTCTCCGGCATGCGTGAGGCCTTCGTGCACGGCGTGCCGGCCCGCGCGGCCGTCACCGCCGGTCTGCGCAACGGCCGCGCCGTGGTCACCGCGGCCGCGATCATCATGGTCTCGGTGTTCGGCGGCTTCGTGTTCTCCGAGCTGACCATGGTCCGGCCGCTGGGCCTCGGCCTCGCCGTCGGCGTGCTGTTCGACGCCTTCCTGGTGCGGATGCTGCTGGTGCCGGCGCTGATGCACCTGACCGGCAAGGCGGTCTGGTGGCTGCCCCGCTGGCTGGACCGGTTGCTGCCCAACGTGGATGTGGAGGGCGCCGCGCTGGAGCGCAGCCACCCGCTGCCCGGGGCCGAACCCGTTGCCGTCGATGAGCGGGAGAGCGTCGACGCGCACTGAGTTTCTCCCTGTGAGTTTTTGACCCTGTGGCCGGTCCGTGGTGTGAACACGGGCCGGCCACAGCTGTTTCACAGACACCTTGACGCCGGGTCACGACGTCACTGGGAATTCGCCGGGAACGGCGCCGCGCCGCTTGCGATCGTTCGCCGCACGGTCCTAGCTTGGCCGTGCGCAATGAGAATGCGTGTTCGTGAAGCGAACAAATGAGGATGACACACATCTTTTCTTCTCCATTGGAGGTGTTGATGTTTCGTGTCGCAAGCAAGCTATCGGTTGTCGTCGCGGGCCTGACTGCCTTGGCCGCCTTGGTGATTCCCTGGCAGGCGGCCGCGTCGACGGCCGTCGTTCGGACGAATTCCATGGGCTTCATCGGCTGTTCGATGGCTGAGAACGTCTCGACGGGCTACGTCGCCGACGGCGGCAAGCGGATGTGGGGCCCTTACGGGACCGGTGGCCTGATCGTGCAGGCCTGGACCGACCCGAATTCGGCCGCCTGGCAGAAGTTCGACGCGCAGACGGCCCAGTTCGGCAAGCCGACCGCGGTGTGGGTGCAGGTGTGCATCGGCACCCAGGGCGCGACCTATGACGAGGTCAAGGCCCTGATCGCCAACGCCCGCCTGCACGCCGCCCCCGGCGCGCTGATCTACATCACCGGCCAGCCGCAGTACGAGCCCGGGCACACGTGCCCACTGGCCGGGGCCGACGGTCCACAGTCGACGGACAGCCTCGCCCGACAGGCGGCCGCCGACCGGACGCAGAAGGTGTTGTACGCCGGCGCTTTCCACCTCAAGAACGACGAGCTCATCGCTGACGGCTGTCACGCCAACACGGCGGGCCAGCAGTCGTTGGGTTGGCAGGCCCTGAGGTTCTGGGGCTAGTGGCTCCAGGGGAGAAGTCGTGCCAGGCGGTGGACGACTTCTCCCCGCGCCGCCCGGTCAGTCGGCGGCGGTGAAGACGTCGCGCGCGATCCGGATGATCTCCGCCAGATCGCCGTCGTCGGCCCGGTCACGGCGCCAGATCAGGCAGGTTTCCAGCCGGGGCGCGAAGTCGGCGAAGGGCAGCACCGAGACGTTGCCGACCAGGAAGCCGTGAATGGGGCTTTCCGGGGCCAGGATGGTGATGCCGAAGCCCAGCCCGCTGGAGATCACCTCGGCCACGCCCTCGTAGCCGGTGTCGGTGACGGTGAGGCGCTTGCGGATGCCCCGCTCGGCCAGTTCCGAGTCCAGCACGTCGAAACAGGCGGCGCGGATGTCCCGCGGCGGCGGCACGAAGGGCAGGTCGGCCAGCTCGGCCAGGGAGATGACCTCCCGGCCCGCGAACCGGTCGGCCGGGACCGCCGCGCCCATCGGCTCGGACAGCACGGACACGTGCCCCAGCCGGGGGTCGCTGAACGGCATCCGGACCAGCGCCAGCGCCAGCTTGCCCCGGCCGACCTCGTTGATCAGGGTCTGGGTCCGGCCCGGCCACCGGTGCAGGTCGTAGCGGTCGCCGATCCGGTCGCCGAGCATCGCGACGCACGACCGCAGCAGCGGATGCACGCCGACCGGCATGCCGATCAGCACCCGTTCGCGGTGCTGTCGCGTGGTTTCCCGCAGCCGCCAGGGAATCGAGTTGAACTGCTCCAGGACGTCCCGCGCGATCGGCAGCAGCGCCGCGCCGGCCGGGGTGAGTTCGACCCGGCGGGTGTCCCGGTCGAACAGCCGCACACCCAGTTCCCGCTCCAGATCGCGGACGCGCTGGCTCAGCGGCGACGCCGCCATGTGCAGCCGCCGGGCCGCCGCCGAGAAGTTCAGCTCCTCGGCCACTGTCACGAAATAGCGCAGATGCAAGGTTTCCATGGGATGGCGGCAACCCTAGCAGCCGACGCCGAATCGTCGCCGTGCCGGATGTCCGCAGGTGCACGACATCGGCACTGCCGGCCATACCTCCAGGCGCGGGTGTGATCATGGCTCACGTGTGGCCGTCCGTGCGCCGGGCCGAGCCCGACGCCGGCCCGGCCAGCCCCATCACTGTCCACAATGGATGCACCGGTCACGGTGATCATGCTGCTCAGGGCTTCCCGCCGTTGGCGACCGTGCGGCGGGCGCGCGACGGTTCCATGGCGTGGAACCGTCGTGGGCACCGTCGGGCGAGGCCCCTATGGTGAGTGAACATTGCGGGCGAAAATGAGTCGGCACATATTTCGCCCATGATTTTCCGTCACCTACTTCGTGGGGAGTCGTCATGTCATTGGGTGATCGTATGGTGCAGCGGACCGTTCTCCTCGAGGGAGGGCCGGTCGATCTTCCGGCAGTGGCGACCGTGACCGTGTCGCATCCGCTGCCCGACCGAATCACGGTGGATCACTTCGCCCGGCACGAGCACTTCGAGTTCACCGGCGGTCACGACGACGCGGGCGGCGGCCATCCGGTGTTCCGGTGGCTCTACAGCACCGCGATCGCCGAGTGAGTCGGCCGTGACCATGTCGCCGATCGCTGTTGTGGGAGTGGGGTGCCGTCTGCCCGGTGGGGTCGACGGGCCCGATTCGTTGTGGCAACTGCTGCGGACCGGGCGGGACGCTATTCGCGAAGGCCCGCACGACCGCTGGGACGTCGCCGCCTTCTATGCGCCCGACCAGGACGTTCCCGGCCGGATGACCTCCCGCTGGGCCGGGCTGCTCGACGACATCGCGGGATTCGACGCGGAGTTCTTCGGCATTTCCGCCCGGGAGGCCCGGGCGATGGATCCGCAGGCCCGGCTGATGCTGGAAATCGCCTGGGAGGCCCTGGAAAGGGCCGGGATCTCACCGCGCGGCCTCGAAGGACGGCCGGTCGGCGTGTTCACGGGTTTGTGTCACGTCGATTATCTCCTGCGCATGGCCGGCCGGTACGACGAGATCGAGCCCTACACCTCGTCGGGCACCGCGCATTCGACGGCGGCCGGGCGGATATCGTATCTGCTGGGATTGCGTGGCCCGTCGGTGGCGATCGACGCCGCGTGCGCGTCCTCATTGGTCGCCGTGCACCTGGCCTGCCAGAGCCTGAATTCCGACGAGTGTGACATCGCGCTGGCCGGCGGGGCCAATGTGCTGGTCACGCCGGACGCCAGCCTTTCCTACTCGCAATGGGGAATGCTGTCGTCGACCGGTCGGTGCCGGCCGTTCGACGCCGCCGCCGACGGATACGTGCGCGGTGAGGGCGCGGGCATGGTCGTGTTGCGGCGGCTGGACGACGCGCTGCGGGACGGCGATCCGGTGCTGGCCGTCATCAAGGGCACCGCGGTCAACCAGGACGGCCGCTCGCGGGGATTGACCACGCCGTCGGCCGAGGCGCAGCGCATCCTGTTGCGCACCGCCGTGCAGAAGGCCGGCGTGCCGGCGGCCGCGGTGGGCATGGTCGAGGCGCACGGGCCGGGCACGCCGGTGGGGGACCCGATCGAGTTCTCGGCGCTGGCCGACGTGTACGGCTCCGGTGATCTCGGCCGCTGCGCGCTGGGCAGTCTCAAGTCCAACATCGGCCACCTCGAGGCGGCCGCGGGCGTCACCGGCCTGATCAAGGCGGTGTTGTGCGTCCGGAACGCCACCGTGGTGCCCACACTGCACTTCCGGCGCTGGAATCCGGAGATCCCCGCGGCCGACACCCGCCTGTACGTCCCCCAGGAGGTGGGTCCGTGGCCGGTGGACGGGCCCACCCGGATCGCCGCGGTGTCCAGCTTCGGCTTCAGCGGCACCAACGCCCACGCCATCGTCGAGAGCTTCGACCAGACGGCGCCGGAACCCGAGCCGGCCGCTGCCAGGCCAAGGGTGTTCGTGCTGTCGGCGGCCTCGGACCAGGCCCTGCGGGAGTCCGCCGGGCGGCTGGCCGAGCGGCTGGTCGAGCCCGGTTCGATCGCCCTGCGGGACGTCGCCCACACGCTGGCCCGGCGTCGTTCGCCGCTGAGCGAGCGGCTCGCCGTGGTCGCGGACAGTGCCGGCGAGCTGGTCGAGCAGCTGAAGGCGGTGCGGGACCAGGCCGAGAACCTGCCGGACGTCACCCGGGCCACCGCCCAGCTCGGACGGGTGGCCGGCCCGGTGTGGGTGTTCTCCGGGCAGGGCACGCAGTGGGCCGGCATGGGCCGGTCGCTGCTCGACGTCGACCCGGCGTTCACGGCGGCGATCGACGAGCTGGAGCCGTTGGTCAGGGCCGAGGGCGGGTTCTCGCTGCGCCAGCAGTTGTGCACGGGCGAGGAGGTGGTCACCGGCATCGCCACCCTCCAGCCGTCGCTGTTCTCCATGCAGGTCGCGCTGGCCGCGAGTTGGACGGCCCAGGGCGTGCGGCCGGCCGCCGTGATCGGTCACTCGATGGGCGAGGTGGCGGCGGCCGTGGTGTCGGGCCGCCTGTCGCTGGCCGACGGCGTGCGAGTGGTCTGCCGCCGGTCCCGCATGCTGGCCCGTCTGTCCGGTCGGGGCGCCATGGCCGTGGTGTGGCTGCACGAGCAGGTTGTCGCCGAGGAGCTCGCCGGTGTCGACGACGTGTCGATCGCCGTGCTCTCGGCCACGGACTCGACGGTCATCGCGGGGGCGACCGCGGCGGTGCACGCTCTGGTGGAGCGGTGGAACGCGCGCGGCGTGCCGGCAAAGCTGATCAAGGTGGATGTGGCCTCGCACAGCGCGATGGTCGATCCGATCATCCCGGAACTCATCGAATCCCTGCGGGAAGTCCGCGTGGCGCCGGCCGCCGCGACGCTGCCCGCCTTCTACACCACCGTGTTGGACGACCCGCGGGCCACGCCCGACTTCGACGCCCCGTACTGGGCGGCCAACATGCGCCAGCCGGTGCGGTTCCGGCACGCCCTGGTTGCCGCCGCGCGGGACGGTTTCGACGTCTTCGTCGAGATATCACCGCATCCGGGCCTGGCCTCGGCGATGCGCAGCACCCTGACCGACGCCGGGGTCGAACCCCTGGTGGTGCCGACCTTGGTGCGCGGTCAGGACGGCCCTCGGGACATCCAGCGTGGTCTCGGTGCGCTGTGGGCCCACGGCGTCCCGGTGGACTGGTCGCCGGAAGTACGGCACGGCACGGTCGCGGATCTGCCGGTGACGGCCTGGAACCGCGAACGCCACTGGATCGACCTTCCCCTCCCGCATCCCGATCTCGCCACGTCCGCCCGTAGCGGCGAGGGGCATGTGTTCCTCGGCCCCCGGTTGTGCGCTCCGCCGCCGGCCACCGGTGTGTTCTGGCGGGCCGATCTGGGCCGTGACGCAGTGCCGTGGCTGTCCGGAATGACCGTGCACGGTGAGGCGATGGCGCCGCTCGCGGCGTTCGCGGAGATCGCTGTCGCCGCCGGTGCGGAAGTGCTGGGCCGGCCGCCGCGAGAGCTCGCGCTCACCGGCGTGGAAGTCGTTCAGATGCTGCCGCTGGACGCGTCGACGCCGGTCTACACCAGCGTCGAACGCGGCGCCGACGGAGACCTCGACTGCACGATCCGGTCCTTCGATTCGAGTGACGACTCCTGGACCGTGCACGCCACGGCACGGGTGAGCATCGCGAGCGCGGCCAACTACAGCAACGAGATGTCCGGGCACAGGGCCGAACGGACGGTCACCGCCGAGGCCCTCGCGGCGGAACTCGATCGCCGCGGCGTGTCCTACGGTCCGGCCTTCCAGCTCCTGGACGACGTCCACATCGCCACCGAAGGCGACCGTGTCTTCGCCCGTGGCCGGCTGGTCGTGTCCGGCAGTGTGCGCGCGGACCGGCGCTTCCACGTCCACCCCGCCGTGCTGGACGCCTGCCTGCGGACCCTCAGCGCCGCGCTGGTGTGCACCCACGACGATCTCGACGTGGCGCCGCTGGCCATCGCGCTCGGCGACCTGCGGTTGGTCGGCGATCCCCGTGATGCCGTCGAGTGCCGGGTCGAGCTTGCCCCGCTGCCCGACGATTCCGGTTTCCAGGGCGGATTCCGGCTGCTGGACGAGGCCGGGGACCTCATCGCGCACGCCTGCGGGGTGCGGTTCGCCCGCTACGCGCGGGGCCCGGAGCGCCTGACCCCGTTGTTCCACGAGCTGACGTGGACGCCGTCGCCGTTGGGGCCGAGCGCGCAGCTGACCGGCACGTGGACCGTCTGCGCGTCGCCCGGCGACCAACGCGCCGCGGAAGCCGCAGCCCTGCTGCGCGCGGCCGAGTTGCTCGACACACCGTTGTCCGTGGAGGAAAACTCCCGGTTCGGCGAAGAGCTCGCGCGCTCGGTCGCCCGCCGGCCCGGCGATGCCAACGTGCTCCTCCTGCTGCCGCCGGCCGTGGCGACGCCGTCACCGCAGCGGGCCAGGGAGTTGGCCACGCTGGTCGCGGCGACGGCGCGGGCCTGTGTCGTCGAGAGTCCGGGGCGAGCCCCGCGGTTGTGGGTCGTCGCCTCGAATGCGCACGGCGTGCTGCCGACCGACCACACGGATCTGGACCAGGCCGGTGTGCCGGCCATCGTCCACGTGCTGCGGCACGAACATCCCGAACTGCGGGCCACCCTGGTCGATCCCGGCCGCGGTGAATCCGCGGTGGCGGACCTGCTGGCCGAACTCGCCTCGAGCACGGACGCCAGCGTGGTCGCGTGGCGCTCGGGAATCCGGTTCCTGGCTCAGGTGGCGCCGGCTCTCCCACGCGACACCGAACCGTCCACAGTGGTCAGCCCCGATGGGGCGTACCTCATCACCGGCGGTCTCGGCGCGGTTGGCCTGCACGCCGCCCAGTGGTTGAGCAAGAAGGGCGCGGGCCGGATCGTGTTGAACGGCCGTTCGGCCCCGAACGACACCGCTGCGGCTGTCATCGCGGCGATGCGCGAACGCGGCACGCAGGTGACGGTGGTGTGCGGGGACATCGCGCACCCGGAGACCGCACGGGAACTTGTGGCGGCGGCCAATGCGGACGGGTGCTCGCTGCGCGGCGTGCTGCACGCGGCGTTGACCGTCCATGATGGACCGATCGCCGGCCTCACGCCGGCGGACTTCCTGCCGACCTGGCAGTCGAAGGTCGACGGGGCTTGGCGGCTGCACGAGGCCACGCTCGACATCGCGCTCGACTGGTGGGTCACCTTCTCCTCCATGTCGGCCATGATCGGCAGCGCGGGGCTGGGCTCGTACGCGTCGGCGAACGCCTGGCTCGACGGCCTCGCCGGCTGGCGCAGGGCGCAGGGCCTGCCGGCGACCAGCATCGGCTGGGGACTGTGGGCCGGCACCGGGCTCGCCCGGACCTACGAGGACCAGGGACACGCCGCGTTGACCCCAGCCGACGCCATGGACGCGATGGAAGTGGCTCTGCTCAATGACTTCGCCCACGTCGGCGTCTTCAGGGCGGACGCCGAGCACTGGTTCGCCGACCAACCCGGGCTGGCCGCGCTCGCGCTGTTCGCCCCGCTGTCCACTCCGACGACCGAGGCATCGGCGACGCCCGACTCGCTGGCCGACCGCCTGCGGGTGGCCGATCTGGCCGAGCGGGTGCACATCTGGTCGGAGTACCTGTGGGCGCAGGTCGGGGACATCCTCGGCCGCCGGCCCTCGGCCACGCAGCCGAACATGCCGTTCATCAGCCTGGGACTGGATTCCCTTGGCGCCATGCGACTACGGCAGCGTCTCGCGTCGGCCGGTGTGGAAGTGCCCACCACCGCGATCTGGAAGCACCCGACCCCACGGCAACTCGCGCACGCCCTCGCCACCGCGGCAGGCAGCGATGTCTGACGAATTCGACTCGTGGCTGCTGCCCTTGCAGCCACGGCCGCGGGCCCGGCGTCGCCTGTACTGCTTTCCCTTTGCCGGCGGCGGCATCGCTCCCTACGCGCGGTGGATTCCCCTGCTGCCTGACGACATCGAGCTTGTCGGCGTGCAGCTGCCCGGGCGGGAGAACAGGATCGGCGAAGCCCCGCTGACCCGGTTCAACACCCTCCTTGACCACATCGCCGACGCCGTGGCGGAGCACGACGACGGAAGGGAGACCCACTTCTTCGGCCACTGCGCCGGCGCGATGCTGGCCTACGAGTGCGCGCGGGCCCTCCACGGCCGGGCCGCCGCGATGCCCGCCTCGCTGCTGGTGTCGGCCGCGCCCGCGCCCAGCCGCTGGGACAACCGGCGCATGACCTACGACCTCGGCGGCCGGGATCCACTCGTGGTGTTCAGCGAACTCGGGGCCATACCTAGGGAACTGATCGACGACCCGGACCTGGCCGCCCACGTGCGCGCCGTGCTGCACGCCGACACCGCCGTCTACCGAAGCTACCGACCCGATCCGCGCCCCCCACTGCCGCTGCCCGTCAGTGCCTTCGCCGCCGACCGCGACACCCTGGTCGCGCCGGCCGAAATGGAGCACTGGCAGCACCACACGGACCGGCCGCTGCGCGCCCGCCGCTACGACGGCACGCACTTCTCCATCCTCGACGGCCGCTCCGCACTGCTCGGCCTCGTGCTGGCCGAGCTCGCCATGACCGATCCGCTCAGCACTGCCTACGCACCGGGAGAGTTGTGATGTTCAAACAACGTGCCGTAGCGTCCACACCGATCACCGTGCCGCCGGAGAAGATCTTCGCTCTGATGGCCGACGGCGCCACCTGGGCCGACTGGTGCTCGTCGGTGGACGCGTTCCGACTGGAGCGGACCGGGGCCGCCGACCGCGAGGGCCCGGGCGCGATCCGCGCCTTCTGGTTCCGCGGGCGCACCACCCGATCCGAGATCACCGAGGTGCAGCCCGACCGGCTGCTGCGCTACCGGCTGCTGTCCGGCCTGCCGTTCTGGCGGTACGTGGGCACCGGCACCGTCACCGACGGCGTCCTGCACTGGGAAAGCACCTTCTACGCCAAGGTTCCGTGGCGCGGCGGGCACTGGCGGCGCTACATGCAGGACTTCCTCAACGACTTCGTTCGCGAACTGGCCGCGTACGCCGATTCCAGCAAGGAGGGGACATGCTGACCGTCACCGACATTCCCGCCGAGGACACGTTCACCAAGGCCGCCGCCGCGCTGGTGCCGCTGTTGCGTGCCCAGGCGCCCGACGCCGAGCGCAATCGCCGCGTCACCGACGAGGTCATCGCCGCGCTCGTCGACAGCGGCCTGTACTCGGCCAGCCGGCCGGCCGCCTACGGCGGTGACGAGCGGACGCTGACCGAGTTCGTGCGGGCGTCCATCGAGATCGGCCGCGGCTGCGGGGCCACCGGCTGGACGCTGGGCATCATGTCGGCGTGCCAGTGGATGGCCGGCCTGTACCCCCGCCGGACCACCGACGAGATCTGGGCCGACGGGGCCGCCCCGCGGTTCTGCGCGGTCGTGGCCATCCCCGAGGACGTGCGGCCGGAGGGCGACGGCGTCCGCGTGACCGGGGAATGGCGCTATTCCACCGGATGCCTGCACGCCGACTACGCGCTCGTCGGCGTGCCCGTCTTCAGCGGCGACGGCACGCCGCCCCGGCCCGGCATGGGTCTGGTGCCCATGCGGGAGCTGACGATCAGGGACACCTGGCACACCACGGGCATGCGGGCCAGCGGCAGCAACACGCTGGTCGGCAAGGACCTGTTCATTCCCGGCCACCGCATCCTCGACGTGGTCGGGATCGACAGCGGCGCGGTGCGCCCGGACAACGACGCTCCGCTGTACCAGGCCGGCTTCGCCGCCGCGCTCATCCTCTACGTCATCGGCCCCTACGTCGGCATGGCCAAGGCGGCGCTGGAGCTGACGCTCGGCCAGATCCGCCAGGGCAAGCGCAACACCTTCACCCTCGCCGAGCGGGCCCGCGACGTCGCCACCGTGCAGCTTCAGGTGTCCGAAGCCGCTACCAAGATCGACACCGCCGAGCTGCACCTGCTGCGGGCGGCCGCCGTCTCCGACTACCGCAACGAACGGCACGAGCGCCTCACCGACCACGAGCGGGCGCAGCTGCGCATGGACACCGGCTGGGCCCTGCGGCAGAGCCGCGAGGCCATCGAGCTCCTGCTCGACGCCCAGGGCGCGTCCGCGTTCGCCGAGGCCAACCCCGTGCAGCGCTACTGGCGCGACTGCGAGACCGGCACCCGCCACGGCATGCTGCTTCCCCTGATGGCGCAACACATCTACGGGGCCAATCTGTGCGGCGGCGACCCCGTCGTCGGACTGCTCTAGGAGACGTCATGGAATGCACGGTTGCTCAATCGTTCGAGGACTCCGCGCGCAACCTCTGGCGGACCATCTCCGACTTCGGCTCGGTGGGCCGCTACTGCCCGGCCGTCATCGAGTGCACAGTGGACGGTCGCTACCGCACCCTGGTCGCGAAGGACCCGACCGGCCAGCCGTTCCAGTATCAGGAGCGGCTGGAGGCGATCGACCAGGACACGATGCGCCTGACCTACTCGATGCCGGACACCAGCGGTTTCCCCATGCAGGACGGCTATCTGGCGACCATGGCGGTGAGCGAACTGTCGGCCGAGCGCTGCCTGCTCACCTGGTCGGCCACGCTCGAACCGCGCGACACCACGCCGACCGAGACGATGAACTTCATCATCGCGGTCTACCAGTCCATGTTCGACGGCCTGCGGGAACTGCATCGATGACACGCAGCCCGGCCGACCGCGCCCCCGGTGACAGCTGCCGTCACCGGGGGCGCGGTCGTCACGGTTGACGTTCGCGCGTGGGACACCGAGCTGACCGACGGACATCGGCAACGTCCTGTGCCACTGGGTGGTCCGCCGCTTGGCTACGTATTCCCCGCTACGTGACCATGTTCGTAGATTCACGCATAGCCCGCCGCCGCGCGCCGGGTGGATCCTGATCGAGGAAGCCCTCGCCATGATCGGAGACCGACTCATGACTGAGCTAGCAGCCGCCCGCTTCGCGTCGAAGAACGCGCCGACGGGCGGGGCGCCCCGTCATCTGGGAATCGTGTTGGACGGCAACAGAAGGTGGGCTCGTCGCCGCGGCCTGGCCTCGGTCGCCGATGGGCACCGCACCGGATTCGCGAAGATCCCCGAGGTCCTCGCCTGGTGTGCGGAGCTGGGCATCGAGGTGGTGACCGTCTGGATGCTGTCGGACGACAACATCCGCCACCGCACCGACAACGAGCTCGCCGACCTGTACCGGATCGACGAGGACATCATCGCGCGGCTGACATCCGCGTCGTCGCCAAGCGCAACAACACCGACAAGGATCAGGTCCTGCACTACCAGGGCCGCGCCATCTGAGCCATGACAACGCGGCTGTGGACACTGTCTCCCGAGGTCCACCCGCGACTGTCCACATGCGACGAGGGCGATGGACTGCCGACCATCGCCCTCGTCGCCTGCGCTCGTGCTGTCGGGGTCAGCGCCGGCCGACCGGCTGCATCAGGTGCTTGATCTCCTGGAACTCGGCCAGCGCGCGCAGGCCGTTGAGCCGGCCCGTGCCGCTGTGCTTGAAGCCGCCCTCCTCGAACTGGTCGTTGACCAGGCCCCAGGTGTTGGTCCACACCGTGCCGGCGTCGATGCGGCGCGCCACCCGCAGCGGGCGGTCCACGTCCCGGCTCCACACGCTCGCGGCCAGGCCGTACTCGGTGGCGTTGGCCCGGGCGACGGCGTCGTCCTCGTCGTCGAAGACCTCGAAGGTGCCGACCGGCCCGAACACCTCCTTCTGCACGAGGTCGTTGTCGGTGCCCTCGACCTCCAGCAGGGTCGGCAGGTGGTAGGCGCCGTCGGCCAGGTGCGGATCGGTCGGCACCCCGCCCCGCACCAGCGGCGTCGCGTAGGCGAGGGCGGACTCGACGAGCCGGTCGACCCGCGCCACGTTGGCCTTGTCGATCATCGGCCCCATGTCGCTGGCCGGATCGTCGCCGGGCCCGACCCGGACCGCCCGCAGCAGGTCCACCACCCGCTCGCGCAGCCGCGGGGCGATGCCGCGCTGGGCCAGGATGCGGCTGCCGGCCATGCAGAACTGGCCGGCGAAGGTCGTGATCCCCTTGGCCAGCACCGGGGCCACCGCGTCCAGGTCGGCGTCGTCGAAGACCACCATCGGGGTCTTGCCGCCCAGCTCCAGCGACACCGGGGTGAGGTTGGCCGCGGCGTCGCGCATGATCTGCCGGCCGACCACGGTGCTGCCGGTGTAGCTGATCACGTTCACCCGCGGGTCGCCGACCAGCACCGGCGCGCCGGTGTTGCCGGACTCGGTGAACGAGTTGAGCACGCCCGGCGGCAGGCTCGGCGCGGAGGTCATGAGCTCCAGCAGCAGCCCGTTGGTCAGGCCGGTCTGCCCGGGCATCTTCATCGCCACGGTGCAGCCGGCCGCCAGCGCCGGGGCGAACCCCCGGATGGCCAGCACCACCGGCGCGTTCCACGGCACGATGATCGCCGCGACGCCCATGGGCTGGCGCAGCGAGAACGAGTAGAGGTCCGGCGCCACCTCGGCCGACCCGCCGAGGTCCGACAGCGCCAGCCCGGCGTAGTAGCGCAGCTTCGGGATGGCCAGGTCCACCTCGAACGCGGCCTCGGCGAGGATCTTGCCGTTCTCCGTGGCCAGCGAGGTGATCACTTCGTCGCGGTGGCTCTCCAGCGCGTCGGCCATCTCGCGCAGCACGCGGGCCCGACGCTGGCGGTCGTGGGCCCAGTCGGTGGTGTCGAACGTCCGGCGGGCCGCGTCGACGGCGGCGGTCGCCTCCTCGGCGCCGCCGTCGGCGTACGTGCCGAGCGACTTGCCGCTCGCCGGGCTGAGGGAATCGGTTCTGGTGGCGCTGTCCAGCCATTGTCCGTCGATGTGGTTGCGGGCCACGGAGATGCTCCTTAGTCAGATCGTGCGCTTCGGACGACCCTGCCTGGTGGACCTCGTGGAGAAAGTCGGATCATTCGACAAACGTGGAGCCCAGAGAATGCTCGACACGATACCGTTCTTGTTGTCCGCCGGCGGTTTTTCGTGGACGCTATCCGTCCGTTCCGGCTCCCGACACCGCTGTTCCATGAGGTGGAACAGGGCCGACGCCGGGCGCGCGGCGACGTTCGCCCGTTGGAGTTCGACCAGGCCGGGCGACTCCGCCGGACGGCGGCGGCATGGTAGGAGATCGGGGGAAGGTTGTTCCACCGCGGACCCGGTGGACCATGGCCCCTGCGAACATGGGATCTCTGATGCCGGATGCCGAGATGATGCGGCGTGGGGGTGACCTCCCCGCCGAGGTCACCAGTTTCGTGGACCGCCGCCGGGAGGTCGTCGAGGCCGCGCGACTGCTGTCCGCGGCTCGACTGGTCACGTTGACCGGGGCCGGTGGGGTGGGCAAGACGCGGCTGGCGCTGCGGGTGGCGGCCAACATGCGCCAGGAGTTCGTCGACGGCGTGTGGCTGGTCGAGCTGGCCTCGTTGCAGGACCACGCCCTTTTGGAGCAGACCGTGGCCGACAGCGTGGGGCTGCGGGACCAGTCCGCCCGCTCGCCACGGGAGGTGGTGATCGGCTACCTGCGCGACCGCGAGCTGCTGCTCGTGCTGGACAACTGCGAGCACCTCGCGGACCGGTGCGCGGGGCTGGCGGCCGAGCTGCTCCCGGCGGCCCCGGGGCTGCGGATCCTGGCCACCAGCCGGCACGCGCTGTCCACGCCCGGCGAGCAGGTCCTCGCGGTGCCCCCGCTGCCGGTGCCGGACCCGCAACGCCCGCGGCAGCCCGGCGACCTGGTCGGCAACGACGCGATGCGGCTGTTCATGGAGCGGGCCACTCTCGTGCGGCCCGACTTCACGCTCACCGCCGCCAACCACACGACGATCGCCCGGATCTGCCATCAGCTGGACGGCCTGCCGCTGGCCGTCGAGCTCGCCGCGGCGCGGCTGCGGGTGCTGTCGCCGGAGCAGATCCTGAATCGGCTGGACGACCGCTTCTGCTTCCTGCGCGGGGGCAGCCGGACGGTGTTGCCCCGCCATCAGACGCTGCGGGCGGTGGTCGACTGGAGCTACGAGTTGTGCTCGCCGGCCGAACAGCAGCTGTGGGCGCGGGTGTCCGTGTTCGCCGGCGGGTTCGACCTGGACGCGGCCGAAGCGGTGTGCGACGGCGACGGCATCGACCGGGACCAGGTGCTGGACCTGCTGGTCGGGCTGGTGGACAAGTCGATCCTGATCAGGGAGGACCAGGAGCAGGCCGACTGGGCGCGGTACCGGCTGCTGGACACCCTTCGCCACTACGGGCGCGACCGGCTGCGGGCGGCCGGGGCGGAGGCCACGCTGCGGCTGCGGCACCGGGACTACTTCCTGCGGTTGGCCGAACGGGGCGAGGCGGAGTGGTTCGGCCCCACCCAGCTTCAGGTGGCCGCCCGCACCCGGTCCGCCCACCCCAACCTGCGCCTGGCCCTGGAGTGCTGCCTGACCACCCCCGGCGAGTCCCGGACCGGCCTGCGGCTGGCCGCCGCCCTGCACTTCTACTGGTTCGGCTGCGGCTTCGCGGCCGAGGGACGGCACTGGCTGGACCGGGCCCTGGCCCTGGACACCGAGCCGAGCCGGCAACGGGCCAACGCCCTGCGCGCCAACGCCCACATCACCACGATGCAAGGGGGATTCTCGGCCGCCACGACCATGGCGCGGGAGTGCCGGGACTGGGCGCTGGCGCACGGGGACGAGACCACGCTGGTGCACGCGTTGTTCGTGCAGGGGCTCATCGCGCGGTTCACCGATGATCTGCCGCGTGCGCAGGCCCTGTTGGAGGAGGCGTTAGCGCGCTTCCACGCTCTGGACGTACTGAACGGCTCCGTGATTCTGGCTTATGTCACGCTCGCCATCGTCGTCGCTTTCCGGGGCGACGTCGAACGCGCCGTCACATTGGGGCGACATGCCCGTGAACTGTGCGAGGGGCATGGCGAGCAATGGGCCCGGTCCTATGCGCTCTACAGCCTCACCGTGGCCGAATCGGCGCGGGGCGAGTTGACCCAGGCGCGTGTGTACGCGAAGGAAGGCCTTCGCGTCATGCGCCTGTTCAACGACATCATGAGCGCGGCGGTGCGGGTCGAGCGGCTGGCCTGGATCGACGGCGCGTCCGGCGAGCAGGAGCGGGCCGCGGTGCTGATGGGCGCGGCCCACCGGATGTGGTCCCTGGTCGACGGCCAGCCTCAGTTCGGCTATCGGCACTACGTCGCCTCACGTGTGGCGTGCGAGCAGCAGGCCCGCCGCGTTCTCGGCGACCGTGCCTTCACGACCGCCTTCGAGCGCGGCGCCGCGCTCGAACTCGATCAGGCCGTCGCCTATGGCCTCGAAGAGAAAGCCGCGTCCGCCGCGCCGGCCGCGACCACCGGGACACCGCTGACCTACCGGGAGCACGAGGTGGCCGAACTGGTCACGCTGGGCCTGGCCAACAAGGAGATCGCCGCCCGGCTGGGGATCTCCACCCGCACCGCGGAGAAGCACCTGGCCAACGTGCTCAAGAAGCTCGACTTCAACTCCCGCGCGCAACTCGCCGCCTGGGTGGTCGACCACCGCAACGGTTAGGAGTGTGCTGAACAAGGGTGGTTTGGGGCGGGAAGGACGCCACGACGGCCTCTTACGTGCCAATTTGGGTCAGACCCCGTGGGGTCGACAAGTGGTCGTGCTTCCCGCCACCAGCCAGTGTGCTCGCCGCTGGAGGGGCACGCAACCCGACACCCGGCGGCGGCGTCCATCAACTCCGGATCAGGATTGCCGACACCTCGCACCCACTGATCCTCCCAGCCCGGCTACCGCCGGTCCGGGAGGAGACCCGCCGGTTGTTCAGCGCACTCCTAGGCCACACAGCAGACGTCGCGCATCGCCGCGTCCGACACCCGCCGCAGCCAGAGCAGGGTGCGGTCGCGGTCGATCTGCCCGCTCATTCCCTTGGCCACCAAGGCGATCGTCGGGCAACCCGGCAGCCGCACCGGCACCGCCAGGCAGGTGGTGCCGTGCGGGCCGGTCAGCTCCGCGAAGGCGCGTCGCCGGATCCGCAGCAGATCACGGCCCAGCCTCGCCACCTCGGTGGCGTCCAGCTCGTCCTGCCGGACCAGGCCGCGCACCGCGGCCTCGTCGTAGGCCAGCAACAGCCGGCCGGCGGCGGACCGCAGCGCCCTGACCCGGCCGGTGCTGTCACTCGGGCTATGGGCGTCGTGGTGGCTGTAGACGCGGTGCACGAACTCCACGTCCGTGCCGGCGAGCACCGCCAGGCTCGCCGTCATGCCGGTCCGCACCAGCAGGTCGCCGAGGAACGGGGCCAGGCGCCGGAGCGTCTCGTGGTCGAGGTCGGATCTCGGGGGCGGGGAGCCCTGGGCCGGCTGGTAGTAGTCGCCCACCCGTCCCACCAGGCCGACCGACGTCAGCGCGGACAGCATGCGGTGGGTGGTCGACTTGGCCAGTCCCGTGCGCAGACTCAACTCGGTCAGGCGCTGCGGCCCGCTCGCCTCCTGCAACGCCGAGAAGACCGAGAACGCCCTGCCGATCGAGCGCGGCAGACTCTGATCATCCACATCACACCTCCAACGGAATCCGCGTCGGGTGAACCTTCCGCTCCAGACTCTCCACCAGCCGCCCGGCGGTCGGCTATCGGTGAATCTGCTCACCTCACCGGTGGTGGCGGGCCGGTCTACGTAGCCATGCCGCCGCGTACGTAGCGCGCCCCTGACCAGCGGTCATCCGGGAGCACCGGCGCGGTTGTTCGGACTCGACGTCGTCGTAGCCTTCCCCGCGTAGGCCCGGCCGGTAGGCGCGGCCGACGGCCGGGCGCGTCAACCGGTTGATCCCGGGAATCGCCGGCGGCGAGGGCGATGGTCCGTGTTCATGTGCGGTGGCCATGACCGCGGGGCTACACGCTAGGCAAGTACTTGCCTGAGAGGAAAGGGCGAGGTACTTTCTCTTCAGGCAAGTACTTGCCGAGGAGTGGAGAGGGGATGTCACCGTGAACGAGCCGGAGGACAAACCGACGCCGGACGAGGCGGCGGCGGCGCTGCGCGCGGTCCGCGCGAGCCGGGAGCAGGTGCTCACATCCCTGGTGGGTCCCCGCTGGGTCTCGATCTTCGGCGGCCTGCTCGTGCTCGGCTACGCCGTGACCGTCGACCTGGCCCCGACGACAGTGCCCTGGCTGACCTGGGTCCTGGTGGTGGTCGCGCTGGCGCTGTTCGTCGTGCTGCGCACCCGGGTCGGCGGCAGCCTGCTCGGGCGGTCGGTCGCGGTGTCCGGCCGCAGCCTGCCGTCCGCCTTCCGCTGGAACCTGCCGCGCGTCGCGCCCGTGATCGTCCTCTCGTTGGCCGTGGCCGTGGTCATTCCGCTGCTGCACGTGCCCCACGCGGCGATCTACTACGGGGCGCTGGCGGCGTTCTACATCATCGTCCTCGGACCCCGGTTCCAGCTGTGGCTGCTGCGCCGGCAAGAGAAGGACTGAGCGGTGGCCGAGCTCGACCAACTCCTGCTGGACCCGACCCGGCTGGCCATCGTCGCGCTGCTCGCCGCCGCGGACTGGGCCGAGTTCGGCTTCGTCCGCGACTCGGTGGGCCTCACCGACTCCGCACTGTCCAAACAGGTCACGACCTTGTCCAAGAACGACTACGTCGCGGTCCGCAAGGGCTACGTCGGCAAGCGGCCGCGAACCTGGCTCAACCTCACCGACACCGGACGTGAAACCCTGGCCGAGCACATCGCCGCCCTCCAGGCCATCGCCGAGAGCGCCCGCCGACCCCCGGCCTAGCTCGTTTCCTGTTGGCAGGGCCGCCGGGCTGGCGGCGGGGCCGATGTCCGGGTTCGACGCCGCCGCAACCCCGCGGCGACGTCCTCAGTCGTCGAAGCCGGTGCGGGCCAGCAACCGGGCGACCGCCCGCTCCACGCGGTCCAGATCCGTGCTCGGGCCGATGGTCCGATCCCGCTCGAAGGCGAGAACCACCCGAGGGTCCACATAGGACTTGCGGGCGATGGCCGGGGTGTTGCCCAGGTGCGCGGCGACTTCCTTGAACATCTCGCGGATCGCGACACGCTTGCCGCCCCGGCCCTTGCGGCCGGCGAGGATCACGGCGGCCAGCACGGTGGCGTTCCAGGTGCGGAGGTCCTTGGCGGTGAAGTCGTCGTCGACCAGTTCGTGCAGCCGCTCGTTGACGTCCTGGGCGTCCAGGGGCCGCCATTGCCTGCCGTCACGATGCATCAGGAGCCGGTCGCTGCCGGTGCGGGCGCGCCGCAACGAGGACACCGCCTTGGCCAGGTCGGGATCCTCCAGGGCCACGCGGCGTTCCTGTTGGCCCTTGGCCGGAAAGCGGAACTCCACCCGTTCGCCGCGGACCGTGACGTGGTCCCGCAACAGCGTGGAAACCCCGTAGGTGCCGTTGGACTCGACGTACTCGTCGTTGCCGACGCGGAACACGCCCTGCTCCAGCATGCGCAGGGCGACAGCCGTGACCCGCTGCCGGGCGAAGCCGCCGGCCGCCAGGTCGTCGCCGACCTGCCGGCGCAGCGCCGGCAGCTTCGCGGACAGTTTCCGCACGCGGTCGAACTTCTGTCGGTCGCGGTCCTCCCGCCACTGGTCGTGGTAGAGGTACTGCTTGCGGCCGGCGTCGTCGGTGCCGGTGGCCTGGATGTGGCCGTTGGGCCACGGGCAGATCCAGACGTCCCGCCACGCCGGGGGAATGGCCAGGGCGCGGAGTCGGTCCAGGGTTTCCCGGTCCGTGACGGCCGAGCCGTCCGGATGTCGGTAGCCGAAGCCACGGCCGTGGCGGCGCCGGCTGATGCATTCACCGGTCAATCGGCTCCGTCTCAACCGCATGCCGGCCGGATACCCGTTCTGCCAGGGGGTTAACGCCGGTGGCGCTGGGTACTGCCTTCGACGGGGCCATCGAAGGAGGGCGAGCCGGTGCGGTTGCTGACCGAGAGTTCCTCGGGGTGACGCCGCTGGCGGTGGTGGCGCTGGTGGCCGGCTCCCTCGCGGTGCGCGCGGTCGCCGTGAAGCTGCGCCTTCCGCCGCCGCTGGCGTTGCTGGCGGTCGGGTTGGCCGTCTCGCTGGCGCCGGGGCTGCCCGATTTCCAGCTGGAGCCGGAGTTCGTGCTGGCCTTCGTGCTGCCGCCGCTGGTGTACTCGGCCGCCCTGGACAGCTCGTACGTCAACATCCGCTCGATGCTGCGGCCGGTCGCCCTGTTCGCGGTCGGCCCGGTGCTGGCCACCATGGCCGCGGTCGGGGTCGCCGCGCACCTGCTGCTGCCGCAGTTCCCCCTGGCGTCGGCGCTGGTGTTGGGCGCGGTGGTCGCGCCGACCGACGCGGTGGCGGCGATCGCGATCGGCCGCCGGCTGAACGTGCCGCGGCGGGCGATGGTGTTGCTGGCGGGGGAGAGCCTCGGCAACGACGCCGCCGCGCTGACTCTGTGGAAGCTCGCGCTCGCCGTCGCCACCGGCGCGGCGATGACGTGGTGGCAAGGGATTCTGGCGTTCCTGTACGCGGCTGTCGTCGGCGGCCTGATCGGCGCGGCGATCGGCTTCGCCGTGCACCACGTGCGGCTGCGCATCGGCGACGGCGTCTTGGAGAGCGCGATCGGCGTGGCGACGCCGTTCGCCTGTTACGCGCTCGCCGACCAGGTCGAGGCGTCCGGGATTCTGGCCGTCGCCGTGGCCGGTGTCCTCATGGGACACAAGGCCCCGTACGGCCGGCACACCACCCGGTTGCAGGAGAACGCGGTCTGGCGGTCGGTCGACGTGCTGCTGGAGTCGGTGGTGTTCGGCGTGATCGGGCTTCAGCTGCCGGCCATCGTCGGGGCCGCCGGGCCGAGCTGGCGGCTGGTGGGCGTGAGCGCCGCCCTGGTGGCGGTGACGGTCGCCGTCCGGGTGGTCTGGGTCTACCCGGTGGCCTACCTGCCGGCGTTGCTGACGCGTCGACGGGATCCGCCGGACCCGAAGGCGACCACGGTGGTGGCCTGGGCCGGGATGCGTGGTGTCGTGTCGCTGGCCGTCGCCTTCGCCACGCCGCCGTCGATGCCCGGCCGGGACCTGGTGCTGTTCGTGACGTTCGCGATCACGGTCGGCACGCTGCTGCTGCACGGTTCGACGCTGGCGCTGGTGATCCGCCTGCTCAAGGTGCCCACGCACGAGGAGCGCGCGGACGCCGACGACGAGGCCAGGGTGCGCCACGAGGCCGTCGCCGCCGCCGGCGAGGAGCTCGACCGCCGGGTGTCCGACAGTGACGAGCCCACGCCCGACCAGGTGGTGGAGCTGCTGCGCTCGCTGGCCGAGCACCACCAGGGCACGGCCCAGGAGTGGATCGAGGAGCAGGACGGCGGCCGCGCTGAGGCCTTTCAGCGGCTGCTGGCCACGATGCTGGACGTCGAGCGCCGGGTCGTCGTCGCGGCCCGGGACGCCGGCGAGATCGACGACGAGGTGCTGCGGCGGATGCTGCGCGAACTGGATCTACGCCAGGCCAGCGTGGACACCCCCTGATCGGTGGCGGTTGCCCGGTGGCGCACCGGGTAGCCGGGGCTGACAACGTTTCTCCGGAAGGGAAAGCCGATGAAGGCAGTGACCTGGCACGGCCGGCGTGACGTGCGGGTGGACACCGTGCCGGACCCGCGGATCGAGCAGCCGACGGATGTGGTCGTCGGCATCACCTCCAGCGGCATCTGCGGGTCCGACCTGCACCTGTACGAAGTGCTGGGGCCGTTCCTGGACGAGGGCGACATCCTCGGCCACGAGCCGATGGGCGTGGTGGAGGAGGTGGGGCCGGAGGTGACCGCCGTGCGGCCCGGGGACCGGGTGGTGGTGCCGTTCAACGTGTCCTGCGGGACGTGCTTCATGTGCGGACAGGGGCTGCACTCGCAGTGCGAGACCACCCAGGTGCACGAGCAGGGCAGCGGCGCCGCGCTGTTCGGGTACACCAAGCTGTACGGGCAGGTTCCCGGCGGGCAGGCGGAGTTCCTGCGGGTGCCGTTCGGCAACACGCTGCCGATCAAGGTCCCGGACGGCCCGCCGGACGACCGGTTCGTGTACCTGTCCGATGTGCTGCCCACGGCGTGGCAGGCCGTCGAATACGCGGCGGTGCCCGAGGGCGGCAGCCTGGTGGTGCTCGGCCTGGGGCCGATCGGCGACATGGCGTGCCGTGTCGCGCAGCATCGGGGCGTGGGCAAGGTGATCGGCGTCGACCTGGTGCCGGAGCGGCTGGCCCGGGCGCGGGCCAACGGCGTCGAGGCGGTGGATCTGCGTGAGCCCGAACTGGTCGCGGCGATCCGGGACATGACCGACGGGCGGGGCCCGGACGCGGTGGTGGACGCCGTGGGCATGGAGGCGCACGGTTCGCCGAACGCCCAGCTGGCCCAGCAGATGACTGCCCTGCTGCCGGACGGGATCCAGGCCTGGCTCATGAAGCGGGCCGGTGTGGACCGGTTGCACGCCCTGTACCTGGCCATCGACATCGTGCGGCGCGGCGGGACCATCTCGTTGGCCGGCGTGTACGGCGGGATGACCGATCCGATGCCGATGCTGCGGATGTTCGACAAGCAGATCCAGCTGCGGATGGGGCAGGCCAACGTGCGCCGCTGGGTCGACGAGCTGCTGCCGCTGCTGGTGGACGGCGACCCGCTCGGCGTGGAGACCTTCGCCACGCACCGGGTTCGGCTGGACCAGGCCCCCGCCGCGTACCAGATGTTCCAGCAGAAGCGGGACGGGGCCGTCAAGGTCCTGCTCCAGCCCTGAGACCACCGCGGTGGACCAAGGCCATGCGGCGGCGTGGCCCTCTGGTCCACCGTGTCTAGGGCTGGTCGCTCGTGCTGGCCAGCCAGCTCATGCGGACCGTGGTGCCCATTGCGTGGCGACTCACATCCAACGCCGAGGTGGCGCGTTCCATGATGAGCAGCCCTCGTCCCCGCCAGTTCGGGGCGCCGCTCTCGGGCGGCTTCCAACGGCCGCGATCGGCGACGGTGACGGTGACCAGGTCGCCGCAGCGGCAGGCGTGCAGGTCGAAGGTGCCGCCCGGTTGCTCGTAGGCGTGGTCGACGATGTTGGCCATCGCCTCGTAGACGGCCAGGGCCGCGTCGTCGACCTGCTCGTCGTCCAGGCCGGCGGACCTCGCCCAGGCGGTCAGCTGCTCCCGGGCCCGGCTCAAGGCCTCGGCGACGGCGGGGTGTCCGGTGAGGAGCAGGTCCGCGACGGCAGGCGCATCCTCGGAGTCGGTGTCTTCGGAGCCTAGGGCGGCCGATTCGGCCACGTGCACCACCTGTTCGCGTTCACTGCCGGTCACGGCCTGTGCTCAGCGCCGAGTACCCGGGCACCGCGGACATAATCGCGCATTCGGTCCAGGCACGCAGGCCCACCGTCGATCAGCGGCGGCGGGGGCATCGGTCTACGGTTTGGAGGACGTCAAGGGACCGGAGGCCCCGAAGGATGAGCGAGACCAGCTCGCGAGCAGACGCGCCCGTGCTCTGGGTCGACACCGAGTTCGCCGGGGCGGCGGTGGTGGTGCACGTCCGCGGGGAGATCGACATGGTCAGCAAGGACCGGCTCGACGAGCGGCTGCGGGCCGCCGAGGCCGTCGCCGTGCCGCCGGCGCCGGTGGTGCTCGACCTGACCGGTGTGCGGTTCCTCGCCTCGATGGGCCTGGCGCTGCTGGTCACCCACCACGAGCTGTGCGCCGACCGGGGCACGCCGTTGCGCGTGGTCGCGACCGGCCACCAGGTGCTGCGCCCGATCCAGATCACCGGCCTGGACCAGCTGCTGGCCATCACCAGGTCGGTCGCCGAGGCCGTGGGCTCCTGAGCGCTCGCGCGCGGCCTCGCCGCGCCTGGTGATATACACGTCTGGATTGCTGTCATCCACGGTTCTGCTGGTTCAGCAGCCAGCTGGCGGGACCGCCTCGGCCTGTGCGCTTTCCAGTCGCGCGCGGGCGGGGCGGTGATGCGCATTCTGCCCAGCAGAAACGTCGTTTTTCCGCGACGCCGGCGCGCCCGGCGGTCGGCGGCGAGCGGAACGAGGATGGCGATGAGCGGAGCGACGCTCGAAGTCGCGCAGGTCGGCGAACCACAACTGCGTCAGCTGCTGGTGGGCCTGACGGCGGTGCGGGACGGGGACTTCGGCACGCGCCTGCCGGACGACGCGCAGGGTCTGCTCGGCGAGATCGCCGGCGTCTTCAACGGCATGGTCGACCAGCTGTCGCTGTTCACCTCCGAGGTGACCCGGGTGTCCCGGGAGGTCGGGACCGAGGGGCGGCTCGGCGGCCAGGCCAAGGTGCCGGGCGTGTCCGGCACGTGGAAGGACCTCACCGACTCGGTGAACGCCATGGCCGGCAACCTCACCAGCCAGGTCCGCGACATCGCCCAGGTCGCCACCGCGGTGGCCAGGGGCGACCTGTCCCAGAAGATCGACGTCGACGCGCAGGGCGAGATCCTGGAGCTGAAGGAAACCGTCAACACGATGGTGGACCAGCTCTCGGCGTTCGCCGACGAGGTCACGCGGGTGGCCCGCGAGGTCGGCAGCGAGGGCCAGCTCGGCGGCCAGGCCGACGTGCAGGGCGTGTCGGGAACCTGGCGGGACCTGACCGACTCGGTGAACTTCATGGCCGGCAACCTGACCGACCAGGTCCGCAACATCGCCCAGGTGACCACCGCCGTCGCCAAGGGCGACCTGTCGCAGAAGATCACCGTGACCGCCAAGGGCGAGATCCTGGAGCTGAAGAACACCATCAACACGATGGTCGACCAGCTCTCCGCGTTCGCCGACGAGGTCACCCGCATGGCCCGCGAGGTCGGCACCGACGGCCGCCTCGGCGGCCAGGCCGACGTGAAGGGCGTGTCGGGGACGTGGCGCGACCTCACGGACTCGGTGAACTTCATGGCCGGCAACCTGACCGACCAGGTGCGGTCCATCGCCCAGGTCGCGACGGCGGTGGCCAAGGGCGACCTGTCGCAGAAGATCACGGTGACCGCGCGGGGCGAGATCCTGGAGCTGAAGAACACCATCAACACGATGGTCGACCAGCTGTCCGCGTTCGCCGACGAGGTCACGAGGGTCGCTCGCGAAGTGGGCACCGAAGGCCGGCTGGGCGGGCAGGCCGACGTCAAGGGCGTGTCCGGCACGTGGAAGGCCCTCACCGAGTCGGTGAACGTCATGGGCGACAACCTGACCGCGCAGGTGCGGTCCATCGCCGAGGTCACCACCGCGGTGGCCCGCGGCGACCTGTCGCAGAAGATCCGGGTCGACGCCCGCGGCGAGATCCTGGAGCTCAAGGAAACCATCAACACGATGGTCGACCAGCTCTCGGCCTTCGCCGACGAGGTCACGCGGGTGGCCCGCGAGGTCGGCACCGAGGGCAATCTCGGCGGTCAGGCCACGGTTCGCGGCGTGTCCGGCACCTGGAAGGACCTGACCGACAACGTCAACGTGATGGCGTCCAACCTGACCGGCCAGGTGCGGTCCATCGCCCAGGTGGCGACGGCGGTGGCCAGGGGCGACCTGTCGCAGAAGATCACCGTGGAGGCCAAGGGCGAGGTCGCGGCGCTGGCCGGCGTGATCAACACGATGGTCGACACGCTGTCCGCGTTCGCCGACGAGGTGACCAGAGTCGCCCGCGAGGTCGGCACCGAGGGCCAGCTCGGCGGCCAGGCCCGGGTGCCCAACGTGGCCGGCACCTGGAAGGACCTCACCGACAACGTCAACTCGATGGCCAACAACCTCACCAACCAGGTCCGCAACATCGCCCAGGTCACCACCGCCGTCGCCCAGGGCGACCTGTCCAAGAAGATCGACGTGGACGCGCGCGGCGAGATCCTGGAGCTCAAGACCACCATCAACACGATGGTGAACCAGCTGTCCGCCTTCGCCGACGAGGTCACCCGGGTGGCCCGCGAGGTCGGCACCGAGGGACGGCTGGGCGGCCAGGCCGAGGTCGAGGGCGTGTCCGGCACCTGGAAGCGGCTCACCGAGAACGTCAACGAGCTGGCCGGCAACCTGACCCGGCAGGTGCGGGCCATCGCCGAGGTGACCAGCGCCGTCGCCGAGGGCGACCTGACCCGCTCCATCACGGTCGAGGCGTCCGGCGAGGTCGCGGAGCTCAAGGACAACATCAACTCGATGGTGCAGTCGCTGCGCGAGACCACCAGCGCCAACCAGGAGCAGGACTGGCTGAAGTCCAACCTGGCCAGCATCTCCGACCTCATGCAGGGACGGCGGGACCTGGCCGTGGTCGCGGACCTGGTGATGGACGAGCTGACGCCGCTGGTCGGGGCCCAGTACGGGGCCTTCTACCTCACCGAGGAGGCCGATCCCGCCCCGATGCTGCGCCTGATCGGCTCGTACGGGCATCCCGACGACCTGGCCGGCGACGGGCGGCCGACCCGGTTCCGCTGGGGGCAGTCGCTGGTCGGCCAGGCCGCGCGCAGCCAGCGCACGATCGCGCTGGAGGACGCGCCGGCCGACTACGTGACCATCTCCTCCGGACTCGGCCGGACCGCGGCCCGCACCGTCATCGTGTTGCCGATCGTGGTGGAGGGCCAGGTCCTGGGGGCGATCGAACTGGCCTCGGCGCACCAGTTCACCCCGATCCAGCGGGCCTTCCTGGAACAGCTGATGGGCACCATCGGCGTCAACCTCAACACCATCATGGCCAACGCCCGCACCGACGAGCTGCTCGGCCAGTCCCAGCGGCTGACCACCGAGCTGCAGACCCGGTCGCAGGAACTGCAGGCCCGCCAGGAGGAACTGCAGCAGTCCAACGCCGAGCTTGAGGAGAAGGCCGCGCTGCTGGTCAGCCAGAACCGGGACATCGAGACCAAGAACCTGGAGATCGAACAGGCCCGCCAGGAGCTGGAGACCCGGGCCCAGCAGCTGGCGCTGGCCTCCAAGTACAAGTCCGAGTTCCTGGCCAACATGTCCCACGAGCTGCGCACGCCGCTCAACAGCCTGCTCATCCTGGCCCAGCTGCTGGCCCAGAACCCGAACCGCAACCTGACGCCCAAGCAGGTGGAGTACGCCGGCATCATCCACTCGGCCGGCTCGGACCTGCTCCAGCTGATCAACGACATCCTGGACCTGTCCAAGGTCGAGGCGGGCAAGATGGACATCAGCCCGGAGCAGGTGCCGCTGCGCCAGCTGCTGGACTACGTCGACGCGACCTTCCGGCCGTTGACCACCGAGAAGAGCCTGGGCTTCCGGATCACCACCGCCACCGGGGTTCCGGTCGAGCTGCTCACCGACGACTCGCGGCTGCGGCAGATCCTGCGCAACCTGGTGTCCAACGCGGTGAAGTTCACCGAGACCGGCGACGTGGAGCTGCGCATCGAACCGGCCGACCCGGCGCACCTGCCGGCGGCCGTGCGCCGACACGGCTCCGCGCTGGCCTTCCATGTGGTGGACACCGGCATCGGCATCGCCGACCAGCAGCTGGAGACGATCTTCGGGGCCTTCCAGCAGGCCGACGGCACGACCAGCCGCAAGTACGGCGGCACCGGCCTTGGCCTGTCCATCAGCCGTGAGCTCGCGCAGCTGCTGGGCGGCGCGATCACCGCGCACAGCACCCTGGGCAAGGGCAGCACGTTCACCCTCTACCTGCCGGTCGCGCGCCCCGACTTCCACCCCGTCATCGCTGCCGAATCGGTGGTGCGCGCGGAAGAACCGGACCCCGCGCTGGTCGTGCCCGCGCCACGGCCGCCGACGCCTTCGGCCCCGGGCCGGCAGCCGAAGCGGCTGCTGGTGATCGAGGAACGGCAGCAGGGGCTGCTCTCCATGGTGGCGCAGAGCGCGGTGGCCGACCTCGGCCACGGCCAGGTGCTGGCTCAGGACCTGCCGGTGGAGGTGACGACCGCGGTGGGCCCGGAAGAGGCCGCCGCCCAACTGGCCAGGCAGCCCTACCACTGCGTGGTGCTCCAGCTCGACATGCCCGAACAGGCCGGTCTGCGCTTCCTCCAGGCCCTCGACGGGGACCCGGGCCTGCGCGGCGTGCCCGTGCTGGCCCACAGCACACGACGGCTGTCCTCGGAACAGGAGCATGGCGTCGCCGCGCAGGCCGAGGTCCAGCCCGTTGAGCTGATCGCGAGTCTCGACGAGCTGCGCGAGCGGGTCGCGCTGCACCTGAGCGCTGAGCAGCCAGGCGACGTGCTTCCCCTGGTACGCCAGGAGGAACCGGCGTCGATACCGGCGCCGGAAGCCGGGCTCGACGGTCGGCTCGCCGGCCGGACGGTGCTCGTCGTGGACGACGACGCGCGCAATGTCTTCGCCCTGACCAGCATCCTGGAGCTGCACGGCCTGCGGGTGCTGCACGCGGACAACGGCCGCACCGGCATCGAGGCGCTGGCCGCGCACCCCGAGGTGGAACTGATCCTGATGGACGTGATGATGCCGGAGATGGACGGCTACTCCGCGACGGCGGCGATCCGGGCCATGCCCGAACACGCCGACCTGCCCATCATCACCGTGACCGCCAAGGCGATGCCGGGTGACGGGGCCAAGAGCCTGGCGTCCGGCGCGAACGACTACGTCACCAAACCGGTGGACACGCGGGACGTGATCGCGCGCATCCACCGCTGGTTGCAGGGCTGAGATGACCACATCCGGACCATCCGCCGAAGGCGCGGGCGCCGGCCGGCTGGCCGAGACCGTCGACCGGCTGCGCCGCGAGATCCGACGCGCCGAGGCCGCCGCGGACGGGCGCGCCCTGATCGAGCTGGCCAAGGGCGTGCTCGTCGAGCGCCTGCGCTGCGGCCCACAGCAGGCGGCCGAGCAGTTGGCCGCGCTGGCCGAGGAATCGGGCCAGACCCTGCTCGAGTTGGCCGTGCAGGTCATCAACAAGGCCGCCGACGACCGCCTCAGCTCGGTCGCGCAGCACCTGGTTCGGCCCGACGACGCCGATCAGCGTGCGGTTGTCCGGCTCCGTACGGCCGAAAGCGGCGCCGCCGTCGCCGCCGACGTGCAACAGGTCGCGGAATCCCTGCTGTCCCATGCGCTCCGGCCCCTCGGCGTCACCACGGTCGCCATCTGGGCCGCCGCCGTCGACGGCTCGCTGACCTTGGCCGGCTGCGCCGGGATCGCCGCGGTCGAAGCCCAGCGCTGGCGTTATGTGCCGCCCGGCGTCGCCACCGCGGCGAGACGGGCGCTGCTGGAGCGTGACGTCGTGCAGTTCGCCGACCTCGCCGAGGCCGGCCTGCCGTCGGTCGCGGGGCCGCACGGCGGCCGGATCGTCTGCCCGGTCGGCAGCGGCGGCCGGATCATCGGCGTGCTGGAGGTCGGCTGGCCCGACCCGGTGCCGCCGCAGCAGTCGCGGATCCTGCGGCAGATCGAGGCGCTGGCCCAGCTGTGCGCGTCCACTGTGGACGATGGGGTCGCGCCTGGTCGGCCGGGCGTCGCCGTCGCGGTGGAACGCGAGGCGGCCGAGCTGATCGACCTCGCCGACGGGGTGCTGGACCCGGCCCTGGTCCTGGGGCCGCACCTGGACAACGCGGGGTCGTTGGTGGACTTCCGCATCCTGCACGTCAACGAGTCGTTCAAGGATCCGGCCGGCCGGCCCCGCGGACTGATCGCCGGCGAGCTGCTGCTGGAGGCCTTCCCGCTCGCGGCGGGGGAGAGCGGGCTGTTCGACAAGGTCGAACACGTCTACGCCACCGGGGAACCGCTACGCGCCGATCGCCTGGTGCTGACCGCGCTGGTCGACCAGATCCGGCTCACCTCGACCGCCACGGTCAGCATCACCCGGCACGGCCATCACGTCCTGCTGATCTGGCGGCTCCAGGACGAGGCGGCCCGGCTGGCCACGCTGCTCCACCACGCCCAGCGCCTGGTCCGCGTGGGCGGGTTCGAGGAGAACCTGCTCACCGGCGAGACCACGTGGCACAGCGAGTTGTTCGCGTTGCACGGGCTCGCGCCGACCGCGCGGCCGGTGCCGCTGGCCGAGATCGCCCAGCACGCGCATCCCGACGACGCCGACGCCATCGGCCGGCTGCTGCGGGCCGTGCTGCACCACCGGCGGCCCGCCTCGGCCGCGTTCCGGCTGCGCCGGCCGGACGGGGTGTCCCGGCACATCCGGGTGATCGTGGAACCGGTGCTCGGCCAGGACGACCAGGTGGTCGGCGTCCGCGGCGCGTACCAGGACATCTCCGCCCAGCACTGGACCGAGGTCGCCCTCGCCGCCACCCGCGACCAGCTCGCCCAGGCCGAGCAGCAGGTCGCCGAGCAGAACCGGCTGACGCTTCAGCTCCAGCGGGCCATCATGCCCGCCGCGCAGGGCCCGATCGACGCTGTGGGGCTGCACATCGCCGTACGGTACCGGCCGGCCGAGTCCGAGTACCTCGTCGGCGGCGACTGGTACGACGCGGTCGTCCTGCCCAACAAGCAGGTTCTGCTGTCCGTCGGGGACATCGCCGGGCACGGCGTCACGGCCGCCACCGGCATGGTGATGCTGCGCAACGCCCTGCGTGGTCTGGCCACGACCGGCGCCGGCCCCGCGCAGTTGTTGGCGTGGTTGAACCAGGTCGCCCACGACCTCACCGACCGCGTGCTCGCGACCGCGATCTGCGCCCTGTACGACCCGGCCACCAGGACCGTGCGGTGGGCCCGCGCCGGTCACCTGCCGCCGCTGCTGATCCGCGAGCGTGACGCGACCAGCCTGCCCCTGACCCGCGGCCTCGTGCTGGGCGCCCGCGGCGAGTCGGCGTACGAGGAGGCCGAGCTTCAGCTGGACTCCGGCGACATTCTCGTGCTGTACACCGACGGTCTCGTGGAACGGAAGGGCCACGAGCTCGACGAGTCGCTCCACCACCTCGTGCAGACCGCACAGCGCGCCCAGGCCGCGCTGGAGCAGCGGATCGACTACCTGCTCACCCACAGCAACGCCGACACCGACGACGACACGTGCATCGTGGGGGTGCAGCTGCGCTGACGGATGTCCAGGAGCCAGGGTGAAGCCCTCCCGCATACATTGCACGAATGTTCAATCATCTTTCCTTTCCCCGGGGAGTGGCCGTAGCGTCGGCGTTGTCCGGGTGGTCGCACAACGCCGTGTGGGTGGGCCGGGGATCGCGGGGAGAGTGCGACTGCTCCTGGCGTTCGCCGGCGTGGGAATCCGCTGGGCCGCTGCGACGGGGGTGGTGTCCGCGCCCTCGATCCGGTGGCTGTCCCGGGTTTCCTTCGCGTGGAACGGGGAGAGCGTCATATGGGTGGCAGGGTCATCTATGCCCTCGGTGAATTCGATGTCCCATTGGGCGGAATTCGAATAGCCACTGAACACGTCGGACTGTTGGTCGACGCGGGCGTCGAGGCCTATCGGTGGACACCGACGCCGGGATACCGGTACACCTGGTTCGACGATCACGTGCCCACGCTGTCCGGCCTGGAGATCGACCTGGCCGAGGACGACATCCTGGTGATCCCGGAGATCGAGGTGCTGCCGCACCGCGATCCGGCCCCCGGGGCCCGGAAGGTCGTCTTCAACCAGGCGTACTTCCTGACGTTCGTCGCCTGCCCGGACGTCGACGACTATCCGGGCTGGGCCGGCGAGACCGCGATCTGGACGGTGTCGAGGGAAAGCGTGGATGTGCTGAGCGGGGCCATTCCGCACGTGCGTCCGCAGCTCATTCCGAATCCGGTGGACGCGGAGCTGTTCGGGCCGGCGGACGTGCGAACCCCGAGCATCGCCTGGATGGCCCGCAAGCGTCCGGGGGAATCGGTGCTGCTGCGGCGCCTGCTGCGTAATGACCCGAGATGCGCGGGCGTGGAACTGCGGGAGATCCGGGGCCTGTCGCACGGACAGGTCGCCGAGCTGATGTCGACGACCTCGGTGTTCATCGCGATGGGATCGCCCGAGGGCGAGTCCTTCGGCCTGCCGATCGCCGAAGCGCTGGCCAGCGGGTGCCTGGTCACGGGGTACGCCTCGGGCGGTGGCGCGGAGCTGTTCGACGCCCCGGGGACCTGGGCGGTGCCGGACCTGCGCACCGCGCTGCTGGCCGACCAAGCCCTCGACCTGGTGCGCCGGCCCGACCTGGAGCAGGCCCGCATCGACGGCCGGAAGTGGGTCACCGAGCGCTACAACCGGGAGGTGACGACCAAGGCCCTGCTGGAGGCGGTGGAGCGAACCCGGGCGCTGCCGGGCGTCGCGTCGCGGGCCACTCATCCCGTTGTGTGGGAGGCAGCGGAGATCCAACCGTTCTTCGCCGCGGCGCGAGCCTCGCTGGAAGCGGCGGAAACCGGCGAGTGACGATGCGGGAGAACCCGACCGCGGAGCCCATCGCGGTGATCGGGATGTCGTGCCGCCTGCCCGGTGCGCGCGACACCACGCAGTTCTGGCGGCTGCTGCGCGACGGTGTCGAGGCGATCGGACCTCGGCCGGACGGGCGTGAGGGGCCGGACCGGGGCGGCTACCTGTCCGACGTCGCCGGCTTCGACGCCGGCCTGTTCGGCGTCTCGCCCCGCGAGGCCCGGGAGATGGACCCGCAGCAGCGGTTGCTGCTCGAACTGGGCTGGGAGGCGTTCGAGGACGCCGCGATCGCGCCGGACTCGCTGCGCGGCGGCGGAATCGGCGTGTTCGTCGGGGCCACGACCGACGACTACGCGGTGATCGCGCGCCGGACGGGAGCGGTGGGGCACCACACCCTGACCGGGACGAACCGGAGCATGCTGGCGAACCGCCTGTCCCACGTGTTGGGTCTGTCGGGGCCGAGCATGTCGGTGGACACGGGCCAGTCTTCGGCGCTGGTCGCGGTGCATCTCGCGTGTTCGAGTATTCGGTCGGGTGAGTCGTCGATGGCGCTGGCCGGCGGCGTTCAGCTCAATCTCGCCGCCGAGACGGCCGCGGCGGTCGCGGAGTTCGGTGCGCTGTCGCCGGACGGCCGGTGTTTCACCTTCGACGCACGGGCCAACGGCTACGTCCGCGGTGAGGGCGGCGGAGTTGTCGTCCTGAAGGCGATGTCCCAGGCTCTTGCCGACGGCGACCGCATCTACGGCGTCATCCGGGGCAGTGCGACCAACAATGACGGCCCGGCCGAGCAGTTGACGGTGCCGAGCTCACGGGCGCAGCAAGAGGTGCTACGGGCGGCGTGTGCCCGGGCTGGGGTCGATCCGGCTGAGGTCGGCTACGTGGAACTGCACGGCACCGGGACGCGGGTCGGTGACCCGATCGAGGCCGCTGCCCTGGGAGCGGTCTATGGCGCGTCCCGAACGACACGGCCGCTGCTGGTCGGCTCGGCCAAGACCAACGTCGGGCACCTGGAGGGCGCGGCCGGGATTGTCGGCCTGCTCAAGGCTTTGCTCGCGGTCGGTCACCGCGTCCTGCCGCCCAGCCTGAACTACACGAAGCCCAACCCGGAGATCCGTTTCGACGAGTGGCAGCTGGCCGTGGTGTCGGAGCCGACGCCGCTGCCGGACGGCCCGGTGCTGGCGGGCGTGTCGTCGTTCGGCATGGGCGGCGCCAACTGTCACGTGATCGTCGAGTCCGCGCCCGAGACGCCGGCGGCCACGCCGAGCGCAGATCCAGCCGTCCTGGCCTGGCCGCTGTCCGGCCATGGTGACGCCGCCTTGCGTGAGCAGGCCGCGAACCTGGTGGCGCACTTGCGGAATCGCCCCGACCTGAGGGCGGGTGACGTCGCTGCGTCGTTGGCCGGCACTCGGGCCACGCTGTCGCATCGAGCCGTAGTGCTGGGCGCGGATGCGGAGCAGCTGCTGGCCGGCGTGCAGGCGCTGGCTGACGGCCGGCCGGCTCCGATGGTGACGTGGGGGACGGCGTCGAAGGACGTTGGTGGTGCGGTTTTCGTCTTCCCGGGCCAGGGCTCGCAGTGGGTCGGGATGGCCGTGGAGCTGCTGGACACGGCGCCGGTCTTCGCCGAGTCGATGCTGGCCTGTGCGGAGGCGTTGGCCCCGTTCCAGGACTGGTCGCTGCTCGACGTCGTGCGGGGCCGGCCCGGGACGCCTTCCTGGGACCGGGCGGACGTGGTTCAGCCCGTGCTGTGGGCCGTGATGATCTCATTGGCCGCGTTGTGGCGGTCCTATGGCATCGAACCCGCGGCGGTGGTCGGCCACTCGCAGGGAGAACTCGTCGCTGCCTGCGTCGCGGGCGCACTGTCGCTTGAGGACGGTGCACGGGTGGTCGCCCTGCGGGCGCAGCTGATCACCCGGGAACTGTCCGGCGACGGCGGCATGGTGTCCGTCGGGCTGCCCGTCGATGTGGTGCGGGAGCGGCTGATCCGGTGGCAGGGCCGGCTGACCGTGGCCGTGGCCAACGGACCGTCGACGACCGTCGTCAGTGGGCCGGAGGACGCGCTGGCGGAACTGGTGGCCGAGTGGGGCGGCGAGACCCAGCTGGGCCGGGTCGCGATCGACTACGCGTCGCATTCGGTTGTGGTGGAACGGATCGAGCGGGAGCTGCGGGAGACGCTGGCGTCGATCCGGCCGGTCGGCTCGCCGATTCCGTTCTATTCCACGGTGACCGGGCAGCGGCTGGACACCGCCCCGCTCGACGGCGACTACTGGTACCGCAATCTGCGCGAGCCGGTGAACTTCCACGGGGCGATGCGGCAGCTGCGCGAGGCGGGGTTCTCGGTCTTCGTCGAGGTCAGCCCGCATCCGGTGCTGGTGGGCAGTATTCGCGACTGCGCATTGGAGACCGAGGGTGACGCGGTCGTCGTCCCGACGCTGCGGCGGGGCGACGGGACCCTGATCCGGATGCTGGGCTCGCTGGCTCAGCTGCACACCCAGGGCGTCGAGGTGCCGTGGGCCTCGTTGTTCCCCGGCAATCGTGTCCCCCTCCCGACCTACCCCTTCCAACGCGACCCCTTCTGGCCCACCTCCGAACCCCCGCGAGTCGCGCTCTCCACCAGACCGAATGTCAGCCTCGTGCCTATGCCTGAGACTGACATTCGGTCTGTCCATGAGCGGGACTCGCGGGGGTTGCGGGTGGCGGTGGCGCAGGAATGCGCGGCGGTGCTCGGGTTTGCCGACGTGGGGCTGGTCGAGCTCACCGCGCCGTTCCGGCAACTGGGGTTCGACTCGGCGATGCTGGTGGAGCTGGCCGAGCGGCTGGACTCCCGCACCGGCCGGCGGATCAGCAGCAGCACGCTGTTCGACCACCCGTCGCCGGCGCGGCTGGTCGAGTTCCTCACGGCGGGCGAGTCGGCCGCCCCGGTTGTGGTCGCCGCCGTGGACGAGCCGATCGCCATCGTGGGGATCGGGTGCCGGTATCCGGGCGGCATCGACTCGCCGGAGGCGTTCTGGTCGGTTGTCGACAACGATGTCGACGCGATATCGCCCATGCCGGCCGATCGCGGTTGGGACGCGGCCGTGCTCGCGACCGGCCGTGGCGGGGGCTTTCTGGCCGATCCGGCCGGTTTCGACGCCGGGTTCTTCCGGATCTCGCCGCGTGAGGCCCTCACCATGGATCCGCAGCAGCGGCTGCTGCTGGAGACGACGTGGGAGGCGCTCGAACGGGCCGGGATGGACCCGACCTCGCTGCGCGGCAGCCGGACCGGCGTGTACGTCGGCGCGATGGGGCAGGACTACGGCCCGCGCATGCACGAGAGCACCGGCGACACCGAGGGCTACACCCTGACCGGCACCTCGTCGAGTGTGCTGTCCGGCCGGATTTCCTACGTGCTGGGCCTCCAGGGGCCCGCGGTGACCGTGGACACGGCGTGTTCGGGCTCGCTGGTGGCGTTGCACATGGCCGCCCAGGCCCTGCGGAACGGCGAGTGCACGACCGCGCTCGCCGGCGGCGCGACGGTCCTGGCGACGCCGGGCATCTTCCTGGAGTTCGCCAAGCAGGGCGGCCTGTCCGCGGACGGCCGGTGCAAGCCGTTCGCCGATGCGGCGGACGGAACCGGTTGGGCCGAAGGTGTCGGAGTCGTTGTGCTGCAACGGCTGTCCGACGCTCGCCGAGACGGGCGCGAGATCTTGGCTGTGCTGCGGGGATCGGCGGTCAACCAGGACGGCGCGTCGAACGGGCTGACCGCGCCCAACGGCGTCGCCCAACGGGACGTGATCCGCCAGGCGCTGGCCGGCGCCGGACTGGCACCGTCCGATGTGGACGTTGTGGAGGCGCACGGCACCGGCACCCGGCTGGGCGATCCGATCGAGGCCGAGGCGTTGCTCGCGACCTACGGCCAGGACCGGGAGCGGCCGCTGCTGCTCGGGTCGGTGAAGTCCAACATCGGCCACACCCAGGCCGCCGCGGGCATCGCCGGCGTGATCAAGATGGTGCTGGCCATGCGGCACGGGGTCGCGCCGGCGACCCTGCACGTCGACCGGCCGTCGAGCCGGGTCGAGTGGTCCGCCGGCAACGTCACGCTGCTGACCGAGAAGACCGACTGGCCGGACACGCCGGGTCCGCGCCGGGCCGCGGTGTCCTCGTTCGGCGTCTCCGGGACGAATGCCCATGTCATCCTGGAGCAGGGCGACCCGCCGGCCGTGGATTCGGCGGCCGATCCGGGCCCGATTCCGCTTGTTGTGTCTGCCCGCTCCGCGCACGCGCTCGGCGCGCAGGCGTCGAAGCTGGATGACGCCCTTGCCGCCGGGGCTGGACTGGCCGGGGTGGCGAGGTCGCTGGTGTCGGCGCGGGCGCGCTGGCCGCATCGGGCGGTGGTCGTCGCCGACGATCGTGAGTCGGCGGTCGCGGGCCTGCGTCACCTCGCCGCTGGGCGGTCGGCGGTCGGGGTGATCGCCGCCGATGCACAGGACGTGGGCAGGACGGTCCTGGTGTTTCCGGGGCAGGGGGCCCAGTGGGCGGGCATGGGCCGGGAGTTGTGGGAGTCCGAGCCGGTGTTCGCGGAACGGATGGCCGAATGCGAGCGGGCCCTGGCGCCGCACGTGGACTGGTCCTTGGCCGCGGTGCTGCGCAGCGACGACCCGGCGTGGTGGGACCGGGTGGACGTGGTGCAGCCGGTGTCGTTTGCGGTGATGGTGTCACTGGCCGCGTTGTGGCGATCGGTCGGCCTGCGGCCGGATGCCGTGCTGGGCCATTCACAGGGGGAGATCGCCGCGGCCTGCGCAGCCGGGGCACTGTCCCTTGTGGACGCAGCAAGAATTGTGGTGACCCGCGCCCAGTTGATCGCCGCCGAACTCACCGGGCACGGCGGCATGCTGTCGGTTGCGGTCGGCGAGGAGCGGGCGCTGCGTGACCTTCACGGCCGTGCCGGGGTGGAAGTCGCCGTGGTGAACGGCCCGAACGCTGTAGTGCTCGCCGGCGAGCCGGCCGCGCTCGCGGAGTTGGAAGGCTTCTACCGGGGGCAGGACGTTCCGGTCCGGATGATTCCCGTGGACTACGCCTCGCACACGGCGCAGGTCGAGTCGATTCGCACGCAGTTGCTGGCGGCGCTGGGTGATGTCCCTTGTGTGGCTGGGAACATCCCATGGTACTCCACAGTGGACGGTCGATGGCTGGTCGACGGTGTGGACGCCGAATACTGGTACCGCAACCTTCGTCAGCGAGTCGGCTTCGCCGATGCGGTGACGGCGTTGGCGGCGCAGGGTTTCGGCGCCTTTGTCGAGTGCAGTTCCCATCCGGTGCTGACGACGGCGATCGGCGACGTGCTCGCCGACGAGGTCGTGGTGGGCGGGACGCTCCGCCGGGACGAGGGCGACAAGGCGCGGTTCCTGCGTTCCGCCGCCGAGTTGCACGTCCGGGGCGTCGCTGTCGACTGGGAATCGGCGCTACCCTCGGGGCCGAAGGCACAGGCTCCGACGACGGTGTTCGAGCACCAACGCTACTGGCTGGAGCCCGTCGCTTCCGGCGCGGCCGTCCCGACCGTCGACCATCCGATCCTCGACGCGGCGGTGGAAAACCCCGAGTCGGGCGGGCTGGTGCTGACCGGGCGGCTGTCCGCGACGTCGCATCCCTGGCTCACCGATCACCTCTCGCCCGACGTGGTGGCCGGAACGGTCCTGGTCGAGCTGGCGCTTCAGGCCGGCGCGCGAGTCGGATTGCCGACGCTGCATGGGTTTGAGCTCGAAACGCCCATGCGGCTCACGCCGTCGGGCGTACTGATCCGGGTCGTCGTCGGCGCGGCCGATTCGGATGGCCGCCGGCCGGTCAGTGTCCATTCGCGACACGAGGGCAGCGAATCCGGCTGGGATCGCAATGGTGCCGGGACGCTCACGGTAGACGCAGACAAGGGCGAGTCGCTCACGCAGTGGCCGCCCATCGGGGCCGTGCCCATCCACGACGTGTACGAGACCTTGGCCGACAACGGCTACGGCTACGGGCCGGTGTTCCAGGGCGTCCGGTCGGCCTGGCGGCGTGGAGCGGAACTGTTCGCCGAAGTCAGCGTGTCCCCCGAAACGGCCGGGTTTGCGATCCACCCGGCCCTGCTGGATGCCGCCGCGCACGTCCTGGCGCTCGATGAGGACGGTGACGTCGAGATTCCCTCGCGGTGGACCGGAGTTTCGCTGCACGCCGCCGGGGCCACGACCGTACGGGTCCGAGTCGCCCCGACAGCCGAAGGCGTGGCGGTCGTGCTGGCGGACACCGCCGGGGAACCGGTTCTCTCGATACGGTCTATGGCCAGGACAGCCGCCCCAACCCAGCCTGCTGACGAACTCCTCGGTGTGGACTGGAAAGAACTGCCGGCCACTGCGGGACCGCCGTCGTCGTGGACGCTGCTGAGGGTGGATCCCGGTGCGACGGAGCCGGAGGCCCGCCGCGCTCGGCGCGTTCTCGGTGACGTCCTGCGGGCTGTGCAGGAGTTCCTGGCCGAACAGCCCGGCGACTCGCGACTCGTGGTCGCCACCGAGCATGCCGTCGCCGTCGATCCCGACGATGTCGTCGATCCGGTGATGGCAGCCGTCTGGGGCCTGATCCGCTCGGCCCAGACCGAGAACCCGGACCGGATCGTGCTCGTCGACGGCCGCGGCGATCTCCCGGGCGTCGAGGGTGAGCCGCAGCTCGCGCTGCGCGGCGACCGAGTCCTTGTCCCGAGGTTGGTGCCGATCACCAGGCCCGAGCCGGCGAAGTCCGCGCTGGATCCGGCCGGCACGGTTCTGATCACCGGCGGCACCGGCACCTTGGGTGCGCTGGTGGCCCGGCACATGGTGTCGGCTCATGGCGTGCGGAGCCTGGTGCTCGCGTCCCGGCGTGGAATCGAGGCGGAGCCGGCGAGGGCGCTGGTCGCCGAACTCCAGGCCGCGGGGGCACGGGTCGAGGTGGTCGGCGGCGATCTCGCCGAACGGGGCCAGGTCGAGTCGCTGCTGTCGGTGGTGCCGGCCAATGCGCCGTTGACGGCGGTGATCCACGCGGCTGGTGTGCTGGACGACGCGGTGTTCACCGCCTTGGACGCCGACCGGCTGGACGCGGTCTTGCGGCCCAAGGCCGACGCGCTGATTCATCTGGACGAGCTGACCCGCGACGCCGATCTGACCGCGTTTGTGGTCTTCTCGTCGATATCCGGCGTGCTCGGCGGGGCCGGGCAGGGCAACTACGCGGCCGCGAACACCTTTGCCGACGCGGTCGTGCGGCGTCGGCGGGCGGCCGGCCGTTCCGCGGTCTCGCTGGCCTGGGGTCTCTGGGCGCCGGCCAGCGGCATGACCGGGCATCTGACCAGCGTCGACACCGCCCGCATGGCCCGGTCCGGGATCGGCCGAATCGAGCCGGACCACGGCATGGCGTTGCTCGACGCGAGCCTTGCCGCCGAACGGGCGCTGATCGCGCCAGTGGTGCTCAACCGCCCACAACTGCGGGCCCTCGCTCGTGAGAGTGGCGTTCCCGCGATCCTGCGGGAGGTCGCCGGCCCGATCGGCCGGGCGGCCCGCGCCGAGGTCGCGTCCGATGTGTCCACTGTGGAGTCCTTGATTCGTCTGGTGCAGACCGAGGCCGCTGTGGTGCTGGGCCTGGGTGATCCACGGAGCCTGCCGCTGTCCCGAGCCTTCCGCGACGCGGGAATGGACTCGCTGACCTCGGTCGAGCTGCGCAACCGGCTGAACGCCAGACTGGGCAAGAGGTTCCCGCAGACGGTGGTGTTCGATCACCCGAACCCGGCGGCCCTGGGCGCTTTCCTGCACGAGCAGGTGACCGGGGGCGCGGCTGCGCCCGCACCCGCCACGAGGGCCGAAGCCGACGGCGATCCGGTGGCGATCGTCGGAATCGGCGTGCGGCTGCCGGGCGGGGTGACGACCCCGGACGAGTTCTGGGACCTGGTCGCCGAAGGACGGGACGCGATCTCGGAGTTCCCGGCCGACCGGGGCTGGGACGTCGACGAGCTCTACGATCCGGATCCCGCCGCGCTGGGCCGGTCCTACACCCGCCACGGCGGGTTCCTGCACGACGCGGGCTGGTTCGACGCGGGGTTCTTCGGGATCTCGCCACGCGAGGCGCTGGCGATGGACCCGCAGCAACGGCTGCTGCTGGAGGTCTCCTGGGAGGCGCTGGAACGCGCGGGCGTGAATCCGACATCGTTGCGGGGCCAGGAAATCGGCATCTTCACCGGGGCCGTCGGACAGGCCTACGGGCTGACGGCGCAACCCGAGGGTGTCGAGGGTTACCGTCTGACCGGCACCTCCGCGAGTGTCTTGTCCGGCCGGATCTCCTACGTCCTCGGTGTTCAGGGTCCCGCTGTCACCGTGGACACCGCGTGCTCATCGTCGTTGGTGGCCTTGCACCTTGCCGCGCAGACCCTGCGCGCCGGCGAGTGTTCGATGGCGCTGGCCAGCGGCGTGACCGTGATGGCCACGCCCGACATCTTCCTGGAGTTCTCGCGGCAGCGAGGCCTGTCGGCGGACGGCCGGTGCAAGTCCTTCGCCGATGCCGCGGACGGCACCGGCTGGGCCGAGGGTGTCGGTGTCGTCGTCCTGCAACGGCTCTCGGACGCGCGCCGGGACGGGCGCGAGATTCTGGCCGTGCTGCGGGGATCGGCGGTGAACCAGGACGGCGCGTCGAACGGCTTGACCGCGCCCAACGGTGTCGCCCAGCAGCGGGTGATCGGCCAGGCACTGGCCAACGCCGGCCTCGAACCGTCCGAAGTGGACGTCGTCGAGGCCCATGGCACCGGCACCACCCTGGGTGATCCGATCGAGGCGCAGGCCCTGCTCGCGGCCTACGGGCAAAACCGGGACCGGCCGTTGCTGCTGGGCTCGGTCAAGTCCAACATCGGCCACACCCAGGCGGCCGCCGGCGTCGTCGGCGTGATCAAGATGGTGCTCGCGATGCGCCACGGGGTACTGCCCAAGACGCTGCACGTCGACGCGCCGTCGCATCGGGTGAACTGGTCCGACGGGGCCGTGCGGCTGCTGACGGAGCCGGCGGTGTGGCCGGCGGGCGATCAGCCTCGGCGCGCGGGGATCTCGGCCTTCGGAGTCTCCGGGACCAACGCGCATGTGATCATTGAGCAGGTCGACGAGTCCATTGTGGACTCGGTCGAGCACGCGGGGCCGGTCCCGCTGGTGGTGTCCGCGCGATCGGCGGACGCCCTCGTCACACAGGCGGCTCGCCTGGCCGATTTCCTCACCGCGGAGAGTGACCTGGGCGCGATGGCCCGATCGTTGGCCAGCAGCCGGGCAGTGTGGGAACACCGCGCGGTCGTTGTCGCCGAGGACGTGGAGTCGGCGGTGTCCGGCCTGCGTGCGGCGCGCGGGCAGCACGCGGCGGCCGAAGGCGGCGTGGCGCTGGTGTTCACGGGCCAGGGCGCGCAACGGGCGGGCATGGGTCGCGAGTTGTATGCGGCGTTTCCGGTGTACGCCAAGGCGTTCGACACCGTATGCGCAGAGCTGGACCGCCACCTGACCGGGCCTGTCCCGGTGCGGCAGGCGGTTTTCGAACGCCCGGAGTTGCTGGACCGGACGGTTTGTGCGCAGGCCGGGTTGTTCGCCCTTGAGGTCGCGATGTTCCGGCTGGTGGAGTCGTGGGGGATCCGGCCGCGAGTCCTGGCCGGGCATTCGGTGGGTGAGCTGAGCGCCGCGCACGTCGCCGGGGTGCTGACCCTCGCGGACGCGGCGGCACTGGTCGCGGCCCGGGGCCGCTTGATGCAGGCGCTGCCGGCGGGCGGGGCCATGGCCGCGGTCACCGCGACGGAAGACCGGGTCAGGGACATCGCCCAAGGCCGGGTCGACATCGCGGCGGTGAACGGACCGGAGGCCGTGGTGATCTCCGGCGCCGGCGACGCGGTGGCCCAGGTGGCGGCCGAGCTGACCGAACTCGGCGTCCGCACGAGGCCGTTGGCGGTGAGCCACGCGTTCCATTCGGCGCTCATGGAGCCGATGCTGGCGGAGTTCCGGGAAGTGGCCGCCGGGCTGACCTACCGGGCCCCGGAGATTCCGATCGTGTCCACGGTGACCGGGAAGCTCGTGGAGGCGCTCGACGCCGACTACTGGGTGACGCAGGTGCGCCGCCCGGTGCGGTTCGCCGACGCGGTCACCACCATGCGGGCGACGCCGTTGACGACCGTGCTCGAACTGGGGCCGGACGGGGTCCTGACCGGGCTGATCCGTGCCCGTGACCAGCACGCGGTGGCGTTGACCCGGCGTGACCGACCCGAAGTGATCACCGCGTTGTCCGCGATGGGCGAGGTCTTCGCCCACGGCGGCGAGGTCGACTGGGCGGCGATCATCCCGCCCGGTCCCCGAGCCGCCGTGCCGACCTCGGTCTTCGAGCGCGGGCACTACTGGCTGAAGGCCCGCACCTCGACCGGGCATCCGCTGCTGGATTCGGTGGTGGAACTGCCCGACTCCGACCGGGTGGTGCTGTCCGGGCGAATCTCCCGGTCCCGGCACCCCTGGGTCGCTCAACCTGTGGCGGCGAGCGCGGCGCTGGTCGACCTGGCCCTCTACGGTGGGCAGCGGGTCGGCTCGCCGGTGCTCGACGAGTTGATCGTCGAGACTCCGCTGGCCGTGCCGGAGCGGGGTTCGCTGGCAATCCAGGTGCTGGTCGACGACTCCCGTGCGGTGACGGTGTATTCCCGGCCGGATGGCGGGACGTGGACCCGGCACGCCACCGGGACCCTCACGGTCACCTCGGCGCCGGCCCCGAAGGAGATCGTCCTACCGGCCGAGACCGACCCGGAGGGTTTCGCGGTCCACCCGGCGCTGCTTGAAACCGCTGTGGGCGCAGAGGATTCCGCCACGCCCGTGGAATGGCGGCAAGTGGCGGTCGACGCGGCCGGCGTCACGGTCGGGTCGGTGGTGCGCCGGATGGTGGCGCAGCCGGTGGACGGGATGTTTGCCCTCGACTGGACGCACGCGCCGACTCTGGCCGCGTCCGGCGAGCCTCTGCCGGTGATCCATGACGCGGAGGGGTTGGCCCAGCTCGACCCGTCACCCTGGGTCGAGTTGCGCGTGCCCGATTCCGCTGGTGCGCGGGCGGTCCTCCAGGTCGTGCAGGCGTTCCTCGCAGAAAACCGTTGGCAGGACTCGCGGTTGGTGGTGACCACCCGGAATGCGGTGGCGGCGTTGCCGGACGACGTGCCGGATCCGGCGATGGCGGCGGTCTGGGGCCTGGTGCGCAGCGCCCAGACCGAGCACCCGGGCCGGTTCCTGCTGGCTGACGTCGACAACCCCGGTGTGACTGGGGATACGACGGGGGAGTGGCAGCTCGCGCTGCGCGACGGGCGCGTGCTGGTTCCACGGCTGGTCCCCGTCCCCGGTGAGCCGCAGGCGCGGCCGCTCGACCCGTCCGGGACCGTCCTGATCACGGGTGGCACCGGCGTCCTGGGTGCGGAGGTGGCGCGGCATGTCGTGTCGCAGCACGGCATCCGCAGCCTGATGCTGGCCTCCCGGCGCGGCTTGGCGGCCGACGGCGCGGTCGAGCTGCGGGACCGGCTACAAGCCGAAGGCGCTCGGGTCCAGGTGATCGCGTGCGATGTCGCCGATCGCGAGCAGTTGGAGACGCTACTGGCCGCGGTGCCGGCCGACGCTCCGTTGACCGCGATCGTGCATGCCGCGGGTGTGTTGGACGACGCCGTGGTCACCGCGCTCACGCCGGAACGCCTGGAGACGGTGTACCGGCCGAAGGTCACCGCTGCCGAGCACCTGGACGAGCTCAGCCGTCGGTTCGATCTCGCGGCATTCGTGCTGTTCTCCTCGGCGTCAGGGCTGTTCGGCGGTGCTGGGCAGGGGAATTACGCCGCCGCGAACGCCGCCCTGGACGCGGTGGCGGCCCGCCGCCGGGCGGCCGGCTACCCGGCGGTCTCGCTGGCATGGGGACTGTGGGCCGCCGACACCGGCATGACGGGGCAGCTCAGCGACGCGGACACCCGGCGGTTGGCCCGCTCCGGGCTCAGACCGATGCACACCGAACACGGCATGCGGTTGCTGGACGCGGCCCTGGCCTCGCCGAGGGCATCGCTGGCGCCGATGGCCCTGGACCTGAATGCCGTGCGCGAACTGGCGTTCGACGGTCACCTGCCGGCAATGCTGAGGGACATCGCCGGGCCGCCCAAGCCGGCCGCGAGCAACGGGACGGGGGCCACGCTCGCCGGGCTCGACGCCGCCGGACAGTTGTCGGCGCTGACCGACTTGGTGCTGGCCCAGACGGCCGAGGTGCTGGCGCTGGCCAAGGGGCAGCGGCTCGCCCCCACCCAGGACTTCCGGTCCGGCGGTGTCGATTCCCTGACCTCGCTCGAACTGCGCGAGCGGTTGGGTCGGGCCACCGGGCTCCGGCTCCCGGCGACGGTCGTGTTCGACCACCCGAACCCCTTGGCGCTGGCCGAGTTCCTCCGTGACGAGTTGACCGGCGCTGCCACGGTGGCGGCGCCGACACCGACGCGGGCGAGTGACGAGCCCATCGCGATCGTGGGGATGGGCCTGCGGCTGCCCGGCGGCGTCACCACCGCGGAGGAGTTCTGGGCACTGGTCGCGGACGGCCGTGACGTGATCTCGGGGTTCCCGGTCGACCGCGGCTGGGATCTCGACGGCCTGTACGACCCCGACCCGGACGTGTCCGGGAAAACCTCTGTCCGTCAAGGCGGTTTCCTGCACGAGGCCGGCTGGTTCGACCCCGAGTTCTTCGGGATCTCGCCGCGTGAGGCGCTGGCGATGGATCCGCAACAGCGCCTGCTGCTGGAAACCGCGTGGGAGGCCGTCGAACGTGCCGGGATCGACCCGACCTCGTTGCGAGGCAAGGACGTCGGTGTCTTCGCCGGTGGCACCATGCAGGGCTACGGGTGGGGCGCGGACGACGACAACACCGAGGGCTACGCGCTGACCGGAGCCTCGACCAGCGTGTTGTCCGGCCGGGTATCCTATGTGCTGGGCGTGCGCGGCCCCGCGATCACCGTGGACACGGCGTGTTCTTCGTCGCTGGTGGCAATGCACCTTGCCGCGCAGGCGCTGCGTTCCGGTGAGTGTTCGATGGCGCTGGCCGGCGGGGTCACGGTGATGGCCACGCCGCAGACCTTTGTGGAGTTCTCGCGGCAGCGGGGTCTGGCGGCGGACGGGCGGTGCAAGGCCTTCGCTCAGGCGGCCGACGGAACCGCGTGGGCCGAGGGCGCGGGCGTCCTTGTCCTGCAACGGTTGTCGGACGCGCTCCGGGACGGCCGCGAGGTGTTGGCCGTGCTGAAGGGTTCGGCGGTGAACCAGGACGGGGCGTCCAACGGTCTGACCGCGCCGAACGGTCCGGCGCAGCAGGCGGTGATTCGGCAGGCGCTGGCCAACGCCGGCCTGCGACCGTCCGATGTGGACGTTGTCGAGGCCCATGGCACCGGAACGGCGCTGGGTGATCCGATCGAGGCCCAGGCCTTACTGGCTGCCTACGGTCAGGATCGGGAACGCCCCCTGCTGCTGGGATCGGTGAAGTCGAACATCGGGCACACCCAGGCCGCCGCCGGGATCGCCGGGGTCGTCAAGATGGTGCAGGCGATGCGGCACGGGGTCGCGCCCAGGACCCTGCACGTCGACGCGCCGTCGGACAAGGTGGACTGGTCGGCCGGGGCCGTGCGGCTGTTGACCGAGGCGGTGGACTGGCCGGACGGCGGTCGTCCGCGCCGGGCCGGAGTGTCCGCGTTCGGTGTCTCCGGCACGAACGCCCACGTGATCTTGGAGCAGGCTCCGCCGCCGGACCGCACAGAGTCCGATCCGGAGACGGTGGCCCTGGTGGTGTCTGCCCGGTCGGCCGGGGCGCTGACCGAGCAGGCGGCGCGCCTGGCCGAGCACCTCACCGCCGAGGCCGACATCACGGCGGTCGCGCGATCGCTGGCGATGGCCCGGGCGACCTGGGAACACCGCGCGATCGTCGTCGCCGCTGACGTGGCGTCGGCGGTGGCCGGGCTCCGCGACGTCCACGCCGGCACGGCAATGGACGGTGCGATCGCCGTCGTGTTCACCGGTCAGGGCGCGCAGCGCGCGGGCATGGGCCGGGAGCTGTACGAGGCGTTCCCGGTGTTCGCCGAGGCGTTCGACGCGGCCTGCGCCGAGCTGGACCGGCGCCTGGCCGGGCACGTGGCGCACCCGGTCCGCGACGTTGTCTTCGAGCACCCTGAGTTGCTGGACCAGACCGTGTACACGCAGGCCGGGCTGTTCGCGCTCGAAGTCGCTATGTTCCGGCTGGTGGAGTCGTGGGGGCTGCGCCCGGGAATGCTGGCCGGCCATTCGGTGGGCGAGCTGAGCGCCGCCCATGTCGCCGGGGTGCTGTCCCTGGCCGATGCGGCCGAGTTGGTTGCCGCCCGCGGCCGGCTTATGCAGGCGCTGCCGTCCGGCGGCGCGATGGTCGCAGTCTCGGCGACGGAGGAACGGGTCCGGGACATCGCCGCCGGCCGGGTCGACATCGCGGCGGTCAACGGCCCCGAGTCGGTGGTGATCTCCGGGGCCGCGCCGGCGGTCGCCGAGGTCGCCGGCGAGCTGTCGGCCCAGGGACATCGGACCCGGCCGCTGGCGGTGAGCCACGCCTTCCACTCGGCGCTGATGGAGCCGATGCTCGCCGAGTTCCGCGCGATCGCCGGGCGGGTCGTCCACCGTGCCCCGCGAATCCCGGTGGTGTCCACGGTGACCGGCGAGGTCATCGACTCGTTCGGCGCGGACTACTGGGTCGAGCAGGCCCGCCGTCCGGTCCGGTTCGCCGACGCCGTGGCCAGGATGGCTCGGGAACCGCTGTCGACCATCCTTGAGCTCGGACCGGACGGTGTGCTCACCGGCGCGGTCCAGACCATCCTGAGCGACCACTCGGCCGTCGCGTTCACGCGGCGCGGCAAGCCCGAGGTGCGCACCGCGCTCACGGCGATGGGCACGGTCTTCGCCAACGGCGGCGACGTGAACTGGGCGGCGACGATGTCGCCGGGCCCGCTCGCACCGGTGCCGACCACGGTGTTCCATCGACAGCACTTCTGGTTGGCGGCCAAGGGTTTCGCCGGTGTCGGGGCAGCGGAGCCGATCACTGACGCGCTGTTCGGCCTGGACTGGAAGCCGCTGCCCGACGGCTCCGCGATCGACGAACCGGCGCCCGTGGTCGCCACCGTCGCAGAGTTGGCCGCGCTGGCCTCGGATCCGGTGCCGGCCAGGGTCAGGCTGGCGGTCGGGACCGATTCGGCGGAGACGGAACCGGAACGCGCCCGGGCGGTAGTCGGCCGTGTGCTCCAGGTCGTTCAGGCCTTCCTGACCAACCCGGTGTGGGACGACTCGCGGCTGATCGTCATGACCCGGCACGCGGTGTCCGTCAACGATGATCCCGTCGATCCCGTCGCCGCTGCGGTCTGGGGGCTGGTGCGCAGCGCGCAAACCGAGCACCCGGACCGGATTCTGCTCGTCGACCACGATGGCGCCAGTGCCGGCTGGGTGCCGGGCGAGCCGCAGCTGGCCGTGCGCGGCGGGCGGGTCTGGGTGCCGCGCCTGGCCCGGATCACCGGCGGCGATCCTTGGACGTGGAACACCGAGGGCACGGTGCTGATCACCGGCGGGACCGGCGCGCTGGGGGCCCTGGTCGCCAGGCATCTGGTGTCCGCGCACGGCATCCGCAGCCTGGTGCTGACCTCCAGGCGTGGCCCCGATTCGCCTGGCGTCGAGCAACTGTGTGGGGAACTTCGGCAAGCGGGCGCGCGAGTCCAGGTCGTGGCCGCCGATATCGCGGACCGGGATCAACTGGCGGCGACGCTGGCCGCCGTTGCGCCGCTGACCGCAGTCGTGCACACCGCGGGCGTGCTCGATGACGCGGTCTTCACCGCGTTGGATTCGCGGCACGTCGACACGGTGTTCCGGCCGAAGGTCGACGCGTTGGTCCATCTGGACGAGCTGGCCCGAGACTGCGACCTCGTCGTCTTCTCCTCCGCCGCCGGCGTGATCGGTGGTGCCGGGCAAGGAAACTACGCTGCCGCGAACGCGTTCATGGACGCGCTGATCCACCGCCGTCGGGCCGCCGGCCGCCGGGGTGTGTCGTTGGCCTGGGGGTTATGGGCCCCGGTCGGCGGGATGAGCGGGAGCCTCAGCGACGCCGACACCCGACGGATGGCCCGGGCCGGTGTCGGCCAGATCGGGCCCGAGCAGGGTATGCGGCTGCTGGACGCGGCGCTGGCTGCCGGCCGGCCGCTGGTCGTGCCGATGGAGCTGGACCTGACCGCGCCACAGGCGCAAACTGTTCCGCTGCTGAAGGATCTCGTGGGCCCGGCCGCCGCCACGGCGGTGCCGCGGACGCTGTCCGTGGACGATCTGGTGGAGCTGGTGCGGACCGAGGCCGCCCTCGTGCTGGGCCTGACCGATCGCGAAAGCCTCGGCGAGAAGCGGGCTTTCCGCGATGCCGGCCTGGATTCGCTGATGGCGGTGGAACTGCGCAACCGCATGAGCACTCTGACCGGACGGAAGCTGCCGGCCACGGTCGTGTTCGACCACCCGGATCCCCGCGCGCTGGCGGAGTACCTGCACGACGACACCGCCAGCCCGACCGCGCCGGCCGTGCGTGCTCCCGTTGACGACGATCCGGTCGTCATCGTGGGAATGGGCCTGCGGTTGCCCGGTGGGGTGACCACGCCGGCCGAGTTCTGGGATCTGCTCGTCGACGGTCGGGACGTGATCTCGGAGTTTCCGGCCGACCGCGGCTGGGACCTGGCCGCGCTGTACGACCCGGATCCGGACAAGCCCGGCAGGACCTACACGCGGCACGGTGGCTTCCTCGACGACGTAGCCGGTTTCGACGCCGGCTTCTTCGGGATCTCGCCGCGTGAGGCGTTGGCGATGGATCCGCAGCAGCGACTGCTGTTGGAGGTCTCCTGGGAAGCGCTGGAACGGGCCGGCATCGACCCGGATTCCCTGCGCGGGCAGGACGTCGGCGTCTTCACCGGCCTGTCGGCGCAGAACTATGCGAACGGCGTCCACGCCCCCGAGGTCCAAGGCTTCTTGGGCACCGGCAACGCGAGCAGCGTCGCCGCGGGCCGGGTTTCGTACGTGCTCGGGGTGAAGGGCCCGGCGGTGACGGTGGACACCGCGTGCTCGTCGTCGCTGGTGGCCATGCACCTGGCCGGCCAGTCGCTGCGCTCGGGTGAGTGCACCGTCGCGCTGGCCGGCGGGGTGACGGTGATGGCGACACCGCAGACCTTCGTGGAGTTCTCCCGTCAGCGCGGCTTGTCGGTCGACGGCCGGTGCAAGCCGTTCTCCCGTGCCGCCGACGGCACCGGGTGGGCCGAGGGCGTCGGGATCGTTGTCCTGCAACGGCTATCGGAGGCGCTCCGGGACGGCCGTGAGGTTTTGGCTGTGCTGAAGGGTTCGGCGGTCAACCAGGACGGGGCGTCCAACGGCCTGACCGCGCCGAACGGCCCCGCCCAGCAGGAGGTGATCCGGCGGGCACTGGCCAATGCCGGCCTGCGACCGTCCGATGTGGACGCAGTGGAGGCGCACGGAACCGGCACCGCGCTCGGGGATCCGATCGAGGCCCAGGCTCTGTTGGCCACCTACGGCCAGGATCGGGCGACGCCGGTGTTGTTGGGGTCGGTGAAGTCGAACATCGGGCACACCCAGGCCGCCGCCGGGGTCGCCGGCGTGATCAAGATGGTGCTGGCGATGCGGCACGGCCTGCTGCCGAAGACCCTCCACGTGGACGCCCCGTCGGACAAGGTGGACTGGGCCGCCGGCTCGTCACAGCTGCTGGTCGAGCCGACGGCATGGCCGGCGGGCGGCCGCCCGCGCCGGGCCGGCGTCTCCGCGTTCGGTGTGTCGGGCACGAACGCCCACGTGATCCTGGAGCAGGGGCCCATCGGCGAGCACCGGCCGGCCGTGGTCGCGCGGGCGGTGCCGTTGCTGGTGTCGGCCCGTTCGGCGTCCGCGCTGGTCGCGCAGGCGGCGCGCCTGGCTGATTCCCTTACGGCCGAGAGTGATCTGGCCGCGGTCGCCAGGGCGCTGACCTCGGCCCGAGCGGTGCGGGAACACCGCGCGGTCGTCGTGGCGGACGATGTCCGGTCGGCGGTGTCGGGGTTGCGTGCGGTGTCGTCCGGCGGTGTGGCGGAGCGTCGCGGTGCCGTGGGCTTCGTGTTCACCGGGCAGGGCGCGCAGCGGTCCGGGATGGGCCGCGAGCTGTACGAGGCGTTCCCGGTGTTCGCCGATGCGTTCGACGCTGCCTGCGCGGAGCTGGACCAGTGGCTGGAGTTTCCGCTCCGTGACGTGGTTTTCGGCCGTCATGAGGACTTGCTGGACCAGACCGGGTACACCCAGGCCGGGTTGTTCGCCCTTGAGGTGGCGATGTTCGACCTCGTGCGGTCGTGGGGCGTCCGCCCGGCGGTGTTGGCCGGCCACTCGGTGGGGGAGTTGAGCGCCGCCCATGTGGCGGGAGTGCTGTCGCTGCCGGACGCCGCCGCGTTGGTGGCCGCGCGGGGACGGCTGATGCAGGCCCTGCCGGGCGGCGCGATGGTCGCTGTCGCCGCGGCGGAGGAGCGAGTCCGGGACATCTCTCAAGGTCGGGTCGACATCGCGGCGGTCAACGGACCGGAGGCCGTGGTGATCTCCGGTGGTCATGACGCGGTGGCGGAGGTGGCGTCCGCACTCGCGGCCCTCGGCGTCCGGACCAAGCCGTTGAATGTCAGTCACGCGTTCCACTCGGCGTCGATGGAGCCGATGCTGGAGGAATTCCGTTCGGTGGCAGAAGGTCTGAGCTACCGGGCGCCGGAGATCCCGATCGTCTCGACCGTGACCGGGGAACAGATCGAGCTGCTGGAAGCCGACTACTGGGTGCGACAGGTCCGGGCCACGGTCAGGTTCGCCGACGCGGTGGCCACGATGGGCCGCCGTCCACTGTCGACGGTGCTGGAGCTGGGGCCGGACGGCGTGCTGACCGGCATGGTCCAGCCCGTTCTGCCCGGGCAGTCCCTCCTCCGCGCGAACCGGTCCGAAGTAGACAGTGCGTTGACCGCGCTGGGGCAGGTGTTCGTGCACGGCGGCGAGGTGGACTGGCCAGTGGTGATCCCGCCGGGACCGCTGGGCCAAGTGCCCACCACCGTCTTCGAGCACAAGCGCTACTGGCTCGACGCCCAATCGCCGCTCGACGCTGCCGGTCTGGGGCTGGCCGCCGCGAACCACCCGCTGTTGGGCGCGGTGGTGGAGAACCCCGACACCGGCGGCGTGGCGCTGACCGGCCGCGTTTCGCTGGCCCTCCAGCCATGGCTGGCCGACCACGTGATCTCCGGTGTGGTGCTGGTAGCCGGGGCCGCGCTGGTCGAACTGGCGATCCAGGCCGGCGACCGGCTCGGCTTGCCCGTGCTGGACGAGCTGGTCGTCGACCGGCCCCTGGTGGTGCCCGAGTCGGCGGTGTTCCAGGTCCAGGTCGTGGCCGGCGAGTTGGACCGGACCGGACGCCGAGACGTGGCGATCCACTCACGGCGTGAAGGCGAGCCACTGTGGACACGCCACGCCGCCGGCAAACTCGCTGCCTCCATGGACGACCCGACGTCGCTGATGGAATGGCCCCCTGATGGGGCCGAGCCGGTTGAGCTCGACCGGTTCTACGACGCGCTCGCCGACCGGGGCTACGACTACGGCCCGGTGTTTCGGGGAGTGCGGGCGGCGTGGACGCGGGACGGTGACCTGTTCGCCGATGTCGTGCTGCCCGAACCGGCCGATCCGAGCGGCTTCGCGATCCACCCGGCGTTGGTGGACGCGGCGCTGCATCCGATGTCCCTGCTGGCCGACCGCGAGCGCCAGGAACTGCCGTTCGCGTGGAGCCAGGTCGTGCTGCACGCCAACGGGGCAACCGCGGCGCGCGTCCGTCTGACCTCATCGGACGGCCGAACTTCGCTGGTCATGGCCGATCACGCCGGGCAGCCGGTGTTCACCGTCGGCTCGTTGACAACCCGGCCGGCCGCCACCGACCTCGGGCCGGGCGAGGCCATGTTCGGTCTGGAGTGGACGGTCCGGCCGGACCTCGAACCGAGCCCGCAGCCGTGGGCCGTGGTCCGGGTCGACCTGGGATCGCCCACGGAGCCCGAACCGCTCCGGGCGCGCGCGGCGGTGGCCGCTGTGTTGCGTGCGGTGCGGGACTTCGTCACGGACCCGGGGCAGACCGAGGCACGGCTGATCGTGCACACCGAGCACGCCGTCGCCGTGAACGACGGGGAGATTGCCAACCCGGTCGCGGCGGCGGTGTGGGGGCTGGTCCGGAGCGCCCAGACCGAACACCCGGGCCGGATCGTGCTGGCCGACGGCACGGACGCGCCGCTTCTGGCCGAGGCGGCGGTGGCCGCCGGTGAATGGCAGATAGCCGTGCGCACAGGGAAGACATGGGTGCCACGCCTGACGCCGGTCACCGTGAGCGGGCGGGCCGAGCTGAACCCGGCCGGCACGGTGCTGATCACCGGCGGTGCCGGCGCGTTGGGCACGCTGGTGGCCCGTCATCTGGTGGCCGAGCACGGCATCCGCCATGTGGTGCTGGCCTCCCGCCGTGGTGCGTCGGTGCGGATCGACGGCGCCGAGGTGCGGGTGGTGGCGTGCGACGTCGCCGACCGTGATCAACTGCGGTCGTTGCTGTCGTCGATTCCCGACGACGCCCCGCTGACCGCCGTCGTGCACGCCGCCGGCGTGGTGGACGACGCGGTGCTGACCGCGCTGGACGCCGACCGGCTCGACGCGGTGTTCCGGCCGAAGGTTGACGCGTTGGCGCACCTGGACGAGCTGACCAGGGACCTCGATCTGGCCGCGTTTGTCGTGTTCTCCTCGGCCTCCGGCGTGCTCGGCGGCTCCGGGCAGGGCAACTACGCCGCCGCCAACGCGTTCCTGGACGCTGCGGTCGCGCGGCGGCGCGCGGCCGGCCAACCGGCGGTGTCGCTGGCCTGGGGCGCATGGGCGCCGACCGGTGGTATGACCCGGAATCTGTCCTCGGCCGACCGGCAGCGCATGGCCCGCGCCGGCGTCCGGGACATCGAGCCGGAGACCGGCCTGCGGCTTTTCGATGCGGGAATGGCGTCAACTCGCGCTGTCCTGGTGCCGGTGCTGCTCGACGTGCCGGCGCTCCACGCGCAGGCCCGGGCCGGCACACTGCCGGCAGTGCTGCGGGGGATCGCCGGTCATGTGCGGCGGAACGCCCAGACCTCGGGCGCGAAGCCCGCACTGTCCACAACGGACGTCGCGAGCCTGACCGAGCTGGTTCGGGCGGAGGCCGCGGTCGTCCTGGGCGTCGAGGACGCCACCGACATTCCGGCCGGGAATGCCTTCCGTGACGCCGGTTTCGACTCGCTGATGTCCGTGGAGCTGCGCAACCGACTGACCACCGCGACGGGGCTGAGGCTGCCGGCCACGCTGGTCTTCGACTACCCGACCCCGATAGCGCTGGCCGAGTTTCTCCACGGTGAACTCGTAGGCACTGCCGAGGTGGCTGCACCGGCGGTGCGCGCGCAGGTCGGCGACGATCCCGTCGTCATTGTGGGCATGGGCTTGCGGCTGCCAGGCGACGTGGCGAGCCCGGAGGAGTTCTGGCAGCTGCTGTCCGAGGGGCGGGACGCCGTCTCGGAGTTCCCCACCGACCGGGGCTGGGACGTCGCCAAGCTGTTCGACCCGACTCCCGGCGTCCCCGGCAAGTCCTACACCAGGCACGGCGGTTTCCTCCACGACGCCGGGCTTTTCGACGCCGGGTTCTTCGGGATCTCGCCGCGTGAGGCGTTGGCGATGGATCCACAGCAGCGGTTGCTGCTGGAAACCTCCTGGGAGGCCTTGGAACGGGCCGGCGTCGACCCCACTTCGTTGCGGGGCAGCGATGTCGGCGTCTTCACCGGACTGATGTACCACGACTACGCCGTCGGTTCCCGCGACCAGCGGGTGGCCGGGTTCCTCGGCACCGGCAACGCGGGCAGTGTGGCGACCGGCCGGGTCTCCTATGTGCTGGGCCTGCGCGGGCCGGCGGTCACGGTGGACACCGCCTGCTCATCTTCCCTGGTGGCGATGCACCTCGCGGCGCAATCCCTGCGATCGGGCGAATGCTCGATGGCGCTGGCCGGCGGCGCGGCGATCATGTCGACACCCGATGTCTTCGTCGACTTCTCGCGTCAGCGGGGCCTGTCGGCGGACGGGCGGTGCAAGTCCTTCGCCGAGGGCGCGGACGGCACCGGATGGGCCGAGGGCGTTGGTGTCGTTGTGCTGCAACGGTTGTCCGACGCGCTGGCCGAAGGCCGAGAAGTCCTGGCCGTGCTGAGGGGTTCGGCGGTGAACCAGGACGGGGCATCGAACGGCCTGACCGCGCCGAACGGTCCGGCCCAGCAGGCGGTGATCCGCCAGGCGCTGGCCAACGCCGGACTTCGACCGTCCGATGTGGACGTGGTCGAGGGGCACGGCACCGGCACGACCCTGGGCGATCCCATCGAGGCGCAGGCCCTGCTCGCGACCTACGGCGAGCAGCGGGACCGACCGCTGCTGCTGGGGTCGGTGAAGTCCAACATCGGCCACACCCAGGCCGCCGCCGGGGTAGCTGGCGTGATCAAGATGGTGTTGGCCATGCGGCACGGCACCGTGCCGAAGTCGTTGCACCTCGGCGAGCCGTCCAGCAAGGTGGACTGGGACGCCGACGCGATCCGGCTGCTCACCGAGTCCGTGGACTGGCCGGACAGCGGCCGGCCCCGCCGGGCCGGGGTCTCGTCGTTCGGCATCTCCGGCACGAACGCCCACGTGATCCTGGAGCAAGCAGACACATCGCCCGCTGTCACCCCGGTCGGGGCCACTGGTCCGCTGCCGTTGGTGGTCTCGGCCCGCACCGAGCAGGCACTGGCGGCGCAGGTGTCCCGGCTGGCCGATTTCCTCGACGACGACTGCGATCTGGCCTCGGTCGCGCGGTCGCTGGCGTCGACGCGGGCCCGCTGGGACCACCGTGCGGTGGTAGTCGCGGGCGATCCGGAGTCGGCGGTGAGTGAGCTGAGGTCTGTCGCGTTTGGACGGTCGGACGGCCGGGGGACCGTGGGCGTGCTGTTCACCGGCCAAGGTGCCCAGCGGTCCGGGATGGGCCGCGAGCTGTACGAGGCGTTCCCGGTGTTCGCGGCCGCGTTCGACGCGGTCAACGCGGAGTTGGATCGTCACCTGGCCGGGCCGACCCCGCTGAGGGACGTGGTTTTCGAGCATGCGGATCTGCTGGACCGGACCGTGTGCACGCAGGCCGGGCTGTTCGCGCTCGAAGTCGCCATGTTCCGGCTGGTGGAGTCGTGGGGGATGCGGCCGGAGGTGCTCGCCGGCCATTCGGTGGGGGAACTGGCCGCCGCGTATGTCGCGGGGGTGTTGTCGCTGCCGGACGCGGCCGAACTGGTGGCCGCCCGCGGCCGGCTGATGCAGGAGTTGCCGGCCGGCGGGGCGATGCTGGCGATCTCCGCCGACGAGGAGCTGGTCCGTGCCGTCGCCGCCGGGCGGGTCGACCTCGCCGCGGTCAACGGGCCCGAGGCAGTGGTGATCTCCGGCCGGGCCGAGGCGGTGCGCGAGGTCGGCGCCGAGCTGGCGGCGGCCGGCTGCCGGACGCGGCCCCTGGCCGTCAGCCACGCCTTCCACTCCGCATTGATGGATCCGATGCTGGTCGAGTTCCGGGCGGTCGCCGAGAAGTTCACCTACCGGCCGCCGGAGATCCCGATCGTGTCCACCGTGACCGGTGAGCAGGTGCGGGTCCTGGACGCGGACTACTGGGTGGGGCAGGTTCGCCGCACCGTCCGGTTCGCCGACGCCGTGACCACGCTGGCCGACCACCGGCTGTCCACGATCCTGGAGCTCGGGCCGGACGGGGTGCTGACCGGGCTGGTGCGCGCCATGTCGGCGGACCAGAACGCGGTGGCGTTCACCCGGCGCGAACGGTCCGAAGTGGACACCGCACTGCGGGCGGCCGCCAAGGTGTTCGAAGCCGGCGGCGACATCGACTGGACCGCCATCCTGCCGACCGGGCCGCTGGCGCCGGTGCCGACCTCGGTGTTCGAGCGCCGGCACTACTGGCTGACCTCCGGCGGCGGGCCGGCCGACCTGACGGCGGCCGGTCTGGAGGCCGCCGAACATCCGGTGCTGACCGCGGTCGTGGAAAGCCCCGACTCCGACCGGATCGTGCTCACCGGACGCCTGTCCGCCTCGGCGCAGCCGTGGCTCGCCGATCACGCCCGGCCGGGTACGGTGTCGAACGCGGTGCTGGCGGAGCTGGCGATCTATGCCAGTGGCCAGGCGGGGTTGCCGACGCTCAACGACTTCACGGTCGAGGCCCCGATGCCGCTCTCGGAGTCCCTGCCGGTGCACGTGGTGCTGGCCGAAGCCGGGCCGGACGGGTCCCGGTCCGTCGGCATTCACTCCCGTTCGGGAACGGTGTGGACGCGCCATGCCTCGGGAACGCTGGTGGCCCAGTCGGATGCGCCGACGCCGCTGTCCGATTGGCCACCGGCCGACGCGAAGCCGGTTGAAACCACGGAGTTCCACGATCTGCTGCTGGACCGTGGTTACGAGCAGGGGCCCGCTTTCCAAGCCGTGCAGGCGGTGTGGCGGGTGGAACGCGAAGTGCTGGCCGAGGCCGTGGTTCCGGACGACATCGACCCGACCGGGTTCGCCGTCCACCCGATGCTGCTCGACGCGGCTGTGCAGACCTCCATGGTGCTGACCGATCCCGGCGAGGCCAAGGTGCCGACCGCGTGGACGGGCATCGCCATGCATTCCGGCGCCATCGGCCGAACTGTGCGGGTTCGCGCCACAGCAACGGATGACGGTGTCACGGTGGTGCTGGCCGACGCCTCCGGCACACCGGTCGCGACGCTGGGATCCGTTGTCAGCCAACCCGTTCCCGCACGGGACGGTTCGCTGCTGGAACTGACCTGGACACCACTTCCGGACGTGGCAACCATGTCCGAGGTCGCCGACATCGCTGCGGTGTCCGATACGGCCACGGCCCCGCCATGGGTCGCCCTGCTGGTCGAGACGGGCGCCGGACCAGAGCCGGAGCGCGCTCGCGCGGCCGCCGCCGAGGTGCTCCACACCGTCCAGGATTTCCTGACGGCCCCGAGGTGGGAGAACTCCCGGCTGCTCGTGACCACCACCCGGGCGGTCGACATCGGGGACGCTGCCCGCGTCGACCCGGTGGCGGCGGCGGTGTGGGGCCTGGTCCGGTCGGCTCAGACCGAGCATCCCGATCGGATCCTGCTGGCCGACCTGGCCGAACCAGGCCGGGTCCCCGACCCGGAGGCGATCACCGCGGCCGGGGAGTGGCAGGTGGCGGTGCGGGCCGGCAAAGTGCTGGCCCCCAGGCTGACTCCGGTCGACGACCATGGTGTTCGGGCCACCGAGCTCGACCCCGCCGGGACGGTGGTGATCACGGGTGGCACGGGTGCGCTCGGCGCGCTCACGGCTCGGCACCTGGTGGCTGAACACGGGATTCGCAGCATCGTTCTGGCTTCTCGGCGGGGGATCCATGCCGTCGGCGCCGACGAGCTCCGCGCCGAGTTGGCGGCGGCCGGAGCGCGGGTCCGGGTGGTCGAGTGCGACATCGCTGACCGGGAGCAGGTGCGCCGCTTGCTGACGGAGAGCGCGCCGGTTACGGCGGTCGTCCACACCGCCGGGCTCCTCGACGACGCGATGATCACGGCCCTCGACCCCGGCCGAATCGATGTGGTGTTCCAGCCCAAGGTCGATGCCGTCACGCATCTGGACGAGCTCACCCGCGATCTCGACCTGGCGGTGTTCGCCGTCTTCTCCTCGGTCTCGGGCGTGCTCGGCGGCGCCGGGCAGGGCAACTACGCCGCCGCCAACGCGTTCCTCGACGCGATGATGACCCGCCGCCGGGCCCAGGGCCGTCCCGCGCTCGCGCTGGGCTGGGGACCGTGGGGCGAGATCGGGGGGATGGCCGGCACGGTCAGCGCGGCGGACCTGAGCCGAATGGCGCGGTTCGGACTGAACCAGATCGAGCCGGCGCAGGGCATGTGGCTGTTCGACGCGGCACTGGGCTCCGGCCGAGCGACCGTTGTTCCGGTCGCGTTGGACGTGCCGTCGCTGCGGGCCCGGGCGCGATCCGGTGAGCTGCCGGCGATGCTCCAGGACCTGGCCGGACCGGTGCCCCGCGCCGTGGAACCGGCGGCGGCGGTGCTGGCCCGACTGTCCTCATTGGACGCACCGCGGCAGCTGGCGTCGCTGGCCGACATGGTTCGCGCCGAGGCCGCGGTCGTGCTGGGCAGTCCGGACGGAGGATACGCAAGCGCGACGCGGGCGTTCCGGGACGAGGGCTTCGACTCCCTGATGTCGACGGAGCTCCGCAACCGGTTGACCTCGCTCACCGGCGTGCGGCTCCCCGCGACGGTGGTCTTCGACCACCCGACCCCGCAGGCCCTGGCCGCGCACCTGCGAGTGGAGCTGTTCGGCCGGCCCGAGCCCGAGGAGCCGGCGGACGACCTCAGCGAGCTGATCGCCGAGATGGATGTGGAAGAGCTCGTCCGGCGAGCCTTGACCGAGGGAGCCTGATGAGCACCACCCCCGACTCGCGGCTGGTCGAGGCGCTGCGGGCGCTGACGCTGAAGAGCGAGCGGCTGGCGCGGGACAACGCCCGGCTCGCCGGTCGGCTCACCGAGCCGATCGCGATCGTCGGGATGGGACTGCGGCTGCCGGGTGGAGTGGCCACGCCCGAGGCCTACTGGGATCTGCTGTCGCACGGGCGGGACGCGGTCTCGGAGTTTCCCACCGACCGCGGCTGGGACCTCGACGGACTGTACGACCCCGATCCGGACAAGCCCGGCAAGACCTACACGCGGCACGGCGGTTTCCTGCATGACGCCGGGCTTTTCGACGCCGGGTTCTTCGGGATCTCGCCGCGTGAGGCGTTGGCGATGGATCCGCAGCAGCGGCTGTTGCTGGAGATCTCCTGGGAGGCCCTGGAACGTGCGGGGGTCGATCCCACTTCCCTGCGCGGACGCGATGTCGGGGTGTTCGCCGGCGGATCGTCCCAGGCCTATGGGCTGACCTCTTCGGACGCTGAGGGCTATCTGCTCACCGGGGTGTCGCCGAGCGTGTTGTCCGGCCGGGTGTCCTATGTGCTCGGTGCGCAGGGGCCGGCGGTGACCGTGGACACGGCTTGTTCCTCGTCGCTGGTGACGATTCACCTTGCCGCGCAAGCCTTGCGGTCGGGCGAGTGTTCGATGGCACTGGCCGGCGGGGTCACGGTGATGGCCACTCCGGCGACCTACGTCGAGTTCTCGCGGGTGCGTGGGCTGTCGGCGGACGGGCGTTGCAAGTCCTTCGCCGAGGCCGCGGACGGCACCGGCTGGGGCGAGGGGGCCGGTGTCCTGGTCCTGCAACGGCTGTCCGACGCGCGGGCCGAGGGACGGGAAATCCTCGCCGTGCTGAAGGGTTCGGCGGTGAACCAGGACGGGGCGTCCAACGGCCTGACCGCGCCGAACGGCCCGGCCCAGCAGGCGGTCATCCGTCAGGCGCTCGGGAATGCCGGCCTGCAACCGTCCGATGTGGACGCTGTGGAGGCGCACGGGACCGGAACGACTTTGGGTGATCCCATCGAGGCCCACGCGTTGCTGGCGACCTACGGCCAGGACCGGGACCGGCCGCTGCTGCTCGGGTCGGTGAAGTCCAACATCGGCCACACCCAGGCCGCCGCCGGCGTGGCGGGCGTGATAAAGATGGTGCTGGCGATCCGGCACGGTGTGCTGCCCAGGACCCTGCACGTGGACACGCCGTCGGGCAAGGTCGATTGGTCGGCCGGGTCGGTGCGGCTGTTGACCGAGCGGACGCCGTGGCCGGACAACGACCGTCCGCGTCGCGCCGGCATTTCGTCGTTCGGCATCTCCGGCACCAACGCCCATGTGATCGTGGAGCAGCCGCCGACAGCAGAGTCCATTGTGGACGAAAAGGTGGAGGCTGGCCCCGTTCCGTTGGTCGTGTCGGCGCGGACCGCGTCGGCACTCGCGGCGCAGGCGGCTCGGCTGGCCGATTTCCTCGACGCAGAGGCCGATCTGGGCGCGGTGGCGCGTTCGCTGGCCGCCACCCGGGCGGTGTGGGAACACCGCGCGGTGGTGCCCGCCGGGGATGTCGCCTCGGCCGTGTCAGGACTTCGGGCGATCACCGCGCAGCAGTCCGACGAGGCGGCGAGTTCCGCGCTGGGAGTCGTTTTCACCGGTCAAGGCGCGCAGCGGTCCGGCATGGGGCGCGAACTGCACGACCGGTATCCGGTGTTCGCCGAGGCGTTCGACGCGGTGTGCGCCGAGCTCGATCGGGCCCTGTCCGAGCCGGTCCCGGTGCGGGATGTGGTGTTCGACCAGGCCCACAGCGCCTTGCTGGACCGGACCGGCTACACCCAGGCCGGCTTGTTCGCGCTGGAAGTGGCGATGTTCCGGCTGGTGGAGTCCTGGGGCCTGCTGCCGGCAGTGCTGGCCGGGCATTCGATCGGCGAGCTCAGCGCGGCCCACGTCGCCGGTGTGCTGTCCCTGCCCGACGCGGCGCAGCTGGTGGCCGCCCGGGGACGGTTGATGCAGGCCCTGCCCGCCGGCGGGGCGATGGTCGCGGTCACCGCCGACGAGAGCCACGTCGCCGCGGTCGCGGCCGGCCGGGTCGACATCGCGGCGGTGAACGGGCCGCAGGCCGTGGTGATCTCCGGCGCGAGCCAGTCCGTCGCCGAAGTCGCGGCCGAACTGTCCGGCCAGGGACACAAGACCAAGCCGCTGCGGGTGAGCCACGCCTTCCACTCGGCGTTGATGGAGCCGATGCTGGCGCAGTTCCGGGCCATCGCCGGGAAACTCACCTATCACGCGCCGGCGATTCCCGTCGTGTCCACCGTGACCGGCGCCTTCATCGACGTGATGGACGCCGACTACTGGGTGCGTCAGGTTCGCGCCACGGTTCGGTTCGCCGATGCCGCCACCACCATGGCCGGCCGGTCGCCGGCCGCGGTGCTGGAACTCGGCCCGGACGGCGTGCTGACCGGCATGATCGCCGACACACTGCCGGCGGCCGCGCTGACCCGGCGCGACCGGTCCGAAGTGGACAGTGCCATGGCCGCGCTGGCGACCGTCTTCACGCGGGGCGCCCGGGTCGACTGGACCGCCGTGCTGCCGGCCGGGCCGCTGGTCCCGGTACCGACCTCCGTCTTCGAGCATCGGCACTACTGGTTGACCGACGGCGCCGAACCCGACCTCCGGTCGTGGCGGCACGAAGTCACGTGGGAACGCTTGGCCCCCAAGGGGAAGGCCATCGGCCGCTGGCTGGTGCTGTTGCCTGACGGCGCCGACGAAGCCGAGCTGCTGGCCGGACTGACCCGCCACGGTCTGGACCTGGCCACGACTTCCCTGGCCGATGCCCACCTCGCCCTGGAGCCAGCTCCGGCGCGGTTCGACGGGGTGCTCTGTGTTTCCGGCGACATCGGGCAGATGCTACCGGCGGTGCAGGCCGTGCTAGCCGGTGGCGCGGGACGGCTGTGGTGCGTGACGCGGGGTGCGGTGTCCACCGGCCCGTCGGACCCGATCGGCGATCCGGCCGCCGCGCAGGTGTGGGGGCTCGGCCGGGTGGCGGCCCTGGAACATCCTGAGCGGTGGGGAGGTCTCGTCGACCTGTCGGACGCCTGGGACGAGCGGTTGGTGTCGGTCCTGGCCGGCGCGGAGGATCAGGTCGCGCTCCGACCGACCGGCGTGTTCGGCCGCCGGTTGACGCCGGTCCAGCGCTCCGTTCCCGAGCAGGGAGCCTGGGTGCCCCGTGGCACGGTCCTGGTCACCGGCGGCACGGGGGCGTTGGGCGCACGGGTCGCCCGCTGGCTGGCCACCGAGGACGTCGAACACCTGGTGCTGGTCAGCCGGCGTGGGCCGGCCGCGCCGGATGCCGCGGAGCTGGCGGAAGAACTGTCGGCCGGTGGCGTCCGGGTCTCGGTGCTCGCCTGCGACCTGGGCGACCGCGACGGGCTGGCCCGGGTGATCGAGCAGTACCCGCCGGATGCCGTCGTCCACGCGGCCGGGGTCGCGGGCGGCGCGATCCCGGTGGCCGACTACACCGCCGAGCAGTTCGCGGAAGTGTTGTCGGCCAAGGCAACCGGCGCGGCGATCCTCGACGAGCTGCTCGGCGACCGGCCGCTGGACGCGTTCCTGATGTACTCGTCCGTTGCCGGGGTCTGGGGCTCCGCCGGCCAAGGCGCTTACGCGGCCGCCAATGCCTTCCTGGACGCCCTGGCCCACGCCCGCCGGGCCCGGGGCAGGGCGGCGCAGGCCGTCGCGTGGGGTGCGTGGGCGGACACCGGCATGGCCGCCGGCGCGGAGGACGAGCTGTCCCGGCGGGCGGTGCTGTCCATGCGGCCGGACCTGGCGTTGCGGGCCCTGCGAGATGTGGTGCGGGAGAACCCGGTCAACGCCGTCGTGGCGGAGATGGACTGGGCCCGATTCGCGCCGATCTTCACGGCGAACCGGCCCAGCCCGCTGTTGCGCGGAATCCCGCAGGCGCGCCAGGCTCTCGCCGTCACCGGCGACCAGGACGTGACGGCGACCCTGCGTGCCCGGCTGGCCGAGCTGGAACCGCCGCGACAGCTGGAGCTGCTGGTCGACCTCGTCCGGACCGAAGCCGCCGCGCTGCTCGGCGCTCAGGTGTCGCGAACTCGGAAGTTCCGCGACAGCGGTTTCGACTCGTTGACGGCCGTGGAGCTGCGGAACAAGCTGCGGGCGGTGACGGGAATCCCGCTGGCCATGACCCTGGTGTTCGACCACCCGGACCCGGCGGCCCTGGCCGAGTTCCTCCGAACGGAGCTGCTCGGCACGATCGCCGCCGCCGCGCCCGCGCCGAGTGCCGTGGTCGACGACGACCCCGTTGTCATCGTGGGGATGGGTGTGCGGCTGCCCGGCGGGGTGACCACGCCGGAGCAGTACTGGGACCTGTTGGCCGCGGGGCGCGACGTGATCTCGGAGTTCCCGACCGACCGGGGCTGGGACCTCGACCGGCTGCGCGACCCCGACTGGTCCTTCACCCGCTACGGGGGATTCCTGGACGGCGCCGGGGATTTCGACGCGAACTTCTTCGGGATCTCGCCGCGTGAGGCGCTGGCGATGGATCCGCAGCAGCGGCTGTTGCTGGAGACCTCCTGGGAGGCCCTGGAACGCGCGGGTATCGACCCGGCTTCGCTTCGGGGCAAGGATGTCGGCGTCTACGCCGGCGCCGCGACGCAGGCCTACGGCGCGGCCGAGTCGGCGGACGGTTACTTCCTGACCGGCACCTCGTCGAGCGTGTTGTCCGGCCGAGTGTCCTACACACTAGGTGTCCAGGGACCTGCGGTGACGGTGGACACCGCGTGCTCGTCGTCCCTCGTCGCGATGCACTTGGCGGCGCAGGCATTGCGATCGGGTGAGTGCTCGATGGCGCTGGCCGGCGGCGCAACCGTGATGGCCACGCCCGACGTCTTCGTGGAGTTCTCGCGGCAGCGGGGTTTGTCGGCTGACGGCCGGTGCAAGTCGTTCGCGCGGTCAGCCGACGGCACCGGTTGGGCCGAGGGGATCGGTGTTGTTGTCCTGCAACGAATGTCCGACGCCGTTCGGGACGGCCGGGAGATCCTGGCCGTGGTGCGGGGGTCGGCGGTCAACCAGGACGGCGCCTCGAACGGCCTGACCGCGCCGAACGGCCCGGCCCAGCAGAGCGTGATCAGGCGGGCATTGGCGAACGCGGGGCTGGGTCCGTCCGATGTGGACGCCGTCGAGGCACACGGAACCGGGACGACGCTGGGTGATCCGATCGAGGCCCAGGCGTTGATGGCGACCTATGGCCAGGGGCGGGAACGGCCGCTGCTGCTGGGGTCGGTGAAGTCCAACACCGGCCACACCCAGGCGGCCGCCGGCGTCATCGGCGTGATCAAGATGGTGCTGGCGATGCGACAGGGTGTGCTGCCCATGACGCTGCATGTCGACCAGCCGTCGGACCGGGTGGACTGGAGTTCCGGTTCGATCACGCTGCTGACCGAGCCGGCGGAGTGGCCGGCGAACGGCCGTCCGCGCCGCGCCGGCGTGTCGGCGTTCGGCATGTCCGGCACGAACGCCCACCTGATCCTGGAACAGGGAACCAGGTCCGAGGAACCGGTCGCCGGCCCGCCGGCCGCCGTGCCGCTGGTGGTGTCGGCCCGGTCGGTCGATTCCCTTGTCGCCCAGGCTTCGCAGCTGGCGGATGCGCTCGCGGCTGGTGCGGACCTGGCCGGGGTGGCGAGGTCGCTGGTGTCGGCGCGGGCAGTGTGGGAGCAGCGCGCGGTGGTCGTCGCCGACAGCTCCGAAGCCGCGGTGACCGGCCTGCGCGCGATCACCCGTGTGCGGCCCGACACGGTGGCCGAGGGCAAGACGGTGCTGGTGTTTCCCGGGCAGGGCGCGCAATGGGTCGGCATGGGCCGGGAACTGTGGGAGTCCGAGCCGGTGTTCGCGGAGCGGATGGCCGAATGCGAGCTCGCCTTGGCGCCGTGGGTGGACTGGTCGCTGTCGGACGTGGTGTTCAACGCCGGGAACGCATGGGACCGGGTCGACGTGATCCAGCCGGTGTCGTTCGCGGTGATGGTCTCGCTGGCCGCGTTGTGGCGGTCGTGCGGCGTCGTTCCGGACGCGGTGCTGGGGCATTCCCAGGGCGAGATCGCCGCCGCCTGTGTCGCCGGCGTGCTGTCCCTCCCGGACGCGGCGAAGATCGTCGCCGTGCGCGCCCGGGTGATCGCCGACCGGCTCGCCGGGCGCGGCGGCATGCTGTCGGTGGGGATCGGCGAGCAGCGGGCCCTGACCGACCTCGACGGCTTCGGCGGTGCGGAGATAGCGGCCGTGAACGGGCCGTCGGCCACGGTGTTCGCGGGCGACCCACGGATTCTCCGTGACATGGAAGAGTTCTACCGTGGGCAGGACGTGCCGGTCCGGATGATTCCGGTGGACTATGCCTCCCATTCGGCCCAGGTCGAGGACGTTCGCGTCGAGCTGCTGCGCGCCTTGGGTGAGATCACCTCTGCGCCGGGAACCGTGCCATGGTACTCCACTGTGGACGGTCGGTGGGTGTCCGACCACGTGAACGCCGAATACTGGTACCGCAATCTCCGGCAGCGGGTCGGTTTCGCTGACGCCGTGCACGCGTTGGCCGAACAGCGTTTCGAGGTCTTCCTGGAGTGCAGTTCCCATCCGGTGCTGACCACCGCCGTCGAGGACCTGCCGGTGGTCGGCGGCACGCTGCGTCGCGACGAGGGCGGCCGGGCCAGGTTCCTCCGCTCGGCCGGCGACCTGTTCGAGCAGGGCGTGCCCGTCGACTGGAACGCGCTGGTGCCGCCGGGTCCGCTGGCGCCGATCCCGACCACGGTTTTCGATCACCGGAACTACTGGCTGGCGGCCGGCCCCGGCGGGCGGGACGCCGATGCGCTGGGCCAGGTCGCGCTCGACCATCCGATCGTGACCGCCGTGGTGGAGAGCCCGCAGACCGGCGGGGTGGTGCTGACCGGGCTGCTGTCCAGGGCGGCACAGCCCTGGTTGGCCGACCATGTGGTGTCCGGCCTCACGCTCGTGCCGGGCGCGGCGCTGGTGGAGCTGGCTCTTCAAGGCGGCGGTCTGGTCGGGCTCCCCGTGGTCGAGGAACTGGTGCTGGAGACGCCCCTGGTCGTGCCGGAATCCGAGACGCTGCTGGTCCAGGTGGCGGTCGGCGCGGTCGACGATTCGGGTCGGCGTCCGGTTGAGGTGCACGCGCGGCTCAAGGGCGAGCAGTCGACGTGGACCCGGCACGCCGTGGGCGCGCTGACCTCGGACGCCGCCGAAGGCATGCCCCTGCCGGACTGGCCGCCCGCCGGGGTGCGACCGGTGGATCTGGGGCGCTTCTACGAGGACCTGGCCGACGGTGGCTACGAGTACGGCCCGGTGTTCCAGGGGGTGACCCAGGCCTGGCTGGGCGACCAGGAGGTGTTCGCCGAGGTCGTTCTCCCCGAGCCCGCCGTCGCGGCCGGGTTCGCCGTCCATCCGGCCATGCTGGACGCGGCCCTGCACGTGTCGTCGTTGCTGCCGAACGCGGGCGACGAGCTGCGACTTCCGTTCGCCTGGAACAAAGTTGCCGTCCATGCCGACGCGGCTACATCAATGCGGGCACGAGTCCGGTTGGTGGACAACGGTGTCTCCGTGGCGTTGACCGACATGCACGGCACGCCGGTGCTGACCCTTCGGTCGCTGGTCACCAAGCCGGCCGACCTGCGGGCGGCCTCCCGGCCCGATGACGCCCTGTTCGGCGTGCACTGGAAGCCCTTCTCCGCTGACGCGACCACGGACCCGTTGCCCTGGAAGGTGATGCGGGTCGAAACCGGATCGCGCCCGGTGCGGGAGGTCGTGGCCGAGGTGCTCCGGGGCGTCCAGGATTTCCTGGCCGACCCGGAGCTGGAGTCGTCCCGGCTGGTGGTGACCACCGAACGCGCCGTCTCGACCGACGGCGTGGCCGAGGTCGATCCGGTGGCGGCCGCGGTGTGGGGTCTGGTCCGGACCGCGCAGGCCGAACACCCGGACCGGATCATGCTCGCCGACGGCATTGACGGGCTGTCGGTGCTGGATGCCGCCGCCGCGGCCGGCGAGTGGCAGATCGCGGTGCGGCACGGCGAGGTCCTCGTGCCCAGGCTGGTGCGCGTCCCGGAGCAGCCGCCGGCTCAGCCGTGGGACCCGGACGGCACTGTGTTGATCACCGGCGGCACCGGAACCCTCGGCGCCCTGGTGGCCCGTCACCTGGCGGCCGGCCATGGTGTCCGCAGCATGGTGTTGGCCTCCCGGCAGGGCATGGACGCTGTCGGCGCGGCCGAACTGTGCGCGGACCTTCGCGCGCTGGGTGTCCGGGTGGAGGTGGTGGCGTGCGATGTCGCCGAACGTGATCAAGTCCGGATGCTGTTGTCCGCCATGCCAGATGACGCGCCGTTGCGGGCCGTGGTGCACACGGCCGGGGTGCTCGACGACGCCGTGTTCACCGCGCTGGACGCGGATCGGCTCGACGCGGTGTTCCGCCCCAAGGCGGATGCCCTGGTGCATCTGGACGAGTTGACCCGTGATCTGGATCTGGCGGCGTTCGTGGTGTTCTCGGCCGTCGCGGGTGTGCTGGGCGGCACGGGGCAGGCCAACTACGCCGCCGCGAACGCTTTCGCCGACGCGCTGGCCGCCAACCGTCGGTCCGCCGGGCATCCGGCGGTGTCGTTGGCGTGGGGATTTTGGGCCCCGCCAAGCGGAATGACCGCTCATCTGTCCGAATCGGACATTCGCCGGATGGCCCGGTCGGGCCTCGGCCAGATCGATGCCGAGCACGGGATGCGGCTGCTCGACACGGCCGTGGGGGCCGACCGGTCGATGGTGGTACCCGCGATCCTGGACGTCGGTGTGCTGCGGTCCCAGGCCCGGGCCGGGACGTTGCCCGCTGTTTTCCAGGAGCTGGCCGGCCGGGTGCGCCGCACTGCCGGTTCACCCGCCGCCGGGACTCGCGCCGACCTCCCGGACTTGGCCGACCTGGTCCGCACCGAGGCCGCCGTCGTGCTGGGCCTGTCCGGCGGTGAGGACGTCGACCCGGCCCGGAAGTTCCGCGATCTCGGGGTCGACTCGTTGATGGCGGTCGAGCTGCGCAACCGGCTGCGGGCGGCGACCGGCCTGCGGCTGCCGGTGACGCTGGTGTTCGACCACCCGACCGCGTCGGCCCTGGCGGAGTTCCTACAGGATTCGCTTACCGGTCAGAGCTCTGCGGTCGTGAAGCCGGAGGTGCACACCCCGGTGGACGCCGACCCGATCGTGATCGTCGGCATGGGGCTGCGGCTGCCGGGCGGGGTGTCGACGCCGGAGCAGTTCTGGGACCTGCTGGTCGAGGGGCGGGACGCGATCTCCGGCTTCCCCGCCGATCGGGGCTGGGACCTGGGGGCGGGCGCGACCTACACCCGGCACGGCGGATTCCTCGACGACGTGGCGGGTTTCGACGCGGGATTCTTCGGGATCTCGCCGCGTGAGGCGCTGGCGATGGATCCGCAGCAGCGCCTGTTGCTGGAGACCTCGTGGGAAGCGCTCGAACGGGCCGGGCTGGATCCGGCCGCGCTGCGCGGCCGCGAGGTCGGCGTCTTCGTCGGCGCGACCAAGCTCGTCTACGGGCAGGACACTGACGCGCAAGCCAGTGGCTATCTGCTGACCGGCACTTCGCCGAGTGTCCTGTCCGGACGGTTGTCGTATGTGCTGAACCTGCAAGGGCCCGCGGTGACGGTGGACACCGCGTGCTCGTCGTCCTTGGTGGCCATGCACTTGGCGGCGCAGGCGTTGCGGTCGGGCGAGTGCTCGATGGCTCTGGTCGGTGGAGCTGCGGTGATGGCGACGCCGGACGTCTTCGTGGAGTTCTCGCGGCAGCGGGGTTTGTCGGCTGACGGCCGGTGCAAGTCGTTCGCGCAGTCGGCCGACGGGACTGGTTGGGCCGAGGGGGTCGGTGTTCTTGTGCTGCAACGGTTGTCCGACGCGGTTCGGGACGGCCGGGAGATCTTGGCGGTGGTGCGGGGTTCGGCGGTGAACCAGGACGGCGCGTCGAACGGGTTGACCGCGCCGAACGGCTTGGCCCAGCAGAGCGTGATTCGTCGGGCCTTGGCCAATGCCGGGTTGGAACCGTCCGATGTGGACGCTGTCGAGGCGCACGGAACCGGGACGACGCTGGGCGATCCGATCGAGGCCGAGGCGTTGCTGGCGACCTACGGGCAGGGGCGCGAGCGGCCGCTGCTGCTGGGGTCGGTGAAGTCGAACATCGGGCACACCCAGGCCGCCGCCGGCGTGGCCGGGGTGATCAAGGTCGTGCTGGCCATGCGGCACGGCGTGGCGCCGAGGACGCTGCACGTGGACTCTCCGTCGGACAAGGTCGATTGGTCGGCGGGATCGGTGCGACTGCTGACCGAGCCGGAATCCTGGCCGCACACCGGTCGCGCCCGCCGGGCCGGGGTCTCGGCTTTCGGGATCTCCGGCACCAACGCCCACGTAATCCTGGAACAGCACGTGACACCGTTGGCCGGCAACGACAATCCGGTCGAAGGTCCGGTGCCGCTGGTGGTGTCGGCCCGCTCCGCCGACGCACTGGTCCGGCAGGCGGCAGGATTGGCCGAGGTGCTGGACGACAACACCGACCTCGCCGCCGTGGGCCGGTCATTGGCGACGCGTGCCGTGCGGGAGCACCGCGCCGTTGTTATCGCCGACGGTGTGACCTCGGCGGTCGCCGGCCTGCGCGGCGTGGCCGGAGGCCGTCCGGCCGGCACGGGCGGCGTCGGGGTCGTCTTCACCGGCCAGGGGGCGCAGCGGCCGGGCATGGGCAGGCAACTGTACGAAGCGTTTCCGGTGTTCGCATCGGCATTCGACGCCGCCTGCGCGGAGCTGGATCGATGCCTGGCCGGGCATGTGGAGTTTCCGGTGCGGGACGTCGTCTTCGACGAGACTCATGCATCGTCGCTGCACCAGACGGTCTACGCTCAAGCGAGCCTGTTCGCGCTTGAGGTGGCCACGTTCCGGCTGGTGGAGTCGTGGGGCGTGCGACCCGCCGTCGTCGCCGGCCACTCGATCGGCGAGCTGAGCGCCGCCCACGTGGCCGGCGTCCTGACGTTGGCCGACGCCGCTCATCTGGTCGCGGCCCGAGGCCGGCTGATGCAGGCCCTGCCCGATGGCGGGGCGATGGTCGCGGTCACCGCCGACGAGCGCCACGTGGTCGATGTCGCGGCCGGCCGAGTAGACATAGCGGCGGTCAACGGTCCTAACTCGACTGTCCTTTCGGGACGCCGAGAGGCGGTGACGGCGGTCGCGGCCGAGTTGGCCCAGCAGGGATATCGGACGCGGTCGCTGACCGTCAGCCATGCCTTCCACTCCGAGCTGATGGAACCGATGCTGGCCGAATTCCGGTCGGCTGCCCAGCAGGTCACCTATCGGCCGGCCGAACTGCCACTGGTGTCCACCATGACCGGCGAGCCGGTGGATTCGCCGCGCGCCGAGCACTGGGTCAGCCAGATCCGGCAACCGGTCCGGTTCGCCGACGCGGTGCGGGCCATGCGGCGATCGTCGTTGTCGGCGGTGCTCGAACTCGGCCCCGATGGCGTGCTGTCCTCGTTCATCGACGACCTGCCGGCGGTCGCCCTGACCCGTGCCGGCCAGCCCGAGGTGACCACCGCGCTGACGGCCGTCGGCACGGTCTTCGAGCGCGGGGGCGAGGTCGACTGGGGCGCGGTGCTTCCGGCCGGGAAGCTGGCCCCGGTGCCGACTTCGGTCTTCGAGCGTCGTCGCTACTGGCTGCGGCCGGGCGGGACCGTGGCCTCGCTGGGCCTGGCGCCGGCGCGGCATCCCGTGCTGGCCGCGATCGTGGAGAACCCCGAGTCCGGGGGTGTGGTGCTGACCGGACGCCTTTCGCAGGCGGCGTTGCCGTGGCTGGCCGACCACATGATGGCGGGCACGATGCTGCTTCCCGGCTCGGCACTGGTCGAACTGGCGATTCAGGGCGGCGACCGGGTGGGCCTGCCGGTCCTGGACGAACTCGTCATCGAGAACGGGTTGCCGATTCCCGGATCCACCGACCTCACGGTCCAGGTGGTTGTCGGGGTGGAGGAATCCGGCCGCCGGCCCGTCGCGATCTACTCACGGGCCCAGGACGACGCCTGGACCCGTCATGCGAGCGGTATGCTCACCGCGGTCGGCGACACGGTCGCCCCGGCTGAGCAGTGGCCGCCGATCGGGGCCCAATCCCTTGACGTGGAAGGCTTCTACGAGCGGCTCGCCGCGCGGGGCTACGACTACGGGCCGACGTTCCGGGGTCTGCGGGCGGCGTGGCGACGGGGCGATGATCTGTTCGCCGAGGTGGCGCTCCCCGACACGGCCGATGCCGCCGGCTTCGCGATCCATCCCGCACTGCTCGATGCCTCGGTGCACTCGGCCCTGCTGCTGGCCGATTCGGAGAGTCTCGCGCTGCCCTTCGCGTGGTCAGGGGTGCGGGTCCACGCGACCGGGGCGACGACGGTGCGGGTGCGGATCGGCCGCGTCGACAACGGGATCCAGGTGGCGGTCTTCGACCCGGCCGGGACGGCCGTGGCAACGGTGGAATCCTTGGTCAGCCGGCCGATGGACGAGCAGTTGTCGAAGACGGAGTCACTGTTCGAAGTGGACTGGACGCCGGTGTCCACGGGCAGCCCGGTGTCCGCGCCGGTGATCACGGACGTCGCCGGGCTGGGGTCTGTTCGCCCCGGCGGTCCGTACGTCGAGTTCCGCGTCGATCCCGGCCCGACCGGAGAGCCGGAGCCCGAGCGGGCACGGGCCGTTGTCGGCGAAGCACTCCTGGTGTTGCAGGACTTTCTCGCCGATTCGGGCTGGGCCGACACGCGGCTGCTGGTCACCACTCGGGACGCGGTCATCGAACCGGTGGCCGCGGCGGTGTGGGGTCTGGTCCGCGTCGCACAGACCGAGCACCCCGGTCGGATTCTGCTGGTGGACCAGGACAGGCCGGGGCCGGTTGTGGTGCCGGACGAACCGCAACTCATCGTGCGGAACGGCCAGGTTCTGGCGCCACGGCTGGCCGGCAAGACGGTCCCGGCCGGCCCGCCCGTGGCCTGGGGCGGCACAGTTCTCATCACCGGCGGCACCGGGGCGCTCGGGGCGCTGCTCGCCGAGCATCTGGTTGTGACGCACGGGATCCGCAGCGTGCTCCTGGCCTCGCGAAGCGGGCCGGCAGCCGAAGGCGCCGACGAACTGTGCGAGCGGTTGCGGGCCGCCGGCGCTCGGGTCGGTGTCGTCGCCTGTGATCTCGCCGACCGGGATCAGGTTCGGGAGCTGCTGGCGACCGTGCCCGAGGACGCGCCGTTGACCGCGGTCGTGCATGCCGCCGGTGCGCTCGCGGACAGCCCGCTCGAATCGTTGGACGCCAGTCGGATCGACACGGTCTTTCGGTCCAAAGTGGACGCCGCTGTGCATCTCGACGAGTTGACCCGGGACAGTGGGCTGGCCGCGTTCGTGCTCTTCTCCTCCGTGGCCGGCGTGCTCGGCGGGACCGGACAGGGCAACTACGCGGCGGCGAACGCGTTCCTGGACGCGGTCGCGACCCGTCGGCGCGCGGCCGGGCAGCACGCCGTATCGCTGGCCTGGGGCCCGTGGGCCGGCGGAATGGCCGACCGCCTGACGACCGCCGACGCCGGTCGGATGGCCCGGTCCGGGCTCGTTCCGCTGCCGCCGGCCCGCGGCCTGCGACTGTTCGACGCGGCCGTCAGCCTCCCGAAACCCGTTGTCGTGCCACTGGATCTCGACGTGACAACCTTGCGTGCGCGAGCGAGCGAGGACGCAGTGGCGCCGATGCTGCGTCAGCTCGCCGGTCCGGTGCGGCGGGCCGCCGCGAACCCGGTGGTCGAACTGAACGACGAGCACAAGGTGGCCGCCTTGGTGTGTCGGGAAGCCGCCGCGGTCCTGGACACCACCGACGTCCTGGATCCGTCACGTCCCTTCCGTGACGCCGGGTTCGACTCGCTGACCTCGGTGGATCTGCGCAACCGGTTGAGCGCCGCGACCGGACTGCGGCTGCCCGCGACCGTCGTGTTCGATCACGAGACGCCCCAACTGCTTGCCCGGTATCTGATGTCCCGATTGGACGTTCGCGAGCCTGTGCCCGCGAACGATCCGGCCATGCGGACGTTCGCCGACATGTACCGACGGATGATCGACCTCGGTCTCACCGACCAGGCGGAGACCTTCGCGAACTCCGCCGCCGCCCTGCGGGACCGCTTTCACACCGCGTCCGACGGCCGGCCGGAGGCCGTCGTGCTGGCCAAGGGCCCGGCCGCGCCGACGGTGATCTGCTTCCCGACCTTCGTGTCCTGGGAGCCGCTGCTGGATTTCACCGCCCTGGCCACCAGGTTCCAGGACAACCACGAGCTGTGGGCGGTCCTGCCGCCCGGCTACGACAGTTCCGACCCGCTGGCCGCGTCGTGGGACCTGCTCGTCCAGGTCCTCGCCGACGCGGCGCTCCGCTGTGCCGCGGGCCGGCCGTTCGTCCTGGTCGGCTACTCCGCCGGCGGGGCGCTGGCCCAGTCCGTCGCCGCCCACCTCGACCGCACCGGCCCGCGCCCGGCCGGCGTCGTGCTGCTGGACACCTACTCTTCCCCGGACATCTCGCCCCGCCTCGCCGCCGCTCTCGGCCATCAGAACCGCCTCTCGACCCGGCCCGAGAGCTACACCCACGACAAGATCACCGCCTCCGCCGCGTACCTCACGCTTTACCGCCGTTCCCTGCTGCCCGCCACCTCGACGCCCACCCTCGTGATCAGGCCGGAGCAGGCACCGGCGGGACCCGACGGCACGGATCCCCTGCCAGCCGAGGAATGGCGCGACCACTGGCCCCACGCCCACACCGAGGTCGTCGTCCCCGGCGACCACTTCTCCATGGTCGGCGAACACGCCTCACACACGGCCGACGCCGTCCTCCGCTGGTTGGCGTCCCTCTGACCCCGACGGACCGGTGTACTTCGAACCGATGAACGGGCCGTTCGGCTGCAGCAGCCAGGAGTGGCGCGACGTCGCGGCCAACTGGCTGGCCGCCCATCGCGTTGCCGGGCAGCGCCGCCGGCCCGACCCTGCGGGGTCGCCAACGCCAGCGGCGCCCAGCGGGTGGCCTGGGGCTGGGGATCCTGAGCGCGCCGACTTGTGGCTGGTCCGCCGCTGACATACTTTCGGCTCAGCGGTGGGGGAACAGCAGGGGAAGGCGGTGCCAGGCCGGTGATGCCGAGGCTGGAGTCGAACTGGTCGGGCAACCACGTCTACGCGGCGGACCAGGTGCTGCGCCCGCGCACGCTCGAGGAGCTGCGCAAGGTGGTGGCGGCGGAGCCGCGGGTCAAGGCGTTGGGAACCAGGCACTGCTTCAACGACATCGCCGACTTCGACGGCGGCGTGCAGATCGACATCTCCGACCTGGAGCCGTCGATCGACCTCGATTCGACGGCCAACACGGTGACGGTGAGCGGCGCCACCCGGTACGGCGAGCTCGCGTCCTTCCTGCACGCCAGGGGATTCGGGCTGCCGAACCTCGCGTCGCTGCCGCACTGCACGGTCGCCGGCAGCGTCGCGACCGGCACTCACGGGTCCGGCCGCCGGAACCGGGGGCTCGCGTCGGCGGTGACGGCGCTCGAGCTCGTCACCGCCGATGGCGACCTACGCAGTTTCGCCCATGGTGACAAGGACTTCGCCGGCCTGGTGGTGAACGTCGGCGCGCTGGGCATCGTCACACGGCTGACGCTGGGCCTCGTGCCGAGCTTCGACCTGCGGCAGACCGTCTTCGAACAGCTGCCGTGGCCGGCGCTGTTCGATCATTTCGACGACCTTCAGGACACCGCCTACAGCGTCAGCGTGTTCACCAACTGGGCCAACGACACCGTCGACCAGGTGTGGCTGAAGAGTGTCGACGAGCCGGACCCGGACCTTTTCGGCGCGCGGCCGGCCGACGGGCCCCGGCATCCCGTCCACGCGGCAGGCATGTCCGCAGAGAACTGCACCGAGCAGTTGGGTGTCCCGGGTCCGTGGCATGAGCGGCTGCCGCACTTCCGGCTCGGCTTCACCCCGAGCGCCGGCGACGAGCTCCAGTCGGAGTACTTCGTGCCTTACCGGCATGCCACCGCGGCGTTCGAGGCTCTTCGGAGCCTCGGCCACCGCATCGCGCCGCTGGCGCTGTGCTCGGAGATCCGCACGATCGCCGGCGACGACCTGTGGCTGAGCCCGGCCCAGGGCGGTGATCGCGTGGCGTTGCACTTCACCTGGCGGCCATGGCAGGACGAGGTCGAGGCGCTGCTGCCGGCGATCGAGGAGCGGCTGGCCCCGTTCGGCGTGCGGGCCCACTGGGGCAAGCTCTTCCACCACCAGGGGAATTACCCGATGCTGTCGGAGTTTCGTGAGCTGCGGGCCAGGCTTGATCCCAACGGCGTGTTCCGCAGTCCTTATGTGGCAAGGAACATTGGCTGAGACCGGATGGGCGCCGGTGGCATGGGGGAGTTGGGGCATGCCACCGGCGCCCGGCTCATGACACCGGTCAGGCGGCCCAAGGTGCGGTGCGCGACCAGCTGGTGTCGTCGGCCCAGCCGGACGCCGTGTCGCCGACCCGGGGCCCGCCCTCCGCGCCGATGTAGACGTTGCCGGCGTACTGCCGCAGGTAGTGGTCCTCGTAGGCGTAGGCCTGCCAGGAGATGCCCTTGCCGTTGTGGCCGGTGGTGGCGCAGAACGTGGCGTCGTCGGCGAACAGCGCGGACTTGTCGTTCTGGTTGAGCACCACCTGGAAGTTGGCGTGCCGCAGGTAGTAGCCGGGGAAGTTCACGGCCTCGAAGGAGTAGCAGGAGTCATCGGCCAGGCCCGGCACCAGGGCGAAGGTGGCGTCCTGGAGGTCGGTGGCGGAGTTGCCGGCGGTGATGGGCGAGGTCTTGGCGACATAGTTTTGGTGCCGCAGGAAGTCGCCGGTGTCGGCCTGCCAGGAGGAACGGCCCAGTGGCACCGAGATGTCGCTGCGCCACCACGGCTCCCCGATGGTGAAGCTGCTGTCGTCGCAGGCCAGGAGCAGATCACCGTTGTGGTAGCTCAGGAACCGGTCCGGCGCGTCGTACGAGCGGAAGGACACGCCGATCCCGCTGTTGCCGACGGTGGCGCAGAACGTGGCCGAGCGGGCGAACGGCTGGCTCCCGTCCGACGCGGCCAGCTGGATCCGGTCGCCTTGGTGGCGCAGGTACTGGCCGGGGTTGGCCCGCGATTCCAGGGAATAGCAGCCAGTGCCGGCCAGGCCCGGACGCAGCAGGAAGGTGGCGTTGAGCTTGTCGGCGTCCGGAGACGACGCGGTCACGACGTTCGTGCCGCCGACGCCGTCGACCACGGCCACCGACCGGTCCGTCGCGCCGGGGGTGGTCACGTGCAGCGACAGGCCGCGGTCGAGGTTCAGGACCGGCGAGATGGGCGCGGTGGTGTCAACCTTCAGCGCCACCACGGAGTTCGCCGGGAAGGTGTAGCTGAAGGAACTCGAGGCGGCGAAGGTCGAGGTGGTCGGCGCGATGGTGTTCGGGGCGGTGATGGTGTTGCGGGAGTTGGGATCGCCGGTGAGCACGGTCGCTGTGCCGGTGGGCCGGATCCGGGTGGTGCCGTTGAGCACGACCTGGCTGGTGACGGGGGAGTCGGTCGGGTTGGCGACGGTGACGTAGACGGTGCCGGACTTCGTCCTGGTGACCACGGAGTTCACGCCGGCGGCGGCCCCGGCGAGCGAGGACTGGACGACGTAGTCGCCGGTGTTGGCGCCGAAGATGTGCTGCACCCAGTACGACGGTGAGCCGTACGAGGTGGCGGCGTCGAACGCGATCTCGTTGGTGGGCCACTGGAAGTCGCTCACGTCGGACAGCGCGGGCGCGTAGGAGGCGCCGATCACGACATCGGCGTTGCGGACCATGCCGGTCATGAAGCCGGCCTCGCTGATCGCGCCGGCCAGCGTGCCGGTCGGGTTGGCCCTGGTGCCGTTGGTGGTGGCGTACTCGCCGACCAGGTGCTTGGGGCCGTTGCGGGAAGTGCCGTCGTAGTAGTGGGCGGCGTTGGTGAAGTACGAGGTGTCGTCGCTGTAGTAGTGGTCGTCGATCACGTCCACCGGCCGGCTGGTCACCGAGGCCGACGCCACCAGTTGCAGCTGCGGGTAGGCGGCCTTGATGGCGTCGTGGAACATCGGGAACCGGTAGCTGCTGTAGCTGCCGCTGCCGTCGAACCAGTCCTCGTTGCCGATCTCCACGTAGTGCACGTCGTACGGCGCGGGATGCCCGTCGGCGGCGCGCTGCGCGCCCCACTTGGTGTTGGTGGCGCCGATGGCGTACTGGATCTCGTCGAGCGCGTCCTGCACGTACGGGGCCAGTTGTCCTTGGGGGACAACGGTGTGGTCGAGCGTGTAGCCGGCGAACACGGCCAGCAGCGGTTGGGCCCCGGTCTGCTCGGCCAGGTCGAGGTAGCCCTTGAGACCCACCTGGTCGGTCGACCAGTAGCCCCAGGCGTCGTTCTGATGGCCGGGCCGGTTCTCGATCGGGCCGACCGTCTTCTTCCAGTCGAAGTAGGTCGACAGGGTGTTGCCCTCGAGGTAGTTGCCGCCGGGCACGCGGAAGAAGCCGGGCCTGGTGGCGGCCAGCTTGTCCATCAGGTCCGTGCGCAGGCCGGTGCCGTGGTAGGTCGGCGGCTGGCAGGTGACGACGTCGAAGTACAGCGAGGAGCCGGCCCCGACGCCGTCGGCCGCGATGACGAGGCGATTGGCCGTGGAGACCGGGGTGTTCCGGTCGGTGGCCATGGTGACGCTGTACTTCGTCCACGTCGAGCTGACGGCCGGGACCGTGGCCTTGGCGTGCACGGCGCCGGTGGTGCTCTCCAGGTCGACCGTCAGGCCGCCGTGGAATGTGCCGTCCGACTTGGCGAAGAAGGTCGCGGTGTACTTGGTCGACGGGGCGACGCCGACGCCGTAGAAACCGTTGTTGGCGACGCCGACCCGTTGGCCGTGGGCGTTGGCCGTGATGGACAACCTGAGCGAGTTGCCGTTCGCGGAGTTGAGCGGCTGGGTGGTGTCCAGGGCGACGGCGCCGGCGCCGCCGCCGGCGGTGACGGCCGACCAGCTCGCGATGCCGTTCTCCTTCATGGTGCTGTTGCGCACCATGTTCGCGCCCAGGCCGCCTTCGACGGAGTGGTTGATGTCCTCGACGATGTCGCCGAACTGGGTCCGGTTCACGCTGGTGGTCGTCCTGCTGACGTCGGCGGTGAGCGACACGCCGGGCGCGTCGGCCGCCGACGCCGACCACGGGCCGGGCAGGCCGACCACCGGCAGTGTTAGCGCTAACAGCAAGGCGGTGGCGCGGGGTCTGCGCACAATCGTCTCCCGAGGTGGCGTCGATAAAGAAGGATCAACTTCCACGGCGGCCAACGCGGTGACTGTGGTCGCCGACACATGTTGGCCGGCAACGTATTGCCAGGTCGAGACGAGGGCAACCGTCGAGGCGGCCTTTGTTGCCGACTCGTTACGTCGATGGTCGTCGCCATCGAACCGTTACCTTCCGGTCTTGACTGGCTTTCTGTTACCGCTAACACTGTGCACCTCGACGGGCAGTGGTGAACCGCGGATGACAAGGAGCTGACGCCGGTGGCACGGACGTCTCCGACCGACGGCGGCCGCAAGGCCGCGGGCCCGCCGGCCGTCCGCCAGGCGAGTCTGACGGACGTGGCCGAGGTGGCCGGCGTGTCGCACATGACGGTGTCGCGGGTGATCAACGGCACCGGCCCGGTCCGGCCGGAGACCAGGGCCCGGGTGGAGGCCGCGATCCGGGAGCTGGACTACCGGCCCAACTCCGCCGCCCGCACGCTGGCCACCGGCAAGTCGGAAACCCTTGGCGTGGTGGCACTCGACTCCACGCTGTACGGGCCGGCCAGCATGCTCTACGGCATCGAGCACGCCGCCCGCGAGGCCGGCTACGCGATCACCATCTCCAGCGTCAGCCGGCCGCAGCGTCAGTCCATTTCGGACGCTGTGGAGAACCTCCGTCGCCAGGCGGTGGAAGGCATCCTGGTGATCGCCCCGCACGTGTCCGCCGGCCAGGCGCTGGAGTTCACGCCGCGCGACGTGCCGCTGGTCGCGGTCGGCGCGGCCGAGTCCGCCCCGGTTCCGGTGGTCGCGGTGGACCAGTACGACGGGGCTCGGCGGGCCACGGAGCACCTGCTTGCGCTGGGGCACAAGATGGTCTGGCATGTGGCCGGCCCGTCGGACTGGCTGGAGGCGCAGGCCCGTGAACAGGGTTGGCGCGAGACGCTGGCGGCGCACGGCATCAAGGCGCCGCCGGTGTTGCGGGGTGACTGGAGTCCGCGCTCGGGCTACGACGCCGGGCGGATCCTGGTGGGCAGGGGTGGTGTGACGGCGGTGTTCGTGGCGAACGACCAGATGGCGCTGGGCATGCTGCGCGCGTTCGCCGAAGGCGGCAGCGCGGTGCCGGGCGACGTGCACGTGGTCGGCTTCGACGATGTGCCCGAGGCGGCGTATTTCAGCCCGCCGCTGACCACGGTCCGCCAGGACTTCATCGAGGTCGGCCGGCAGGCGTTCGAGTTGCTGGAGTCGCGCCTGCGCGACGAGGACGGCCCCGGACGCCGTCTGATCACACCGGAGTTGGTCGTGCGCGAGAGCACCGGCCCCCGATAACGGGGCGGGGCGACCCGGACCCCGTCGCCCCGCCCATCCCGCTCAGTCTCCCAGCCCCCCATCCCGCTCAACCTCCATCCCGCTCAACCTCCATCCCGCTCAACCCCCCATCCCGCTCAACCCCCATCCCGCTCAACCCCCATCCCGCTCAACCCCCATCCCGCCCAGCCCCCAGCCCGCCCATCCCGTCCAGCTCTCGGCCCGCCCTGCCCTCGGCCCCAGCCCGCCAGCCATCCCCGTCGTCCGTCCCGCACGGCAGCCCTTCCCGTCCCGACTGTTAGCGCTAACAATGATCAACGCTGATCGAGGAGTGAACGTGGTGCGTACCAGAGTGGCGTTACTCGTGGCCGGCGCGCTCGGCCTGACCATGCTCACCGGCTGTGGCGGCGGCGCGGCCGCCGGCGGCAGCGGCGCCATCACCTTGGGCTTCGCCCAGGTGGGCGCGGAGAGCGGCTGGCGCACGGCCAACACCAAGTCCATCCAGGATTCGGCCAAGGCCGCCGGCATCACGCTGAAGTTCTCCGACGCCCAGCAGAAGCAGGCCAACCAGATCCAGGCCATCCGCTCCTACATCCAGCAGCACGTCAGCGTGATCGCCTTCTCGCCGGTGGTGGAGACCGGCTGGGACACCGTGCTCAAGGAGGCGAGGACCGCGAACATCCCGGTGATCCTCACCGACCGCGCCATCGACTCCACCGACACCACGCTGTACAAGAGCTTCCTCGGCTCGGACTTCGTCAACGAGGGCAAGGAGGCCGGCGACTGGGTGGCCAAGCAGTACGCCTCGGCCACCGGTCCCGTGAACATCGCCGTGCTGGAGGGCACCACCGGCTCGGCCCCGGCCAACGACCGGTCCAAGGGCTTCGACGACGTGATCAAGACCGACCCGAAGTTCAAGGTCGTGGCCTCCCAGGACGGCGACTTCACCCGGGCCCAGGGCAAGCAGGTCATGGAGTCCTTCCTGAAGTCGCAGAGCAAGATTGACGTGCTGTTCGCGCAGAACGACGACATGGGCCTCGGCGCGCTGGACGCTATCCAGGCCGCCGGCCTCACCCCCGGCAAGGACATCAAGATCGTCACGGTGGACGGCACCCACGACGGCCTGCAGGCGCTGGCCGACGGCAAGTTCAACTACGTCGTCGAGTGCAACCCGCTGCTCGGCCCGCAGCTGATGGACCTGGTCAAGAAGGTCGCCGCCGGGCAGAGCGTGCCGAACCGGATCCTGACCAAGGAGACCGCGTTCGACCAGGCCGCCGCCCAGGCCGCGCTGCCCGGCCGCCAGTACTGACGACCCCGAGAGCGGCCCCGCGATGAACCAGTCCCGAGAGATCCTGCGGATGACCGGCATCCGCAAGCGGTTCCCCGGCGTCACCGCGCTCGACGGCGTCGACTTCCGGTTGTTCCCCGGCGAGGTGCACGCCCTGATGGGCGAGAACGGCGCCGGCAAGTCGACCCTGATCAAGGTGCTGACCGGGGTCGAGGGCGTGGACGCGGGCGCCGTCGAGCTGGCCGGGTCGCCGGTGTCGTTCGGCGGCCCGGGCCAGGCCCAGCGGGCCGGCATCAGCACCGTCTACCAGGAGGTGAACCTCTGCCCGAACCTGTCGGTGGCGGAGAACATCTTCATCGGCCGCGAGCCGCGGCGGTTCGGCCGGATCCAGTGGTCCCGGATGCGGTCCCGGGCCGAGGAGCTGTTGGCCCGGCTCGACCTGCGTCTCGATGTGTCGGCCGAGCTGGGCACGCGGTCGATCGCCGTGCAGCAGATGGTGGCCATCGCCCGGGCGCTGGACGTGCAGGCCCAGGTGCTGGTGCTCGACGAGCCGACCTCCAGCCTCGACGCCAAGGAGGTCGAGCAGCTGATGGGCGTGCTGCGAGCGCTGCGCGCGGACGGCATGGCCATCCTGTTCGTTTCCCACTTCATCGACCAGGTCTTCGCCATCGCCGACCGGATGACCGTGCTGCGCAACGGAAAGCTGGTCGGCGAGTACGTGACCGCGGACATCACGCCGGTCGAGCTGGTGACCAGGATGATCGGCAAGGAGCTGGCCGCGCTGGACGAGCTGGAGGTGTCCGAGCGGTCCCGGCCCGGCCCGGACCGGCCGGTGCTGGTGGCCGCGGACGGGCTGGCCCGCGCCGGCGGCATCGAGCCGTTCTCGATGAGCATCCGGCCGGGGGAGGTGGTCGGGCTGGCCGGCCTGCTCGGCTCCGGCCGCACCGAGCTGGCCCGCCTGCTGTTCGGGGCCGACCACGCCGACGGCGGCACGCTCGACATCGACGGGCAGCGGGTGCACCTGCGGTCCCCGCGCGCGGCGATGCGCCAGCACATCGGTTTCTGCTCGGAGAACCGCAAGACCGAGGGCCTGATCGCCGAGCTGACCATCCGGGAGAACATCGCGCTCGCGGTGCAGGCCGGCCGGGGCTGGACCCGCCCGCTCTCGCGCCGACGGCAGCTGGAGCTGGCGCTGGGCTACGTCGAGGCGTTGGACATCCGGCCGGCCGACCCCGAGGCCGTGGTCGGCACGCTGTCCGGCGGCAACCAGCAGAAGGTGTTGCTGGCCCGGTGGCTGGCCACCGAGCCCCGGCTGCTGATCCTGGACGAGCCGACCCGCGGCATCGACATCGGGGCCAAGGCGGAGATCCAGCGGCTGGTGGCGAAGCTGTCCGAGGACGGCACGGCGGTGCTGTTCATCTCCGCCGAGCTGGAGGAGGTGCTGCGGCTGAGCCATCACGTCGCCGTGCTGCGGGACCGGCGGGTCGTCGCCCAGCTGGCCAACGACGGGCTGACCCCGGAGGAGATCATGTCGACTATCGCGGACGGGGGCCGGCCATGACCCGGCACCGGCTGTTCTGGCCGGCGGCCGCGCTGGTGGCGCTGCTGCTCGGAAATCTTGTCGTCTCGCCCCGGTTCTTCGCCGTCGAGATCCGAGACGGGCACCTGTACGGCAACCTCGTCGACATCCTGCGCAACGGCTCGCCGCTGATCCTGATCGCGGTCGGCATGACGCTCGTGGTCGCCACCCGGGGCATCGACCTGTCGGTCGGCGCGGTGGTGGCGGTCAGCGGCGCGGTGGCGTGCGTGCAGCTGGGCAGCACCGGCGTGGTGGTCGCCGTGGCCATGGCGCTCGGGCTGTGCCTGGCGCTGGGCGCGTGGAACGGCTGGCTGGTGGCCGGACTGAAGATCCAGCCCATCGTCGCGACGCTGATCCTGATGGTCGCCGGCCGCGGGCTGGCCCAGCTGATCACCGGCGGCCAGATCGTGACCGTCCAGAATGGACCGTTCCTGGCCATCGCCGGCGGCTACCTGCTCGCCCTGCCGCTGTCGTTCCTGATCGCGATCGCGGTCTACGCTCTGACTTCCCTGGTGGTGCGGCGGTCCGCACTCGGGATACTGCTGGAGTCGGTCGGCGCCAACCCCGAGGCCAGCCGGCTGTCCGGGCTGCGTTCGGGCCGGCTGATCTGGCTCTGCTACGTGTTCAGCGGCCTGTGCGCGGGCGTCGCCGGCCTGATCATCAGCTCCAACGTCACCGGGGCCGACGGCAACAACGCCGGCCTGTGGATCGAGCTGGACGCCATCCTGGCCGTGGTGATCGGCGGCACCAAGCTGACCGGCGGCCGATTCTGCCTGGGCGGCACGGTGATCGGCGCGCTGCTCATCCAGACGCTGACCACGACCGTCTACGCGCTGGGCATTCCCTCGCAGGAGACGTTGCTGTTCAAGGCGATCGTGGTCACCGTCGTGTGCCTGGTGCAGTCGCCGGCGTTTCGGGCCAAGCTGGTCAAACGCCGACGCCGAGCCGAATCCGTGGTGACACCGGCGGAACCGGTGGAGGTGTCGTCATGACCGCGCTGTCCGCACGGGTTCGCTCCTACCGCCCGCAGCGGCGGTACCTGCCGGTGCTCGGCGCGCTGGCGGTGCTGGTGGGCGCCTACGGCTTCGGCGCGGCGAGGTATCCCGCCTTCGGGACCGGCCAGGTGGTGCTGGACCTGTTCATCGACCACTCGTTCCTGCTGGTGGTCGCGGTCGGGGCGACGTTTGTCATCCTCACCGGCGGCATCGACCTGTCCGTGGGCTCGGTCGCCGCGCTGTCGGCGATGGCCTCGGCCGATCTGTTGCAGCACCGGGGATGGCCGGCCTACCTGGTGATCCCGGCGGTGCTCGTGCTCGGCGCGGCGCTCGGCTGCGCGATGGGCCTGGTGATCCACCACTTCGAGATCCAGCCGTTCATCGTGACGCTGGCCGGCATGTTCCTGGCCCGCGGCCTGTGCTACACGATCAGCACCGACTCCATCTCGATCACCGACGACACCTTCACCACGATGGCGCAGACGCCGATCCCGCTGGGCGCCGGGCTGCGCGTGTCGCCGAGTGTGCTGATCGCGGTGGTGGTCGTGGCGATCGCCGGCTACGTCCTGCACTTCACCCGGTTCGGCCGCACCGTGTACGCCGTCGGCGGCAGCGAGCGGTCGGCCCTGCTGATGGGATTGACGGTGGCCAGGACCAAGGTCGCCGTCTACACGATCAGCGGCGCGTGCTCGGCGTTGGGCGGCGTGCTGATGGCGTTCTACACGCTGTCGGCCGATCCGCTGGGCGCGGTGGGCATGGAGTTGGACGCCATCGCCGCCGTGGTCATCGGCGGCACGATCCTCACCGGCGGCAGCGGCTATGTGCTCGGCACCGTGCTGGGTGTGCTGGTGCTGGGCATCATCCAGACCCTGATCACCTTCGACGGGACGCTCAGCTCCTGGTGGACCCGGATCGTGATCGGCGCCCTGTTGTTCGTGTTCATCGCCATCCAGCGGCTGATCGCCCGCCGCTGACCGCGCGTGTCCGAGAGGAAAACACTGCCGTGGCCGGAATGTTAGCGCTAACTGAACCGCTCGTGGTCGGCGTCGACTTCGGCACGCTGTCCGGCCGGGCCGTGGTGGTCCGGGCCCGCGACGGGGCCGAACTGGGCAGCGCGGTGCACGAGTACGCGCACGGCGTCGTCGAGCGGACGCTGCCGGCGACCGGGCGGACCCTGCCGCCGGACTGGGCGCTCCAGGTCCCCTCCGACTACGTCGACGTGCTGCGCCACGCCGTGCCCGACGCGCTCAAAGCCGCTGGGGTGTCGGGGGAAAGCGTGATCGGCATCGGCACCGACTTCACCGCCTGCACCATGGTCCCGGTCACCGCCGACGGCGCCGCGCTGTGCGAGCTGCCGGGGTTCCGCGCCGAACCGCACGCCTACGTCAAGCTGTGGAAGCACCACGCCGCCCAGGGGCAGGCCGACCGGATCACCGACCTGGCCCGCGACCGCGGCGAGAAGTGGCTGCCCCGCTACGGCGGCCTGATCTCCTCGGAGTGGGAGTTCGCCAAGGGCTTGCAGATCCTGGAGGAAGCGCCCGAGGTGTATGCCGCGATGTGGCGGTTCGTCGAGGCGGCCGACTGGATCGTCTGGCAGCTCACCGGAAACTACGTGCGCAACGCCTGCACCGCCGGCTACAAGGGAATCCACCAGGACGGCGCCTACCCGAGCTCCGACTATCTCCGCGAGCTCAACCCCGGCTTCGAGCGCTTCGTGACGGACAAGCTGGCGCATCCGTTGGGGCAGCTGGGCGATAAGGCTGGCGTCCTCACCGCGGAGGCGGCGGCCTGGACCGGCCTGCCGGCGGGGATCGCCGTCGCCGTTGGCAATGTGGACGCGCACGTGACCGCGCCGGCCGCGCAGGCGGTGGAGCCCGGACAGCTGGTCGCGATCATGGGCACCTCCACCTGCCACGTGGTGAACGGCGCCGAACTCCGTGAGGTGCCGGGGATGTGCGGCGTGGTGGAAGGCGGCATCGTGCCCGGCCTCTGGGGGTACGAGGCCGGACAGAGCGGCGTCGGGGACATCTTCGGCTGGTTCGTGGACCACGCCGTTCCGCCGGCCTACCACGACATGGCCCGTGAACAGGGCCGGTCCGTGCACGAACTGCTCTCGGATCTGGGGGCGCGGCAACAGGTCGGCGAACACGGACTGGTCGCTTTGGACTGGCACAGCGGCAACCGCTCGGTGCTGGTCGACCACGAGCTGTCCGGCGTCGTCGTCGGCCAGACCCTGGCCACCCGCCCCGAGGACGTCTACCGCGCGCTGCTGGAGGCGACCGCGTTCGGCACGCGGGTCGTCATCGACACCTTCATCGACGCGCGGGTGCCGGTGACCGAGTTCGTCGCGGCCGGCGGCCTGATCCGCAATCGGCTGCTGATGCAGATCTACGCCGACGTGCTCGACATGCCGCTGTCGGTGATCGGGTCGGAGCACGGTCCGGCGCTGGGCTCGGCGATCCACGCCGCGGTCGCCGCCGGCGCCTACCCGGACATCCGCGCGGCGGCCGCCGCCATGGGCTCGGTGGAGCGAGACGTGTACCTGCCGATCCCGGCCAACGTGTCGGGCTACGAGGAGCTGTTCGTCGAATACCTGACCCTGCACGACTACTTCGGCCGTGGGGTCAACCAGGTCATGCGCCGGCTCAGGCAACGCAGGCGCAGGGCCCGCGCCGAGAAGGGACAGGAGTGACCATGTCCGTCAGCGCCGAGGTGCGCGAAACGGTCCGCCAGCTGCGCCGCACGGTGGCCGAGCTGCACGGTGAGCTCACCCGCAACGGCCTGGTGATCTGGACCGCCGGCAACGTGTCCGCGCGGGTGCCGGACCGCGACCTGATGGTGATCAAGCCGTCCGGCGTGTCCTACGACGAGCTCAGCGAGCACTCGATGGTCGTCACCGACCTGCACGGCGAGCTGGTCGAGGGCGAGCTCGCGCCGTCATCGGACACCGCCGCGCATGCCTACGTCTACCGGCACATGCCCGAGGTCGGCGGAGTCGTGCACACGCATTCCACCTATGCCACGGCGTGGGCCGCCCGGGGCGAGCCGATTCCCTGTGTGCTCACGATGATCGCCGACGAGTTCGGCGGCGAGATCCCGATCGGGCCGTTCGCGCTGATCGGCGACGACTCGATCGGCCAGGGCATCGTCGAGACGCTGCGGGCCAGCCGCTCGCCGGCTGTGCTGATGCGCAACCACGGGCCGTTCACCGTCGGCAAGGACGCGCGGGCCGCGGTCAAGGCGGCGGTGATGGTCGAGGACGTGGCTCGGACCGTCCACATCGCACACCAGCTCGGTGAGCTGCCCGCGCTGCGCCGCGAGGACATAGACCGCCTGCATCACCGCTACCAGAACGTCTACGGCCAGCGCTAGGAGACAACCCCGTCATGAGCGCCACCAAACCGAAGCTGTGGTTCCTCACCGGCAGCCAGCACCTCTACGGCGAGGACACGCTGCGCCAGGTCGCCGACCAGTCCGAGCGGGTGCAGCAGATGCTCACCGCGTCCGGCCGGGTGCCGGCCGAGATCGTCGGCAAGCCGGTGCTCACCGAGCCGGCCGCGATCCGCCGGGTGATGCGGGAGGCCAACGGCGATCCGGACTGCGTCGGCGTGATCGCGTGGATGCACACCTTCTCGCCGGCCAAGATGTGGATCAGCGGCCTGGACGCGCTGCGAAAACCGCTGCTGCACCTGCACACCCAGCTCAACCGCACGCTGCCGTGGTCGAGCATCGACATGGACTTCATGAACCTCAACCAGGCCGCGCACGGCGACCGCGAGTTCGGGTTCGTGCAGACCAGGCTGGGCGTGGCGCGCAAGACCGTCGCCGGGCACGCCACCGACGCCCGGCTACTCGGTCGGATCGAGGACTGGACTCGCGCCGCGACCGGCCTGGCGCACCTGCGCACGCTGCGGCTGGCCCGCTTCGGCGACAACATGCGCGATGTCGCGGTGACCGAGGGCGACAAGGTGGAGGCCGAGCTCAAGTTCGGCGTCTCGGTGAACACCTACGGTGTCAACGACCTGGTGACGTTCGTGGACACGGCGTCGGACCACGCGGTGGACGAGGTGGTCGCGGACTACGCCGCCTCGTACGTCCTGCGGCCGGAGCTGGCGCCGGGCGGCGACCGTCACGACTCGCTGCGGTACGCGGCCCGGATCGAGGTCGGACTGCGCCATTTCCTGACCGTGGGCGGCTTCGGCGCGTTCACCACCAACTTCGAGGACCTCGGCGGGCTGCGGCAGCTGCCGGGCATCGCGGTGCAGCGGCTGATGGCCGACGGCTACGGCTTCGGCGGCGAGGGCGACTGGAAGACCTCGGCGCTGCTGGCCGCGGTCAAGGCCATGGGCCGGGGCACCGGACTCGGCGCGTCGTTCATGGAGGACTACACCTACCACTTCGGGCCGGGGGAGCCGAAGATCCTCGGTGCGCACATGCTCGAAGTCTGCCCGAGCATCGCCGCCGACCGGCCGTCCTGCGAGATCCATCCGCTGGGCATCGGCGGCCGGGAGGACCCGGTGCGGCTGGTGTTCGACGCCACGGCCGGCCACGCCGTGGTGATCGGCCTGGCCGACCTCGGCGACCGTTTCCGGTTCGTGGCCAACGAGGTCACCGTGGTGCCGCCGGACGAGCCGCTGCCGAAGCTGCCGGTGGCCCGCGCGGTGTGGCGGCCCGAGCCGTCGCTGGCCGAGTCGGCCGAGATGTGGCTGATGGCCGGCGGCCCGCACCACACCGTGCTGACGCAGGCGGTCGGCGCGTCGGCGCTGCGGGACTTCGCCCACATGCTCAACACCGAGTTGCTGCTGGTGGACGCGGGCAGCGACAGCGACTCCTTCGGCGACCACATCCGGTGGAACCAGGCCTATTACCGGCTGGCCCAGGGCTTCTGACAGAAACGAGGAGCACTCATGAAGTCAGCACGATGGGCGACGGTCGGCGTCGCCCTCACGCTCGGCGCGGCGCTGACCGCCTGCGGGCCCGCGGTCAAGACCGTGGACCAGGCCCCGACCCCGGGCTCCAACGCCGGTGCGCTGGTCGGCGTGACCATGCCGACCAAGTCGTCCGAGCGGTGGATCCACGACGGCGACAACATCAAGGGCGCGCTGGAGAAGCTCGGCTACAAGGTCGACCTCCAGTACGCCGAGAACGACATCCCCACCCAGGCCAACCAGATCGAGAACCAGATCACCAAGGGGGCCAAGGCGCTGATCGTCGCCTCCATCGACGGCACCGCCCTGACCACGCAGCTCCAGGACGCCGCCGACCGGCACATCCCGGTGATCGCCTACGACCGGCTGATCCGCAACACGTCCACTGTGGACTACTACGCCACCTTCGACAACTTCAAGGTCGGCGTGGAGCAGGCCACCTCGCTGCTGACCGGCCTGAAGCGGACGGACCCCGATCTCAAGGGCCCGGTGAACATCGAGCTGTTCGCCGGCTCGCCCGACGACAACAACGCCACCTTCTTCTTCAACGGCGCGATGTCCGTGCTCAAGCCGTACCTGGACAAGGGCACGCTGGTGGTCAGGAGCGGCCAGACCGACTTCGCCACCTGCGCCATCCTGCGCTGGGACCCGGCCACCGCGCAGAAGCGCATGGAGGACCTGCTCACCAAGACCTACAACGCCACCACCAGGATCGCCGGCGTGCTCTCGCCGTACGACGGGCTGTCGATCGGCATCCTCTCCGCGCTCAAGAGCAACGGCTACGGCACCGCCGGCCAACCCTATCCGGTGGTCACCGGGCAGGACGCCGAGGTGGCGTCGGTGAAGTCGATCGTCGCGGGTGAGCAGTATTCGACTGTCTTCAAGGACACCCGCCAGCTGGCCAAGACCGCCGTCGACATGGCGCAGGCGGTGCTGACCGGGGCCAAGCCGACCGTGAACAACACCAAGGACTACGACAACGGCAAGAAGGTCGTGCCCTCCTTCCTGCTCCAGCCGGTGATCGTCACCAAGGACAACTACCAGCAGGCGCTGGTGGACTCCGGCTACTACACCGCCGCCGAGCTGAAGTAGCGGCCATGACCGAGTTCATCCTGACCATGGACGGGATCGGCAAGTCGTTCCCGGGCGTGCGGGCGCTGGCCGACGTGCGGCTGTCCGTGCGCAGGGGCGAGATCCACGCCATCTGCGGCGAGAACGGCGCCGGCAAGTCGACGCTGATGAAGGTGCTGTCCGGCGTCTACCCGCACGGGTCCTACGACGGCGAGATCACCTTCGACGGGCGGCCCTGCGAGTTCGGCGGCGTCCGGGACAGCGAGCAGCGCGGCATCGTGATCATCCACCAGGAGCTGGCCCTGTGCCCGCAGCTGTCGGTCGCCGAGAACATCTTCCTGGGCAATGAGCAGGCCAGGCGCGGGGTGATCGACTGGAACCGCACCAACCACCGGGCCGCCGAGCTGCTCGACCGGGTGGGGCTGCGGGAATCGCCGGTCACGCCGGTCGGCGACCTGGGCGTGGGCAAGCAGCAGCTGGTGGAGATCGCCAAGGCACTGTCCAAAGAGGTCAGACTGCTGATCCTGGACGAGCCGACCGCGGCGCTGGGCGCGGACGACTCCGCGCACCTGCTCGATCTGCTGCGCGGCCTGCGTGCGGGCGGGGTGACCTCGGTGATCGTCTCCCACAAGCTCGACGAGATCATGGCCGTCGCCGACTCGATCACCATCCTGCGCGACGGCCGCACCGTCGAGACCATGGACGCGCGGACCGATGACGTGACCGAGGACCGGATCATCGCCGGCATGGTCGGCCGCGACCTGGAGCACCGGTTCCCGCCGCACGAGCCGAAGATCGGCGCGGAGGCGCTGCGCGTCGAGGACTGGACGGTGCGCAGCCCGACCCGGCCCGGCCACGTGGTGGTCGACCGCGCCAACCTGGTGCTGCGGCGCGGGGAGATCGTCGGGCTGGCCGGCCTGATGGGGGCCGGCCGGACCGAGCTGGCCATGAGCGTGTTCGGCCGGTCCTACGGTCGGGACATCTCCGGCCGGCTGGTCAAGGACGGCAAGCCGATCGAGGTCCGCACGGTGCGGGAGGCGATCGCCCACGGCATCGCCTACGTCACCGAGGACCGCAAGCGCTACGGCCTCAACCTCATCGAGGACGTCAAGCGCAACATCTCCGCGGCGGGACTGGGCAGGCTGGCCCGTCGCGGCTGGGTGAACGAGAACGAGGAGCACCGGGTGGCCGGCCGGTTCCGCCGCGACATGAACATCAAGACGCCCACCGTGACCACCGCGGTGGGCACGCTGTCCGGCGGCAACCAGCAGAAGGTCGTGCTGTCCAAGTGGATCTTCACCGACCCGGACGTGCTCATCCTCGACGAGCCCACCCGCGGCATCGACGTCGGCGCCAAGTACGAGATCTACTCGATCGTCAACCGGCTGGCCGACGAGGGCAAGGCCGTGCTGGTCATCTCCTCCGAGCTGCCGGAGCTGCTCGGCCTGTGCGACCGGATCTACACCCTGGCCGCCGGCCGGATCACCGGCGAGGTGGGCCGGGCCGAGGCCACCCAGGAGCTGTTGATGCAGCACATGACCAGGAACCAGGAGCGCACGCCATGACCAGCACCGCCCCGGTGGACACCGAGCGGAGCGCGGGCCCGCCGGCCCGCGCGCCGCGCCGGTTCTCGCTCAACATCAGGCAGAGCGGCATCTACGTGGCGTTCGCGCTGATCATCGCGCTGTTCTCGGCGCTGACCGGCGGCACGCTGCTGCAACCGGAGAACATCTCCAACATCATCGTGCAGAACTCGTACGTGCTGATCCTGGCCATCGGCATGATCCTGATCATCATCGCCGGGCACATCGACCTGTCCGCCGGCTCGGTGGTCGCGGTGACCGGCGCGGTGTCGGCGGTGCTGATGGTCGACCTCGACGTGCCGTGGCTGCCGGCGCTGGTGATCACGCTGGCGGTCGGCGCGCTGATCGGCGCCTGGCAGGGCTACTGGATCGCCTACTTCGGCATCCCGGCGTTCATCGTCACGCTGGCCGGCATGCTGGTGTTCCGCGCGCTCACCCTGACCGTGCTGGGAAACCAGGGCATCGGCCCGTTCCCGGACCCGATCCGCACGCTGGCCAACGGCTTCACCGACGGCTACCTCGGCAACATCGGACTGGGGCCGCTTGGCGGCGCGGACCTGGTGAGCCTGGTGGTCGGCGTGCTGGTCGTCGGCGGCATCGCGTTCTCCCAGTGGCGGGCCCGGCGGGGCCGGATGCGCTACCTCCAGGAGGTCGACCCGCTGCCGGTGTTCCTGCTCAAGACCGGCGGCGCCGGCGTGGTCGTGCTGGCCGTCGTCGTGCAGCTGGCCCGGTTCAAGAACATTCCGTGGGTGCTGGTGCTGCTGGCGGCGCTGGTGCTGTTCTACTCGCTGCTGACCACCCGGGCGGTGTTCGGCCGGCGCGTCTACGCCATCGGCGGCAACCTCCAGGCGGCCACGCTGTCCGGCGTGAAGGTGAAGTCCGTGGTGTTCTGGATCTTCGTCAACATGGGCGTGCTGTCCGCGCTGGCCGGGGTGATCTTCGCCGGGCGGCTCAACCAGGCCGGGCCGACCGCCGGCACGTCGTTCGAGCTGGACGCCATCGCCGCCGCCTTCATCGGCGGCGCGGCGGTGCAGGGCGGCGTGGGCAAGGTGGTCGGCGCGATCACCGGCGGCCTGATCATGGCCGTGATCAACAACGGCATGTCGCTGATCGGCGCGCCCAGCGAGCAGGTGATGCTGGTGAAGGGCCTGGTGTTGCTGGCGGCGGTCGCCTACGACATCTGGACCAAGCGGCGGGGCGCGGTGGCCGCGACCCGCTGACGCCGTCGACACATTCGACGGTCCCGACCTTGTGAGCAAGTGTTGAGTATTGACCGACTCTGCTCAGTTCCTTAGCTTTCATGGTGCTTTCCGTGCAGAGTGGCACTCCAGGAGGCCTGTCATGCGCTTACCCCGCCGCACCCCGTCGACCTCCTGGAGGCGAACACTGCTGGCGTTGCTCGGCTGTGTCGCGCTCGCGCTGACCGGGCTCGTGAGCGCGTCGGGCCCGGTCGCCGCCGCCCCGGCCCGAGCCACCCACAGCATCGGCTACGACGGGTACTCGTTTCTCATCGACGGGCAGCGGACCTACCTGTGGTCCGGCGAGTTCCACTACTACCGGCTGCCCAGCCCGGACCTGTGGCTGGACATCTTCCAGAAGATGAAGGCCGCCGGGTTCAACGCCACCTCGCTGTACTTCGACTGGGGCTACCAGTCCCCGGCCCAGGGCGTCTACGACCACAGTGGCGTCCGGGACATCGACCAAGTCCTGGACATGGCCGAGCAAGCCGGCCTGTACGTGATCGCCCGGCCCGGCCCCTACATCAACGCCGAGGTCGACGGCGGCGGCTTCCCGACCTGGCTGTCCACCACGCCGGGCCACACCCGCTCGGCCGACCCGACCTACCTGGCCTACTCCGACGAGTGGCAGTCCCAGATCGACGGCATCCTCAAACGCCACCAGCTCACCGACGGCGGCGGCAGCGTGATCGCCTACCAGGTGGAGAACGAGTACTACAACGGCAACGACGCCGGCCGCGCGTACATGAAGCACCTTGAGGACAAGGCCAGGGCCGACGGCATCACGGTCCCGTTGACCGGCAACAACAACGGCACCTTCAACTCGGGTGTGGCCGCGCTGGACGTGGACGGGCCCGACTCCTACCCGCAGGGCTTCGACTGCTCGAACCCGGGCACGTGGAACGGCGTGCCGGACATCAGCTACGACCATCCGGCCGGCAAGCCGTTGTACACCCCCGAGTTCCAGGGCGGGGCGTTCGACCCGTGGGGCGGGCCCGGCTACGCCAAGTGCGGCCAGCTGATCAACGACCAGTTCGCGAACGTGTTCTACAAGCAGAACATCGCCGCCGGGGCCACCGCGCAGAGCTTCTACATGCTCTACGGCGGCACCTCGTGGGGCTGGAGCGCGATCCCGCAGAACTACACCTCCTACGACTACGGCGCGGCCATCACCGAGAGCCGCCAGCTGGACCCGAAGTACTACGAGGACAAGCTGATCGGCGAGTTCACGCAGTCGGTGGCCCCGCTGACCAAGACCGACGGGCTCGGCTCCGCCCCGCTGACCGACGCCGCGCTGACCGACACCGCCCGGATCAACCCCGACACGCACACGCAGTTCCACACTCTGCGGCACAGCGATTCCACGTCCAACACCACCGACACCACGCACATCGCGCTCGACCTCGCCGCGCATTCCGGCTACACGTATGACGATCCGGCCGCCGCAGTGGCCTATGCGGGTTCCTGGAGCCACGTCGGCCCCGAGCAGAACTACACCGGCGGCGACTACCAGCACACCGAGTCGTTCTCGAACACCACCGGCGACAGCGTGAGCATCCCCTTCACCGGCCCCGGAATCCGCTGGATCACCTCCAAGGACGGCAACCACGGCATCGCCGACGTCTACCTGGACGGGGCCAAGGTCAGCACCGTCGACCTGTACGCGGCGACCAAGCAGAACCAGCTGACCGGCTACGAGGTCCGCGGTCTGGCCGACGGTCCGCACACGCTGAAGATCGTCGTCACCGGGCAGAAGAACCCGTCGGCCTCCGGCGCCTTCGTGGTCGTGGACGCCGTGGACCTGCTGTCCGCCACGACCGCCGACTACTACCCGTCCGTGCCGCAGCAGCCCGACACCGGCATCACGTTGAACGGCCGGGAGTCGAAGATCCTCGTCGCCGGCTACGACCTCGGGCAGTCGCACCTTCAGTACTCGACGTCCGAGATCATGACCAACGCGACTATCGGCAACCGTGACGTCGCGGTGCTCTACGGCGACGCCGGCCAGGCCGGCGAGACCGTGCTGCGCTACGCCAAGCAGCCTGTCGTCACGGTGCTCGGCGGCTCCGCCACCAGCACCTGGGACGCCTCGCGCGGCGACCTCCGTCTCAACTACGTCCACAATGGACTTACTCGGGTGCTGATCGACGAGCCCGGCGCCCGCCCCCTGCTGCTCCTGGTGGGGGACAAGGCGACCGCCGAGACCTTCTGGCGTCAGGACACCGCGTCCGGGCCGGTGCTGGTCCGGGGCACGCACCTGCTGCGCACCGCCCAGGCCTCGGGCCAGTCGCTGGCGTTGACCGGCGACACCGACACCGACGGCTCCGTCGAGGTGTTCAGCACCGCCGACCGGATCACCTGGAACGGCCGTGATGTTGGGACACAGGTCACCGGCAGCGGCAGCCGGACCGGTGCGCTGCCGACGGCCAAGCCGGTCACGCTGCCCGCATTGACCGACTGGAAACACCAGCAGGAGTCCCCGGAGAGCCAGCCCGGCTTCGACGACTCGCGCTGGCCGGTCGCGGACAAGATGACCACCAACAGCAGCACCACCCCCGGCTCGCTGCCGGTGCTGTTCGCCGACGACTACGGCTTCCACACCGGAAACACCTGGTACCGCGGCAAGTTCACCGGGGACGGCACCCAGGCCGGGATCACCCTCTCGGCGCAGAGCGGCGGCTCGGCCGGCGCGACCTCGGTGTGGCTGAACGGGACGTTCCTCGGCAGCTCGACCACCGACCAGCACACCTTCGCCTTCCCCGCCGGCTCGGTCCGCAAGGGGGACAACGAGATCTCCGTGCTCACCGTGAACATGGGCCACGACGAGGACTACGGGGCGTCCAACGGGAACAAGGCCGCTCGCGGCCTGATCGGCGCCCGCGTGACCGGCTCGCCGCTGACCTCGATCACCTGGCGGTTGCAGGGCGCGAACGGCCTGGACCAGGTTCGCGGCCCGCTCAACACCGGCGGCCTGTACGGCGAGCGCACCGGCGAGTCGCTGCCGGGCTACCCGGACGGCTCGTGGTCGACGACCTCGTTGCCGGCCAAGGACACGACCCCCGGGGTTTCCTGGTACCGCACCAACATCCGGCTCGATCTGCCCCGAGGTCAGGACACCTCGGTCGGCGTCACCATCACCGACGACCCGTCCCGCCAGTACCGGGCGCTGATCTTCGTCAACGGCTGGCAGATGGGGCAGTACATCAACTACCTGGGGCCCGAGCACAGCTTCCCGATCCCCAACGGCGTGCTGAACCCCAACGGCGACAACACCATCGCCATCGCGGTGTGGAACCTGGACGGCAGCACCGGCGGCCTGGGCCAGGTGGCGCTGACCGACTACGGCAGCTACGCCTCCCCGTTGACCGTGCGGCAGAACTACTCCCCGGGCTACGACCCTCGCAAGTACGCTGTGCCGCCGGCTCCTCGCGGGTCGGTGACGCTCGCGGTGCCGGACACCGCCGCCAGCGGCCAGCAGTTCACCGCCACCGCGACCGTCCAGGCGCCGGGCCGGGTCGACTCGGCGGCACTGACGGCACCCGCCGGCTGGGCCGTCGGGGTGGTTTCCCGCAGTGGCAACACCTTCTCCTGGCCGGTGACCGCGCCGACCGGCGCCCTGGCGCCGGCCGCGCTGAAGGTGACGGCCAAGTGGGGCCGGGAGACGGTGGCCGACGAGCGGGTCGTCGGCGCGGTGCCGGCCGCGCCACCCAGCGGCTCGGTCGCCGTCAGCAGCCTGCCGTTCCTGTCCGCCACCAACGGCTGGGGCCCGGTGGAACGGGACACCAGCAACGGTGAGGCCGCCGCCGGCGACGGCAAGCCGATCACCATCGCCGGCGTGCAGTACGCCAAGGGCCTGGGCACCAACGCCGTCAGCGACGTTCAGCTCTACCTCGCCGGCAAGTGCACCCGCTTCACCGCTTCCGTCGGTGTCGACGCCGAAGCCGGAAACGCCGGCACCGTCACCTTCACGGTGAGTCTGGACGGCAAGACCCTGGCCACCACGCCGGTGCTGAAGGGCAACCAGCCCGCGGCGACGATCGACGTGCCCGTCACCGGCGGTCAGGTCCTGGACCTCCTGGTGGGCGACGGCGGCGATGGCAACGGCCTGGACCACGCCGACTGGGCGGCGCCGACGCTGACCTGTGGCTGATGAGAGGCGCCCTGTCCGTCCGAATCCTTCGGGAGCATTTGTGAAGAGAAGCTTTGCCACGGCGGTCATCCTGACCATGGCGACGGTGAGCGCGCCGGCGGTCGCCCACGCCGACACCACGAGCGGAGGCAGCTTCTCCGTGCTGAGCTACAACGTGGCCGGGCTGCCGGAGGGGATCTCCAGCGCGCCGACGCCACGCCAGTCGGCCACCACGGCGATCGGGCAGCGCCTCGGGGCGTACGACCTGGTGCACGTCGAGGAGGACTTCAACTACCACGCCGCGCTCTACGCCGCCGACAGCCACGCCTACCGGACGCCGACCAGCGGCGGCGCGGGCGTCGGCAGCGGCCTGAACAGCCTGTCCTCGCTGCCGTACGACGTGGACGACTTCGAGCGTGTGCACTGGAACTCGTGTCAGCTCGACTCCGGGGACTGCCTCACGCCGAAGGGCTTCACCTTCATGCGGGTGCGGCTGGCCGAAGGCGTCTACGTCGACGTCTACAACCTGCACACCAATGCCGGCGACAACAGCGGGGACGAGTCGTCGCGGGCGTCGAACCTGGCTCAGCTGAGCGATTTCGTCCAGACGCACTCGGCCGGCGACGCGGTGATCGTCATGGGCGACACCAACACGCGATACACCCGCGCCGCCGACACCATCGCCGGGTTCGCCGCCGCCAACGGCCTGACCGACGCCTGGGTCCAGCTCGTGCGTGGCGGCGGCGCGCCCGCGCCGGGGAGCCCGGCCCTGGTCTGCGACGAGCAGAACGTCACCAACGACTGCGAGGTCGTGGACAAGGTTCTCTACCGCGGCAGCAAGCTCGTCGGTCTCAACGCCACGTACTACAACAACGAGCACGCGAAGTTCCTCGACGACACCGGCAAAGATGCTGTCCGACCACGACCCGATCACGGTCCGGTTCGCCTGGACCCGCAATCCGGCCTTCCAGCTGTCCGACCAGTTCGGCGGGCCGCACGGCGACTACTTCACCGACATCGTCGCGGTTGCGGCGGCGGCGCGGGTGCGGACCGTGTCGATGCGCAGTGGTTCCCGCGTCGACCAGCTTGGCCTCACGCTGGACAACGGCGTCTCCCTGGCGCATGGCGGGACCGGCGGCAACCTCACGTCGTTGGTGTTGGGCAGCAACGAGTACGTCGCCTCGGCAACCGTGTGTGAGGGCAGCTACCAGAACCACACCCGGATCTTCTCGGCGCTGTTCACCACCAACCTCGGGCGCACCCTGTCCGGCGGCTCCACCACCTCGGACTGTGTCACCAGGACCGCGCCCGCCGGGTGGCAGATCGCCGGTTTCCACGGCCGTTCGGGCGACGAGGTCGACAAGGTCGGCTTCATCTACACCGAGCGCTGACCTGACGAGCCGGCTGCGGGCACTTGCCCGCAGCCGGACAGGCGGCGATAGTGGAGTGCCGCCGTCCTTGAGGAGATCTGTGTCCGCCGATCGCCGTTCCTCGCTCCTTCTCGCCGACCGCGAGCTGCGCAGGTTGCTTCGTCAAGGAACCTTCGCGCAGGTGCTCGACCACTGCCTCAACGCGCACGGGCTGAGCCTCAAACGCCTCCAGCAGCAGCTCGCGGCCCGGGGTGTGCGCATCAGCAGGGCGGCGCTGAGTTACTGGCGCAACGGGCGCAGCCGGCCGGAACGTGACGAGTCGTTGCGAACGGTGCGAGCGCTGGAGGATCTGTTCGGACTCCCGGAGTCCACGCTGGTGTCCCTGCTCGGCCCGCCGCGTCCCCGGGGCAGGTCCGCCGAGCCGGGATCGGTCGATCGCAAGCGGATGTGGCCCGCGCACGACTCGTTGCTGACCTCGCTGGCCGCGCCCGCCGACGACCGGCTGCGCTACCTCACCATCCACGAGCACGTCCGGGTGGACGCCGATCGGCGCCTGGCCGAGGTGCGCACCCGGCTGGTGGTGGAAGCCCAGCGCGACCACGTGGACTGTTGCCTGGTGTACCAGTGGGTCGAGGAATCGGAGCTGCCGCAACTGGTGGAGCCGAGGTTCTGCCGCCTCGGGCGGATACGCCGCGACGAGGTCGCCGGGGCCACCGTGTGCGAGCTGATCCTGGACCAGCGGCTGGCGGCGCGGGAACGCGCGGTCGTGGACTACACCTGGCGGTTTCCCGCCGGGCCGGAACTCACCTCCTACCACCGCCGGTTCACCCGGTCGGCCCGGGAGCTGGTGCTCCAGGTGGGGTTCGGCGGAACCGCGCCGGTGCACTGCGTTCCCTACCAGCAACGGACTCCGACCGCGACGCCCCGGCAGGGGAGTCCACTGTGGATCGGCATGTCCAACACCGCGCACCTGGTCGTCGAGGACGTGCGCCCGGGCATCGTCGGGCTGAGCTGGGAATGGGACTGACCGGTGGCCCCCCCGGGGGGAGCCACCGGTCGTCTCACGTGCTCGGGATCAGTAGACGTACCAGGAGAACTGGTCGTGTCCACTGGCGCCGGCGGAATCGGTCGCGGTGACCGTCACCTGGTAGAGCTGGGTGACGTTGCCCGCGGCGCCGCTGATCAGGCCGGTGCCGGCGTTGATCGACAGGCCCGGCGGCAGCCCGGTCGCCGACCACCGATAGCCACCGGCGCCGCCGCTCGCCGACATCTGGAGGCTGACCGGCTGCCCGTGCTGGGTGAACTGGAAGTCCGGGTCGGCCACCGTCACCGGCCCGCCGCCGCCCTTGGTCACGGTCAGCGTGAACGTGGTGTCGTGGCTGGCGGTCGCGTTCTTCCCGGTGACGGTCACCTGATAGGTGCCGGCCGGGGTGGACGCGCTGGTGGCGATGGTCAGCTTCGACGAACCGCCCGCGTTGACCGAGGCCGGGTCGAACGTGGCCGTCGCGCCCGAGGGCAGGCCGCTGGCCGACAGCGCGATGTCGCCGTTGCCCGGCGGGGTGTCGCCGATCTGCGCGTTGGCCCAGTCGCCCATCGAGCCCCACAGCCTGCCGTGGGCGTTGTAGGACGCGCAGTCGGTGCGCAGCCAGGAGAAAACACCGTAGATCTTGCCGTTGTAGTAGTACGGGCCGCCGGAGTCGCCCTGGCACAGTCCCTTGCTGCCGTCGCCGTAGCCGTCGCAGAACATGTAGTCCGGCTTGAACGCCGACGAGTCGATGGCGCTGCACTTCTGGCCGTCGACGGTGGGCAGCACCACCTCGCGCAGCTTGGTGTTCTTGTTGGCGTCGTTGGCGTCGGTCTTGCCGTACCCGATGGCCGTGCCCTGAGTGCCCAACGGCAGCGTGTCGGCCGACGTCGCGATCTTCGGATAGGCCATGCCCGCGGGCGTCGGAATGTCGGTCTTGGTGAAGATGACGGCGACGTCGTTGCCGTTGCGGAAGCCCTCGTCGCTCTGCGGGGTGTAGTCCGGGTGGATCCGGAACTCCGCGATCTCGATGCGGGCGCCCTTGCTGGTGTCGGCCAGGTCGTCGCGCCCGTAGACCAGGTACTTGGGGTCGCCCTGGGCGAACTTGCAGTGCGCCGCGATCAGCACCGTCCGCGGGGCGACGACGCTGCCGGTGCAGGACTGCTCCTGCGGGCGGACACCGCCGGTGCGCATCTCGGAGATGATGAACGGGTACTTGGCGAGCGTGGTCGGCTGTCCGTTGATGACGTCCGGGTTGGCCGCCGGCGTGCTCCCTCCGCTTGGCGCGGCGGCCGTGGCGACGGTGGTCGAGGCGGACTGGCCGGCGGCCACGGACCCGGAGCCCGGGCTGGCGCTGATCGAGAAGTCCCCCTGGCCGGAGCCGTTGACCGTCAACGACACCGTCGTGGTGTGGGTCGCGTCGGAGCCCTTGCCGGTCACCGTGACGGTGCTCTGGCCCGGCGAGGCCGAGGATGACGCGGTCAGGGTGAGCGTCGAGGAGTTGCCGGCCGTCACCGAGGTCGGGTCGAACGTCGCGGTCACACCGGCGGGCAGGCCGCTGGCCGCCAACGCCACGGTCTGCGCGGTGCCCTTGCTGACCGTGGTGGAAATGGTCGAGGTCACGGACTTGTCCGGGTCGACGCTGACCGACGCCGGGCTCGACGCCATCGAGAAGTCGTTGCTGGCCGGCGGGGTGGTGCCGCTGATCAGCGAGTCGGCCAGGGTGTCGCCCTGCATGGAACCCCAGCCGGTGCACAGGTCGTACCCGGCGCCCGCGGAGTAGGTGCCGTTGCTGCCGGAGGTGACGTCGTGGAAGTTCGACGAGTAGGAGCTGCCCTTGCCGATCTGGTACAGCGTGGGGTTGATGCCGCCGAGGTTGCCCTTGCCGCCGGCCTTGGCCTTCTGGTTGACCATCGCGATGTAGCCGGCCCACAGCGGCGAGGACAGGCTGGTGCCGCCGACGTCCTGCCAGCCGCCGTTCATGTAGACCGACAACGCGCCCGCGCCGTAGTCGGCGTCCAACGCGACATCCGGCACCGATCGGTGGGCATTGCTGCCGGTCTGCCAGTCCGGCCGGTCGTAGATCGCCGAATAGCCGCCGCCGGACCGGGTGTTGCCGCTGCCGCCCTGGTTCCAGCAGGACTCGGAGCTGTAGGCGCCCGCGTTGTCGGCGGTGCGCAGCTGCGTGCCGCCCACGCCGGTGAACAGCGGGTCCGACGGCGGGTAGTCGGCCTGGATGGTCGAGTTGTCGCCGTTGTAGCCGCAGCCGGTGGCGCCCCAGTCGCCGGACGCGGACAGCATCGTCACGCCCTGGGCGGCGAGCTGGGTGTAGGAGTCGTGGGACGAGGCGATCGGGTCGGACTCGCATTTCTCGCCGAGCAGCCACGATCCGGACAGCACGGTGACCGCGTTGTCCGACGCGATCTTGGCCATCTCGTCGACCCACGCGCGGTCGGTGTTGGGGGCCTCGTACACCACCTGGGCCGCGCCGGGGGCGGTCGCCGCGACGGCTTCGACGTCCAGCGTCACCTCGAGCTGGTCGCTGCCGGGGCTGGACACGCCGCCGTCCACCGCCACCACCCTCGGGGTCACCGAGGGCTGGCTGAAGTAGTTGGTCCAGGAGTTGAGGTCGGACTGCTTGAACGCGTCGAACTCGATGAGGCCGACGGTCTGACCGGATCCGGTGTAGGACGCGGACAGGTTTTTCATGGAGTAGGCGGTGCGGAACTGGGCCGGCGTGTAGCCACCGCCCGGTCCGCCCGGACCACCCGGCGCCGACGCGCGGTGAGCGACCTCCTGGTCGGTGAGGCCCGCGACGCCGCGCACGACAGCGGCGACACCGGCCGGCAGTTCGGGCGCGCTGTCGTTGGCGAAGAAATGCCGCCCGTCGGGCCCGGTGTAGCTGCTCAGCGGCGTGCTGAACGCCTGGCGGACGACGGCCGCCGACCCGGAGGCGTCGACGACCTGGCGATTGCCGGACACCCCGTCGACCTGAAGTCCCTTGCCGCGAAGGTAGTCCTTCACACTGTCCACATCGGACTGCCGGGGTGCGAACAGCTCGTTGTACCGCGCCGAGGTCAGGAAATGCCGGTAGGTGGGGGATTGCGGATCGTTGACCGCGGCCACGAACCGGTCGAGACCGGCTTGGTCGTGCGGCCGCAGCGCCACCGCGACGTGCAGGGTCTGGTCGTCGGGCAGCGCGCCGTCGCGATGCGCGCCGGCCGGCACGGAACCACCGTGCGAGGAGAGCGGGACCAGGGTCGACGGCGGGGCGCCGCTGGCCGTTCCGGTCGCCACCGCGGCGGCGACCGTGACGAGACACGCCGCGAGGGCGACGGCTCGGACGGTAGGCAGGGTTGTGGACACCGTTCCTCCACTTCGTGAGGTGCGGAGATCGCCGGGCGCAGGGTGGGCGATCGCCGGTGTCCGAGAACGGTAATGGCGTCATGGCCGGGTGGTCTGTGCGAAGTGAACGTTCAATTCTGTTCAGTTCCCTCTCCGCCCGGCGCGGAGTAACCGCAGGTCAGCGACCTCTGGAGAGCCAGTGGTCCACAGTGGACCGACGAGCGTAAGAGAACTTCGGGCGCCGACGCCGCGGAACTCGTCCGGTCAACTGTGTGCGTCGAGCGGAACGTGCAGTGCGAGGTGTGCGGACAGGGCGCGGAGGAAGTCCGGGGCGTCGAAGACCGCGCCCGCGGAGACGACGCCGGCGGTGGTCCTGACCCGGCCGGTGAGGATGCGGTCGACGGCTTCCACCGCGAGCGGCGCGCTGACGGCGTAGATGTCCTGACCGGTGGCCACCAGGTGGCGCTGCGCGCCGCCGGACCGGATGAGGACGTCGACGAGGAAAGTCTGCGCCGAGCGGCCCCGCTCGTCGACGGCGGTCGGCGCCGGGGCGCCAGGAGCCGAGAGGTCCGCGGCCGCGTTGGCGGTCATGTAGGTGCGCACCTCGGGGATGGCCAGGTGGCTGGGAACGGTGACGACGTCGGCCATCGTGAACTCGCCGATGACGCTCTGCGGGCCGAGCGGAGCCGGGAAGGGCCAGCGCAGGGTGGGCAGGGCGTCGTCGTGGTACTCGATCCGTCCGCCGGTGAAGCGGACCCGGCGGCCACCCCGTCGCTGCCCCGAGACCGCGCCCGCGGCGAGGGTTCCGGCAGTCGGATGCCAACTGCTCAGGCCGTAGGCGATGTGCGCCTCGTCCGCCGCCGTCCAGTCGCCCATGGCGGCCGTGACCACCAGATCGCCGAGGCCGCCGAAGAAGGCCATCGCCGGGACCACCAGCGTGCCCGCGGCGCGGGCCCGCTCGGCGAAGTGCGTGAACGTGTCCAGGTTCGCCTCGATCTCGGCCGCCACGTCGACGTACGGGATGCCGGCGCGCAGCGCCGCCTCGACCAGCGGGGCGGCGGTCGTGGCGAAGGGCCCGGCGCAGTTGATCACCGCGGCCGCGCCGTCCAGCGCGCGGTCCAGCGAGGCCGGATCGTCGACCGACGCCTGCCGCGCCGCCAGCCTCGACTGGGTCAGCGCCAGCAACTTGTCCTGGTCGCGGCCGATCAGCAGCGGCACGTGTCCGCGCTCGCGCAACTCCGCGACCACGAACCGCCCGGTGTGCCCGTAGGCGCCGAACACCGCCACGTCGCGACCCGATCCCATACCCGCTCCCACGTGCCCGAAGTGATCCAGTGCCGGAATCCTGTCCCGCCGGCGCGCCCGTGCCCAGTGTCTGGAACGACACGACCCGTACAATTTCCGACATGGGTTCCGTCGCGGTCGCCGCCACCGACGGCATGCTGCATTTCGAACTGGCCATGGCCTACGAGGTCTTCGGCTCCGCCCCGGCCGACCTGCCGGGCCCCTGGTACGACGTCAGGGTGTGCGGCACGCACGCCGTCCAGGTCGGCCGGTTCCAGGTGGCGCCGGACTGCGGGCTCGACCGGCTGGTGGACGCCGACACCGTGATCGTGCCCGCCTTGGCCGACGTCGACGAGGACCCGCCGGCCGACCTGGTTGAGGCAGTGCGCGTGGCCCACGAGTCCGGCGCGCGGGTGGTCTCCCTGTGCACGGGCGTGTTCGTGCTCGCCGCTGCCGGCCTGCTGGACGGGCTGTGCGCGACCACGCACTGGGCCCACACCTCCGCACTGGCCTTGCGCTATCCCCGGGTGAAGGTGGATCCGGATGTGCTCTACGTGGACAACGGCAGTGTGCTCACGTCCGCCGGCAAGGCCGCGGCGATGGACCTGTGCCTGCACCTGGTGCGCCTCGACCACGGCTCGGCCGTCGCCAACATGGTCGCCCGCCGCCTCGTCGTGCCGCCCCACCGGGCCGGGGGCCAGGCCCAGTTCGTCACCACGCCGGTGCCCGCCCAGGACCGCCACCCCCTGGCCGAGTTGCTCCCCTGGGTGATGCGGAGGCTGGACCAGCCGCTCACCGTGGAGGACCTGGCCCGCCAGGCCAACATGAGCTCACGTCACCTCGCCCGCCATTTCCGCTCGGTCACCGGCACCACCCCCTTGCAGTGGCTGCTGACCCAGCGAGTCCGCCGCGCGCAGGAGCTGCTGGAGACCACCGACGACAGCATCGACGCCATCGCCTCAGCCGCGGGCATGGGCACCGCCACGACACTGCGCCGCCACCTCCACCGCACGATCGGCGTGTCCCCGGACGCCTACCGCCGCACGTTCCGGGCGTGAGCGATCGAATTCGAAAACCTGGAAACGCCACCGGATCCCGCGACACGGGACATGCCTCGCGAGTCGTGACGAGGCCTCACTAAAATCGGCAGGCATGCGCCTTGAAAACCATGAGGTTGTCACATTGCTCATTGCCGAGTTCGACGTTCTTCCGGCGGCCATTCGGGCGGAGGCGACGTGGGAGGAGCTCGGCCTTGACTCGTTGGCACAAGTGGAGTTCCGGGAACGGCTCTGTGAGGTGTCCCGGACCGAGATCACCGAGGACGAGTTCGCCGACAGCGCGACGGTGACGGGCCTGGTGGGCCTCATCGACCGGAAGAGGGCTGCTGCGCCGTAGGCCGTTCGCCCCGCAGGACGCGGCGGGCATGGGCGCTGGCGTGCCGCAGGATGCCGGATGCCAGCGCCAGGTCGAATCGGTCGCCGCGGGTGCCGATGCTCAGGGCGGCCACCGGCCCTGAGCCGAACACCGGCACGGCGGCGGCCGCGATGTCCAGCCCGGGGGAGACAACGCCCAGCGCGACACCGTGCAGTCGAATTCTGGACAGTTCACGATCCAGGGCGTCCGAATTCACGGCAGTGAATCCGGCGCGCAGCTCGGGGTCGAACGCCAACAATGTGCGGCCGGCGGCGCTGACGTGCAGAGCGGATTGCCGCTCGATCCGGTCGATTACCCGCCGGTGGTCGTCACCGCACACGATATCGATGAATCGCACCGTCGGCGCGCCCGGTTCGCCGCTCACCGCGAGCCCGACGAGATAATGGGTCCGTTCGTACACGGCGGCCAGTGTCGGCTTGAGCGCATGCCGGATCCGTCGTGTCGGCTCGTCCTCCTCATCGGTGACCAGGCGGGTGATCGCCGCACCCAACCGGTAGCCGTCCCCTTGTCTGCGCACCGCGCCGTGCGACTCAAGCTCGGTCAGCAGGCGGTGCGCCGTGCTTCGGGGCAGGCCGGTTTCCCGCGCGACCTCGATCGACGTGATGGGCGCGGCATGATCCCGAACAGCGTGCAGCACGGCGAGCATCCGACCCAACGGCCGGTCCGGCCGCGGTGATCGGCAAGCGGCGCCGAGCGGAAGACCTACGGAATAGACATCAGCCACACGCCGCTCCCCGGTTCGATTCGACGGGACGACTACTGCGACGAGTCAAACAGTGACTGCTGGTAGCCACCTAGCCGCCCGGACGGCTTAGCTGGTGAATGTGGTGAACGTCAGTTCGTCCGATCCCGGCACCCACCGACCAGACGAGCGTCGTGTTCCCAACGAGCGGCTCCGCGCCCGGCTGGCCGAAGCGGGCTGGACCAGCGCCCAGCTCGCGTCGGCCGTCAACGCGGTCGGCGCCGAGACCGGGACATCCCTGCGCTACGACCGCACGGCGGTTGCCCACTGGCTGGCCGGGGTTCGGCCCCGGGGAACGACGCCGGCCCTCGTTGCCGAGGCGCTGGCCCGCCGCCTGCGCCGGCTGATCCGGCCCGCTGACGTCGGCTTCGCGGAGCCCCCGGCGACGACTGGGGCCTGGCCGTCCGATCACGAGGATCCGCTGCTGGGCCTGATCGACCTGGCCCGCGCCGACCTCGACCCGGTGGCCCAGGTCGAGCTGCGCCTGGCCGTCTACCAACCCCACCAGCCGATTCCCCGGCTGCCTTCCGATCCTCCGGCCTTCCGCCGCGAGCTGGAGGGATCGGCGTATTCGGTCAGCTCCGCCGTGCTGGCCGTGTTCCGCACCGTCATGCGGACGATCGGGGGCCGCCACGCCCGGGGCGCGCTGCTCGGTCACCTCGTCCACGACCTCAGCCGCTGGCCCCGCCGGGACACCCGACACAGCCTGGCCCCGCTCGCCACCGAGTTGGCGGTCGTAGCCGCCCTGATGTGCGGCGATGACCACGCCCATGGGCTGGCGCAGCGCTACTGCCACGCCGCGCTCGCCCTCGCGGCGGCCGGCGGCGACACCGTCCGGTACGCCCTTGGGCTGTGGGCGCTCAGCCTGCACGCCCGCCACCTCGGTCACCACCAACTGGCGCTCGGCCTGATCAGCACGGCGCTGGCCACGGCCGCCAACCAGGCGCCGCCGCTGACCACAGCGCTGTGGCACGTCGAGGCCGCACGCTGCCACGCGGCGATGGCTCAGGCCCACTCGGCTCACCAGCATCTGGCGCAGGCCAGACAGGCGGTCACGACGAACCTGCCCCCGGCGCGCGAGGGCACGGGGATCGCCGCCTACGGCTGCACTCCCGCCTACCTCGCCTACGGGGCCGGCCATGTGCACCGCATGCTGGGCGACTCCCGGGCGGCCGAGAAGGCGCTGCGGGCTGCCCTGCGGGACCTTCCGGTCGACCACCACCGTCCACGTGTCCTCGCCCTGGCCGAACTGGCCGTGCTCCACTACGACACCGGCCGGTTCGAGCGTGCTTGCGAACACTGGCACCGCTTTCTCGACCACTACCCGTACGTGCAGTCCGCGCGCGCCGACGACGCGTTGGCCACTTTGCGCCAGCGCGCACGGCCCTTTCTGGATCATCCGGTCGTGCACCGCCTGCTCCAGCGCGCGGCCGGAGCTTCCGGTATCACGCGATATCGGAAGTCTCCGGACCGTGGCGCGGCCGGGACGGTCGACCGGGACGACCAGCGCCAGCGGCATCGGCTGCCGGCGGCCTTCGCCGAGGCGTTCGCCACGTACTCGGCCACGATCGCGGCGCCTACGTGCGAGCTGGGGCAGGAAACCGTTCGCGCCTACCGCTGCCGGGTGCGGAAGTTCCTGGAGTGGTTGGCCGCGACCGGCGCGAACACCGCCCTGCCGGCCGGTCAGCTGGCGCGCGACGACGCGGCCGAGGCCTATCGCATCCATCTCAGCGTCACCGCGAAACGCCGTCCCACGACGGTCAACGGGCACCTGGCCGCACTCAACGACTTCTACCAGCGCCTGGGACTGGAACCGGCCCGAGCCGGACGAATGCCCGTGCCGAAGGGCGTGCCGCACGTGCTGGGCGACGACGTCCGGGACCAGTGGCTCACGGCTGCGATGCGCGCCGACGTGCGTGCGGCGGCACTGGCCTGCGTGAGCTACTACACCGGCGCGCGGGTCCGGGAGATCGCCGCGCTCGATCTCGACGACGTCCGGATCGCCGCCGCGCCGGCCACGCTGACCATCCGCGGCGGTCCGGGCGGACGGCGCCGCGAGGTGCCGATGCATCCCTTGCTGCGCAAGGCACTGCGGCGTTGGATCACCGAACGCGCCGCGTGGGCCGGCGCGACCGGCAACCCGGCCTTGTTCCTCAACCGGCGCGGCGGCCGGCTCACCGCCCGCGGGGCGTACGACGAACTCCGCAAGGTCGCCGTCGACGCGGGCCGCACCTTCGGTCGGGGCGGCGACCTCACGCCCAGCTCACTGCGGCACACCGCGGAGGCGAACATGATCCGCCATCCGCAGGATTCGGCCACGGCCGCCGCCCTGCTCGGACGGTCCACTGTGGACGGCAAACACACGTCCGATGTGGACAAGCGTCAGGCCGTGCTACGGCTCACCGCGGTCGACCCGCCGCGGTGAACATCATCGAGGCGCAGTGATCACCAGGCATGCGTTGTGGCCGCCGAAGCCGAACGAGTTGCTCATCACCGCGCGGACCTTGGCCCCTCGCGCGGCGCCGGCCACCAGATCCACGGTGACGCACGGATCCGGATCGGTGAGGTTCGCCGTCGGCGGCAGGAGTGAATCACGCAGCGCCAGCACCGAATAGCCCGCTTCAAGGGCTCCCGCCGCCCCGAACGGATGGCCGGTCACACCCTTCGTCGAGCTGACGGCGACGCCGTCGCCGAGCACCGCGGCGATGGCCGCGCTCTCGACTTCGTCGTTGCGCCGCGTGGAAGTGCCGTGCGCGTTGACGTAGTCGATGTCACCCGCCTCCAGCCCGGAATCGGTGAGCGCGTCGAGCATCGCGCGGATCGCGCCGGTTCCGGCGGGTGCGGGGCGGGTGACGTGGTAGGCGTCGGCGGTCGTGCCGTAGCCGGCGATCTCGGCCAGCCGCGTCGCCCCTCGGGCCCGGGCGTGGGCGTCGCTCTCCAGCACCAGCACGCCGGCGCCTTCGCCCAGCACGAAGCCGTCCCGACTGGCGGCGAACGGCCGCGAGGCGGCGAGCGGCTGGTCGGTGCGCCGAGACAGCGCGCCGAGGCGGTGGAAAGCCGCCGAGTGCAGTGGCGTGAGCGGGGAATCGGCGCCGCCGGCGAGCGCGACATCCAGCTTTCCGGACCGGATCAGGTCTCGGGCGATGCCGATGGCGTTGGTTCCCGAAGCGCAGGCCGTGGCCACCGTCATGGTGACGCCGCGCAGACCGAAGCGGATGGACAGCTCACCCGCGGCCATGCTCACCAGGCCCATCGTCATGGTGCGGACCGACACCGCCTCCGGCCCCTCGCGCAGCAGCTTCGCCTGCTGGGCCTCCATCGTCGCCGTGCCGCCGGCCACGGTGCCCAGCACAACGCCGAAACGCGTGGGGTCGGCCCCGTCGGGGCCCAACCCGGCGTGCGCCATGGCCTCCTCCGCCGCGACGATCGCCAGCTGGGTGAACCGGTCCGCGGTCTCGGCCCGTCGGTCGCCCAGCAACCCGGAAGCGTCGAATCCCGGTACCCGGCAGGCGAAATCGATCGGGCAGCCGACAAGCGCCGGATCACGGGCCGCGGTCGGCTCGCCCGCCACCACCCGTCGCCAATTGTCGGCCACGCCGATTCCGGCCGCGCTCACCAGCCCGACACCGGTCACCACAACGCCCGGCCGGCTCATGCCGCGTTCACCTGTTTCGACGTGACGGAAAACGGGGGCATCGTCGGCGCGCCGACGACAGCATGTGTTGTGACCATGGGAATCCACTCCTCGGCGTTGTTCGCACTGTAGGCAGCGCAGGTGCGACCGGTCGACGCCGATCCCGCCGCGCGGGATCGAATTCGCCGCGGTCGACGCGCCGGCCGTATGGTTGCGAATCATCAGTTCCACGCCGGTCGATCGCCTGACACGCAACGGGTTTCTCCACCCGCCACCGACGATTGGACGCCCATCGTGACAGTTCCCTCCGCTGACACACGGCCCGAACAACTGAAGCGAACCCTCACCACACCGAAGATCGTCTTTCTTGTCGTGTCCGCCGCCGCTCCGCTCGCGGCCATGGTCGGCACCGTGCCGCTGGCCTTCAGCATCGGCAACGGCCCGGGCGTTCCCGCGGTTTTCCTGTTCGCCGGGGCGACCCTGTTGTGCTTCTCGGTCGGTTACGGCGCGATGGGCCGGCACATCGTCAACGCGGGCGGCTTCTACACGTACCTGTCCCGGGGAATCGGCCGGCCCGTCGCGATCGCCGGCGGCCTGGTCGCCGTCATCGCGTACAACGCGGTCACCGTAGGCGTGGTGGGAGCATTCGGCTATTTCGCGCAGACCATCGCGCAGGCCCACGGGCTGAGCCTGCCATGGGAGGTGTGGGCGGCCGGCGGCGTGCTGGCGATGGCCTTCCTCGGCTATCGCCAGGTCGACCTGAGCGCCCGCGTGCTCGGGCTGCTCATGCTGGGTGAGACGGCCGTGCTGGCGATCCTGAACGTGGCGATCATCGCGCACGGCGGGCCCGATGCCCTGCCCATGGCCTCGTTCAGCCCCGACGCCGTGTTCGGCACCGGCCTCGGCGTCGCGATGATGTTCGCCTTCGCCTCGTTCATCGGCTTTGAATCGGCCGCGCTGTACGGAGAAGAGGCTCGCGACCCGAAGCGGAGCGTGCCACTGGCGACCTACATCGCAGTGGGCGTCATCGCGCTGTTCTACGCGTTCACCAGTTGGACGGCGGTCGGCGCGATCGGCGTGGACCAGGTGCGCGCGGTGGCCGGCCGGCAACTCGGCGACCTGTTCTTCTCGCTCAGTGACCGGCACCTGGGCTCCGTCGCCACCGACGTCGTGCAGGTTCTGTTGTGCACCAGCCTGTTCGCCGCGATGCTCGCCCTGCACAACGCCGCCAATCGGTACGTCTACGTGCTGGGCCGGGAGCACGTGCTGCCGGCCGGCTTCGGGGCCGTGCACCCGAAACACCAAGCGCCGCACCGGGCCAGCCTGGCACAGACCGCGTTCACGATCGTGATCGTCGCGGCCTTCGCCGCCGGCGGCGCCGACCCGTACACCGGCCTCGTGGCCAGCATGATCGGCCTCGGCACCCTGGGCATCGTGCTGTTGCAGGCCGGCGCCGCGGTGTCGGTCGTGGCCTTCTTCCGCCGGCGGCCCGACCGGCACTGGTGGCGCACCGCGCTCGCCCCGGCGCTCGGCGCGGCCGGGCTGACCGCCGGGATCGTGCTGCTCGTCGTCAACTATCCGCTGCTCACCGGGACCGACGCCGCAGTGGTGAACGGCCTGCCGTGGATCTACGTGATCGCGACCGCCGCCGGCATCGGCTACGCCCGCTGGATGCGCACGGCCCGGCCGGACCGTTACCGGCGCATCGCCACCCACGACACCGAGGCCTGAGAAGGGGACCGCATCATGACGCACTCGGCAGGCGATCCCTCGCTCGGATCCTTCGCCAGTCTCACCGGCCGCCAGATTCTCGACCGTATGCGGGATTTCGAGCAGTGGCGGCGTTCCCACGTCACCCGGGGCCAGTGGGGATACCACCGGACCATGAGCACCGCGTACTCGCAACGCCGTCCCAGATCGCACGACGAGACGAGCCGACAGAGCTCCGGGGTGAACCTGATCAGCCAGGACTACCTGTCGCTGGGCACTCATCCCGCCATTCGCGAGGCCATCGTCACGACGCTGGACACCTACGGCCCGCACAGCGCCGGCTCGCCCTGCGCCGCCGGGGAGACGGCCCTGTCCGACGAGCTGTGCGAGCAGATCTCGCAACTGCTCGCGATGAGCCACGTTGTCCTCTTCCCCAGCGGCTGGGCGGCTGGATTCGGCGTGGTGCAGGCCCTCGTCCGGCGGTCGGACCACATCCTGGTGGATGAGCTGTCCCACGCCTGCGTGCAGGAGGGAGTCGCCGCCAGCCGCTGCCGAAACGTCACGCGGTTCCGTCACCTGGACAACGACGCCGTGCAGTCGGCGCTGCGCCGTATTCGCGGCAGCGACGCGACCGGCGGCATCCTCGTGATCACCGAGAGCCTGTTCTCCATGGATTCCGACACGCCCGACCTGGCCGAACTGCAGAAGATCTGCCGTGAGTTCGACGCCACGCTGGTCGTCGACCAGGCCCACGACATCGGCGTGCTCGGCCCGGACGGGAGAGGAAACGCCGCCGCGCAAGGCATGCTGGGCCAACTCGACCTGGTCGTCGGCTCCTTCAGCAAGTGCCTCGCCTCCAACGGCGGCTACATCGCGACCAATTCCGCGCCGGTCGCCCAGTATCTGCGGTACTTCGCGAGCACCCACATCTTCTCGTCCGCGCTGTCGCCGCTTCAGGCCGCGGCAACGTCGGCCGCCATCCGGGTCGTGCTGTCGGAAGACGGGGCTCGACGCCGGGAAGCGGTGCTGCGCAACGCCATTCGACTGCGGACCGGGTTGTCCGGGCCCTGTCGCGGCATTGTGCTCGGCTCCCCGTCGCCCATCGTGCCCCTCCAGGTCGACTCCCTCGCGGCGGCGCGGACGGCGCTGGGCATCGCCGAACGCGACGGAGTCCTCACCCATCTCGTGGAATTCCCCATCGTCCCCCGAGGCCAGGCCCGTTTCCGGCTGACCGTCGGCAGCGGCCACCGGGCCGACGACCTCGACCACGCCGCGAGGACCCTGGCGCGGGCCATCGACGAAGCATTCCTGACCGAAGACCGAAGGAGGCCGGAGAAGGCATGACCACCACGCATATCCGCACCGATCACCTCATCGTCACCGCCGCCGAACGGGAGGATCCGCGGCTGGCCGCGGACCGGCTCGTGGACGCGATCCGGCATGTCGTCATGGACAGCCCCGTGGTCGTCAACGGCGTCCAGGGAACGCTGTCCAACGACGGGATCGCGACGATCCTGCACGTGGAGAACGCCACCGTCGACAACATCGTGGTCCCGCTGCACATCGCGGCGTCGCGGTTCCGCCGCACCAAGGCGGTCGACTTCATCGCGGAGATCACCCGGCAGGTCCGGTTCGACAAGCAGAACGTCTTCCACGCCGCGACGGCCTTCGGGATCACGCCGGAGGCACACCCCGGCAAACTGCTGGCCGCCTCCGCGTACAGCTACGCCGGCTACATCTCGTGGCTGTGCCTGAACGCGAGCCAGTCCGCGTTCGCGCTGCTGGTCTACCTCGACTACTCGCTGGCCCATGAGGCCTGCGCCGCCCTCGTCCCCGCGCTGCGCCGGCGTCCCGGCACGCCGCCGGAGATCGTGTCCTACTTCGGGCTCTACGAGGAACGCCCGACCGAGGTGCTCGACGCCGCCATCGACATCGTTCGGGACGGCCTGGCGCACGGCGAGGACCTCCAGGAAGCCATCGACGCCGTCTCGATGGCCGAGCCCTACCTCGGCGCGTTCTGGCGCCTGTCGCGGGGATAGCGCCGACCGGGTGGGGCCGTGCCGGGCACGGCCCCACCGACCGATGGGAGTGACACCATGAATCCGAGCGCCGATTCGGCGACCCTCGCGTCCGCGCCGGGACGCCTGCCCCTGGTCGGGCATGCCTGGCAGCTGGTGGTGCGGCCCCTGGACTTCCTGCGGGGGCAGCGCCGCGCCGGCGACATCGCGGCGATGCGCCTCGGCCGGGAACGCATGTACCTCATCAACAACCCCGAGCTGGTGCGGCGCGTGCTCACGGTCCAGCGGCAGGACTTCGTCAAGGGCGGTCCGATCTACGAGGCGCTCCGCGTGCTCCAGGGCAACGGGCTGGCGTTGTCGGACGGCGACTTCAACCGCCGGCAGCGCCGGTTCATCCAGCCGACGCTCAACTTCTCCCGCCACCCCGCCCACATCAAGGTCATCCGCGACGCCGCCGCCGAGATCGCCGGATCATGGACCGCGGGGCGGGGATTGCGGGCCGACCAGGAGATGTTGCGGCTCTCGTCGACGATCATGGCTCGCTGCCTGTTCTCCGACGCCCTCGGTGAGCGGGACAACGCCGAGCTGCGACGCTGCCTGCCCGTGCTGGTCAAGGGAACCGGCCTGCGGGCGCTGATTCCCGTGCCATGGCTGCATCGGCTCCCGATCCCAGCCAACCGGCGCTTCGGGCGGACTCTCGTGACGGTCCACGACCTGACCGACCGCCTGATCGCCGAGCGCCGCCGAGCCGGCCGCGACTGCGGCGACGTCCTGTCGGCGCTGCTGGCGGCCCAGGACCAGGAGACCGGCGAGTCGATGCCCGACCAGCAGATCCACGACGAGGTCCTCACCATGCTCAGCGTCGCCACCGAAACCACCGGGCAGGCGCTGTCGTGGATACTCCAGATCCTGTCGCGCCGGCCCGACATCGACGCCCAGGTGCACGCCGAGCTCTCCCTGGTCCTCGGCGTCGAGGATGTGACCTTCGCCCACCTGGCCCAGCTCCGCCGTCTGCACGCCCTGATCCGCGAGGCGCTGCGGGTCTACCCGCCGATCTGGCTGTTCACCCGTCTTGTCGCCGCCGACACCGAGCTCGGCGGCCAGGTCCTTCCGGCCGGCAGCACCGTGGTCATCAGCCCTTACGCCAACCACCACGACGCCGAACTGTTCCCGTCCCCGGAGCAGTTCGATCCCGCCCGCTGGCTGGCCGACGAGCAGACCACGGCCGAAGGGGCGTTCATCCCCTTCGGCGCGGGCCCGCGCCGCTGCATCGGCGAGACCTTCGCGATGGCGGAGATGGCGATCGCACTCGCCACGATCCTCCGCCTGTGGCGCATGGCCCCGGTTTCGACGCGCCAGCGCCGGCCGCAGGCGTTCTTCACGCTCGGGCCCGGTCCACTGCCGCTCACCGCGACCCCTCGGCAGTAGGCGTCGCGACCTGGCGAAGCACCGGGTGCGGCACGACGATGCGGTCGCTGAGGCTGGCCGGCGTCGTGATCAGGTCCGGTGAGGTCCGCGGCCGAAACCGGGATCGGAACCCAGAAGGTTCTGATCCCGAAGGCTCTCGAAACCCGTGCGAAACTGGGGAAGTGCTGGGCAACTTCATGCGCTTCGAGCGGGAAGCGCTTTGGTGGAGCCATGATCCCGCGCGATGGACCATGAGGCGATGGCGCTGATGAGCCTGCGTCGCATTCTGGCCATCCCCGAGTGGGCGGCGGCGGTTCGCCTGGTCGGTGGGGGAACGGCGGTGGACCACGCGGTGACCCGGATCCGGGCCAGCGAGGGTCTGACCCCGGTTCCGCCGCCGGCAGCGGACGATCTTCTCGTTGTCACCGGCCGGACGGATGCGTGGGACTGGCGGGTCGATGTCCTGCTGCGCCGGGCCGCCGACGCCGGTGCGGCCGGTGTCGTGCTGCCGGTGGTCCAACCCGAGCCGGAGACGTGCCGGCTGGCGGACCGACTGGGCATTGCGCTGCTGAGCGTGGTCGGGGACCCGCTGGAACTCGTGGTGGCGGCACGGGTGTCGCTCACGGCCCCACTGCTGGCGGGGGCGGAGCGGGTGACCGCCGCGCACCGGGTGTTCGCCGGGGCCCTGGTGGAGCCGGGAGATGCCGTGGCCAGGTTGTCACGGGTGATCGGCCTGCCGGTCTCGCGGCTCGACGACTCGGGCCGGGTGCTGAACGGTCCGGAGCCGGCGGCCGGCGGCCTGCGCTTCGATCTGGCTTTGCCGCAGCGGATTCCGCACGAACGGGGGCTGATGCTCGGCCAACCGGTCGTGCCCCCCGGCGCGGGGTGTCCCGCGCAGTGGCTGGTGGTCGACGTGCCGCGAACACAGGAGACAGAGGCGGACGGCGTGGTCCCCGCGATGGAGATCGGCGCGGACGCCGTCGGCCGGTGGCTGGGCTGGCAGCGCCTGGAGCGGGAGCGGCACGCACGCCTGCGCACCACGCTGTTCGGTGATCTGCTCCGGATCGCCGGGGAACCCGGCGCCGAGCTGCGCCGTCGGGTGGCGGCGGCGGGATGGTGGCTCAGCGGCTGGCATGTCGGCCTGTGCGTCGGAGCCGATGCCGAGATCGACCCGGTCACGCACCGGCTGGAGGTGGTCGAGGCGCTGGCGGCGGAGGGCGTCGAGGCGGTCGTCGTCGAGCAGTGCGACGGTTGGACGGCGTGGACGACCTTCGCTCAGGAACCGTCGGCGCACCAGGTGCGCGATCTCGCTGGGCGTCTGCGCGCCGCCCAACGCGCCCTGGGCAAGACGATCGGCGCCCACATGGGCGTCGGGCGACCGCATCCCCAGTTGACCGGGCTGGCCACGACGATCGGCGAGGCCGCCGACGCCGCGCGCCTGGCCGCGACCCGGCCCGGGACCGACCGCTTCCTGCCCGTCGACCGGCTGGGCATGGCGCAGGTGCTGTTGGAATGGTCGCGCACCGACACGTTCGAGCCGCTCGCCCGCTGCCTGCTCGCGCCGTTGCGGGATCTGCCCGGCGATCTGATTCGAACCCTTGCCGCGTATTTGGATTCCGAGTCGTCGTTGGCCGAGGCGGCGACGGTGCTCGGCGTCCACCGCAACACCGTGGCGGCTCGCGTCGCGCGAATAGCCACAAGTCTCGGCGTCGATCTCGCTCAACGGGACGAACGACTCGCGCTGCATCTGGCCTGTCGCACAGTGGCCGAGACCGTCACCTGAGTCAGCCGCGGCGAATCCGCTCCCGTTCGAGGTCGACCAGCGACATCAGTTCGGCCGCGTGGCGAAACGACTCGATCACCGGCCGGCGGTCGTCGGCCCGCGTCGCGATTCCCATGGTCATCGGCTGGTCCCGATAGGGGATGTAGCGCACGTCGGGGCGGGCGAAGTACTCGGCCGCGTCGACCACGTGGTGCGCGACCGCGCCGGTCATCGCGACGGCCATCGGAATCGCCGCCGGGCTGCGCACGGCCGGGCCGACCTGGCGGCCCAGCGGTCGCTCGTGGGCCTGGTGCACGCCCGGCAGGTCCATGCGCAGCCACGTCTGGGTCCCCACGTCCGCCGGGGTCAGCAGGGTGGCGTCGGCCAGCTCGGACCGGGCCGGCACGACGAGCACCCGGTCCATGGCGAACGTCGCCGAGAAGTGGATCTCCTCGATGTCCTCGGTGTGCTGGATGACCGCCGCGTCGATGGCGCCGGCGAGCAGTTCCTGGTACTGGTCGGCCAGGTTGAGCTCGGCGTAGTGCAGCGGCGCCCTGGGCACGGCCTGGCGCAACAGCGTCTCGAAGTCGGCCCAGCGGGCGCCGATCCCGAAGCCGAGGACGCCGACGGTGAGGGCGCCGTCGTCGGCGGCGTGGTCCGGCTCGTCGGCGAGCGAGCTGAGCCGGTCCAGGGCGTGTCGGGCGATGGTGAGGACCCGTCGGCCGCGGGGTGTGATCGTCACGACCCGGCTCGTGCGCTCGAACAGTTGGTAGCCCAAGGCCCGTTCCAGGCGTTGGATCCGCCGCCCGAAGGCCTGGGGCGTCATGAAGTGCCGAGCGGCCGCGCGGCCGAAGTGGAGCTCCTCGGCCAGGGTCACCGCCGAATGCACCGACAGCAGATCGAACTTCGGCTCCCGCGGGCTCCCGGGCCCCTGCTCGTGCGACACAGTCGAGCATACCTCGGCGGCGGCGCCGTGCCCTGTGCGAGCGGCACCGCGGCCGTGCACTGCGCACACTGGCTTGTTCGGCGCCGCGGCGTAAAATGGATCAAGACAAAAGGCTTGCTGTTCAAGCGAGAAAGTCTCCCTCCATGAGCGATGATGGAAGCGGCGACGCCGCGTCCGAGAATGTCACCCTGAATCGTCGGCGATTCGTTCAGTCATCCGCCGCGCTGTACGGCGCGGTGACCGCCACGACGATTGACACGGAATCGACAGCTTCGGCGGCGACAGCCGATCCGAACACCAGAGCAATCACTGTCGACGTCAATGGCGTCAAGCATGAGGTTGTCGTGGACAACCGAACCTCCGTCCTGGACATGCTGCGGGAGCGGATACGGCTGACCGGCGTGAAGAAGGGCTGCAACCAGGGCGCCTGCGGAGCCTGCACCGTGCTGCTGGACGGCCGGCGCGTGGACTCCTGCCTGACCCTGGCCGTCCGGCACGACGGCGCGCGGATCACCACCGTGGAGGGGCTCGCGGACGGCCAGAAACTGCATCCGCTGCAACAGGCCTTCATCGACGAGGACGCGTTCCAGTGCGGCTACTGCACGCCGGGGCAGCTGCTGTCCGGCGTCGCGCTGATAGCGGAGGGGCACGCCGGATCGGCCGAGGAGATCCGGGAGTGGATGAGCGGCAACGTCTGCCGCTGCGGCGCGTACACCAACATCGTGGCGGCGATCCAGCGCGTCGCGGCAGGGGAGTGAGCGTTGTACCCCTTCGAGTTCACCAAGGCCGGCTCCGAACGCGACGCGCTGGCCGCCGGCGCCCGGGGCGGCCGGTACATCGCGGGCGGCACCACGCTGGTCGACCTGATGCGGGAGACGGTGGAACGGCCATCGACCGTCGTGGACATCGCCGGCCTGCCCTACGGCGGGATCATCGCCACCCCGGCCGGCCTCACCGTCGGCGCACTGGTGACCATGACCGACCTGGCCGCCCATCCGCTGGTCAGGTCCCGGTTTCCCGTTGTCTCCCAAGCCCTTGAACTCAGCGCGTCGGCCCAGCTGCGCAACATGGCCACCGTCGGCGGCAACACGATGCAGCGCCCGCGCTGCCTGTACTTCCGCGATGTCACGTCGGCCTGCAACCGGCGGGATCCCGGCTCCGGCTGCCCGGCGATCGGCGGCGTCAACCGGACCATGGCGATCCTGGGCGCCAGCGACCAGTGCGTCGCCACCCATCCGTCGGACTTCTCGGTCGCGCTGGTGGCGCTGGACGGGGTTCTCGTGCTGCGGTCAACGCAGGGCACGCGCCGGGTGCGGGCCGCGGACTTCTTCCTCCGGCCGGGACAGACTCCCAACCTGGAGCACAACCTGAAACCCGGCGAGCTCATCACCGCGCTGGAGATCCCCGGCGGCCCGCACACGGCCCGGTCCGGCTACCTGAAGGTCCGCGACCGCCAGTCCTACGAGTTCGCGTTGGCCTCGGCCGCCGTGGCCATGGACATCCGGGACGGGATCGTCCACGCCGCCCGGGTGGCTGTCGGCGGAGTCGGCACGGTGCCGTGGCGGCTGCCGGCGGTCGAGGCCGCCCTCGTCGGCCGCCGCCCCGGCGCGCAGCTGTGGGCCGACGCCGCCGCGCATGCCGCGGATGGTGCTAACCCGTTGTCCGGCAACGGGTTCAAGGTGGATCTGCTCACACGCACAGTGGCTCGGCAGCTCGCGACCGTAGGGGCGATGTGATGGCGGACGAAGCGATCGGAGCTCCGAAGACCCGAGTCGACGGGCGGCTCAAGGTCACGGGCCAGGCGACGTACGCGGCCGAGCACGACGTGCCCGGCCTGGTCTACGGCTGGCTGGTCACCAGCACGATCAGCCTGGGCCGGGTGACCGCCATCGACACCGCCGCCGCCCTGGCCGCCCCCGGCGTGCTCAGGGTGCTGACCGACCTGTCCGGCGCCGCTCTGGCCTACACGCCGGACCGGGTGCACTTCCTCGGGCAGCCGCTGGCCATCGTCATCGGCACGACGCTGGAGCAGACCGAGCACGGCGCGTCCCTGGTGGAGATCACCTACGAGCAGCAGCGGCCGGTGACCGACATGCTCGACCCGGGCGCGACCATCGAGGTCGCGGTGGAGAATCCCGACTACGAGCGCGGCGACCCGGACGCCGCGCTGGCCGCCGGGCCCTTCTCCTACGACCACACCTACACGGTGGCCCGCGAGCACCACAACCCGATCGAACTGCCGTCCACCATCGCCTGGTGGGACGGCGACCAGCTGACCATGTACGACAAGACCCAGTGGGTGCAGGGCACCGCCGGCTCGGTGGCGCGGGCGCTGAACGTTTCCCAGGCCACCGTGCGGGTGCTCTCGCCGTTCGTCGGCGGCGCGTTCGGCAGCCAGGGCATGACCTGGCCGCACCAGCCGCTGACCGCGCTGGCGGCCCGGCAGGTGGGGCGGCCGGTGAAGATCGTGCTGACCCGCCGGCAGATGTACGGCATTCTCGGCTACCGGGCCCAGAGCGTGCAGCGGCTGCGGCTCAGCGCCGACGCCACCGGCGTGATCACCGGGCTGGTGCACGAGCCGCACACCGAGACCTCGCGCTACGAGCAGTACGAGGACTCGATCGTCGACCTGGTCAAGATGATCTACCACAGCCCGAACATGCGCTCCCGGTACCGGACGCACGCGATCGACACCCACACGCCGACCTTCATGCGCGGGCCGGGCGAGGGGCCGGCGATGTTCGCCCTGGAGTCCACAATGGACCAGCTGGCCAACGACCTGGGCATCGACCCGATCGAGCTGCGCAAGCGCAACGAGCCGGCGGTCGACCCGGCCACCGGCCATCCCTTCACCAGCCGCAGGCTCGTCGACTGCTATGACGAGGGCGCCCGCCGGTTCGGCTGGTCGGCCCGCAACCCCACGCCGCGCTCCCGCCGCGAGGGCAACCTGCTGATCGGCATGGGCATGGCCACCGCCGGCTACTTCAACAACCGTCGCTCAGCCTCCGCCCACGCCCGGATCAACGCCGACGGCACCGCGCTGGTCTACACCGCGACCAGCGACATCGGTCCCGGCACGTACACGTCGATGACCCAGGTGTCCGCCGACGCGCTGGGCATTCGGATGGACCGGGTCACCTTCCAGCTCGGCGACTCGGCGATGCCGGCCGCCCCGATGCACTCCGGCTCCAAGACGATGGGCAGCGTCGGCTCCGCCGTGCTCACGGCCTGCCTCCAGTTGCGGGACAGCGTGATCCGCACCGCCGTCGTCGACCCGGCCTCGCCGCTGTACGGGGCGCCGCCGGCGGGTGTGTCCGTAGTGGACGGACGGCTGTTCGTCACCGCGCAGCCGGCGAAGTCCGAGACCTATCAGCAGGTCCTGGCCCGACGGCGGCTCGACCACGTCGACACCGAGCAGAGCTGGAATCCCGGCGACGTCGACTCCCACTACACCTCCTACGCCTACGGCGCGGTGTTCGCCGAGGTGTCGGTGGACGAGTCGCTGGGCCTGATCCGGGTCCGCCGGATCTTCGCCGCCTACGACGTCGGCCGGGTCGTCAACCCGAAACTGGCCCACAGCCAGGCCATCGGCGGCATGGTCGCCGGCATCGGCATGAGCCTGCTCGAACAGGCCGTGATCGACCGGCGGGACGGTCGCACCGTCAACGCCAACCTCGCCGACTACCTGGTGCCGGTCAACGCCGACGTGCCGGAGCTCGACGCGGTCTTCCTCAACAGCACCGATCCGTTCAGCGATCCGCTGGGCGTGAAGGGCCTCGGCGAGGTCGTCATCGTCGGTGTGCCCGGGGCGATCGCCAACGCCGTGCACAACGCCACCGGCTACCGCGCTGCCGAGTTCCCGATCACGCTGGACCAGCTGCTGCCGCATCTGTGACGCGAACACGCCACTGGGGCGCCGGAGAAGTTCCGGCGCCCCAGTGGCGTGTTTCAGGGTCAGTGGGCGGCGGGAGCGAGGGCGCGGTAGGTGTAGCCGCGGTTGAGGTTGGGGTCGAGCATCTGTGCCGTGAGCCCGGGGTTGGGCACGGTGCCGGTGCTGACCGAGGCGATGGTGACCGGCGTGTCCTGGGGCAGGTCGAGCCGGAACACGGCGGCCGTCGCGGTGGGTGGCACCGGTCCGTGGTTCTGCCCGTCGACCAGTGCGACGCGCTGGGCCTGGGTGTAGCCCGGCCGGGCCAGCACCTCGGGCATGTGCACGGTCATGTACCAGTTCTCGAACTTGTCGCCGGCGGTCGGCGCGGGGACGGTGAAGACCACCTGGGTGTAGTCCGTCCGCGTGCCGCCGGCGGGCACCTGGGGATCCGGGGTGGTGCGGTTCTGCAGCGGCGCGCTGAACCGGTAGACGTAGCTGTCGGCCTTGGCGGCGTCGGCGGGGCAGCCGCCGACAGAGGCCGGGCCGGCGGTGCCGCGGAACGCGGTCATCGTGGCGTTCAGGTCGGCGGTCGCGAACTCGTACAGCGCGAGGTATTTCGGCATCGCCACGGTGACGTCGAACATCTGCGGCACGTTCAGGGCGAACTGCTGGACCGAGACGAAGCCCGGCAGGCTGCGGGCGGCGGGGACCCGCTGGCTGGTGAAGCACTGGGTGAACGCGGTGTCGTCGCCGGCGGCCACATCGGTGAACACCATGAGGTAGTAGTGCTGGGCGGGCGGCGGGGCGGAGGTGGTGGCGGGCGCGGCGGCCGACCCGGAACCGCAGGCGGCCAGGCTGGCGGCGAGGATCGCCGCGCAGGAGCCCATCAGCGCGCGGTGTAGTGACTTGGACATTGCTGTCTCCGATTCGTGACCTGGTTGTGGAAAGCGAACAGCCGCTGCTGTCCGGACGTCACCGCGCGCAGCACGGCGGCTCGACGTCGGGTCGATGTGACATAACGGTATTCGGGCGTGTCGAACACCGCCGGGTCGGCGATTTCGTGCACTGCCAACAGGTTCGGGCCGTCGCCGTCGGCAAGGAGCAGGCAGGTGGTGTTGAGCCAGCCCGGAACCGTGCGCAGCAGCGGGATGTGCTCCTCACGGCACCACGCCTGGACATCGGCCGGATCGGGGCCGTCCATGGCCTCGGTCACCAGGTACGGGGCGCCGGGGCCGGCCATCCGCGGCGTGCCCTCGACGGTCCGGTACACCCGCCGGTCGAGCACGGCCAGCCGGTTCACGATGTCCCGCTCGTAGGCGCTGCGATGGCGAAGCTGTTGGTACTGCGGCGTTGTCAGCGCGTCGAGGTCGACCGTGTAGAGGGCCAGCCAGGTCGGCGTGAGGGCGTCGGCCGCCCGATACCGCCACCCGGCGGTGATGCCCGGCACGGTCAGCCGCGCCGGCGCGTGACTGCGGTCGTACCACGTGTGGAACTCCAGCTCGCCGACCCGGCCCGGCTCGGCCAGCACGAACAGCAATCCGTTCTCGCTCATGGGAAATCGAACAGGGTCGCGGGGTTGTCGACCAGCAGCTGCCGTCGTCGCGACGGATCCGGCGCGATCAGCGTGAGCAGGTCGACGAGGTCGCCGTCGTCCGGGACGAAGTTGGGGTTGGGGTGCGGGAAATCCGTGCCCCACACGACCCGCTCCGGCGCGGTCTCGGCCAGCAGCGCCGCCAACTTCGCAGCGTCGGCAAGGCTCGGCGGCGCGGTGGCGATCCGGTCGGCCGCGCTGAGCTTCACCCACACCGACCCGGTGTCCAGCAACCGGCGCAGGGTCCGGACCGCCGGCGAGTCGATGCCCTCCCGCAGATCCACCCGGGCCATGTGATCGATGACCACCGGCACCGGCAGTCGGCGCACGAGATCCGCGTACGCGACGATGCCGTCGCCGGTCACGTGCACCGCGATGTGCCAGCCGTAGGGCGCGATCGCGCGCACGATCGCGTCCACCTCGTCCGGCCCGGGATGCGGGCGCAGATGCGAGACGAAGTTCAGCCGCGCCCCGCGCACACCGGCCCGATGCCAGGCCGCGATCTGCGCCTGCGGTGTGGTCGGGGAGACCAGCGCGACCCCACGATAGCGGCCGGCCCCGGCGGCCAATGCGTCCAGGAGGGCGGAGTGGTCGTGGCCGTGGACGGCGGACTGCACGAGCACGGCCCGGTCCAGCCCCAGGATTCGGTGCAATCGCTGGAGGTTGTCCAGCGGGGACTCGGGTGGGTCGAAACTTCGCCTGCCCGCGTAGGGAAATCGGTCGGTGGGCCCGAAGACGTGGCAGTGCGCGTCGCATGCGCCGGCGGGCAGCGTGATGGCCGGGGCATGCGGGTCGGGATGCGGTCCCGGATTGGCCGGATCGGTCATGACGGACCTCCCAGGCCGATCTCCAGGGCGACCAGGAACCGGGACACGAGGTTGTAGGCGGCGACGGTCGCGGTCAGCTCGACGATGTCCTGCTCGTCGAACACCGCCCGCAGCCGGTCGAACAGCGCGCCGTCGACGGTCACCGTGGTGGTCATGGCATCCGCGTACCGCAGCACCAGCTCGTACGGCTCGGGCAGCCCGTCGGCGATCCCGGTGCGGCGGGCCGACTCGACCTGCTCCTCGGTGAGGCCGGCGGCCCGGGCCAGCGGCTCATGCGCCCGCCACTCGTACTCGGCGCGGTTGAGCACCGCGACCCGCAGGATGGCCAGCTCCCGCAGGTCGTCGGCGAGCCCGCTGCGGTCGCGGATCGCCCCCAGCAGACCATTCCAGCCCTCGGCCACAGCCGGGCTGTGCAAGAGGATCCGGTCCAGCGGGGTCAGGTTCCCGCCCCGGCGGCTCCGGATCAGCTCCGCCACCGGGCCCTCGGTCGACGCGTCCGGAAGGCGAGTCATGGCATCACCGGATACGTGATGCCGTCGACGCCGGGCACGATGATGGCGGTCGGGTCGTTGCCGTGGCGCACCAGTTGGTCGGCCATGTAGTCGGTGACGCCGCTGGCCAGCAGTTGGCGCGGGTCCTCGAGCGCGAGCCGCTGGCGGGCGATCATCACGGTCCAGTCGTGTGGGCCGGTGATCCGCGGCATTTCGGTGATCTGTGTGGTGTCCTTGGTCAGGTCGGGGCCGTAGACCGGTGGTGGCACGAATCGTGGCGAGTCGGGGAACAGCACTGGGGCCAGTTCGACGGCGGCCATCACTCGGGCGATCGTCCAGCGCAGTGGCTGTTCGACGGCGGCGATCTCGTGGTCGTTGGCGCCGTCGGGGTCGGGGAACGTGGGGGCGTGGGGGGCGATGAAGATGCGTTCGTCGGCCAGTCGGCCGCGTGAGGCGATGCGCAGGATTCGGCCCAGGCTGTTGGAGCCGAGTGTGACTCCGGAGGTGGGTCGGCCCTGGCGGCCGATCAGCATCAGGATGACGTGCTCCCAGTCCAGGCCGACCGAGTCGAACCAGCGGATCATGCGGGCTGAGGTGTTGGCGCCGACCAGGGCGAAGGTGCCGATGATGACCCGGTCGAAGCCGATCGGCAGCTCGTCCGCGCCGGAGCCGGCGATCAGGTCGTCCTGGAGCGTCCGAGTGCACAGGTAGTCCGGGTCGGCCAGTGCCCGGCGCAGGTAGCGGGCCGTGACCGCGCAGCCGTAGTCCATCATGCGGAAGATCGCTTCCTCACGGCCGGCGAACGCCTCGGCCTGGATGTCGTCCCGCCACAGCTCCAGCCGGTTGGCCGCGCGCACGGCCTCGATGTCGGAGAGCAGCCGGGTCGCGTCTTGCCGCCAGACCGCGTTCCGCCCCAACTGTTTCAGCCGGATCAGGCTGGCGATCGCCGGACCGAGGTGGGACACGCCGGCCAGTTCCTTGAAGCCCGCGGTGGTGTGCCGGAACCCCTCGGTGATCGGCGGCGCGCCGTCGCCGGGGAACAGCCCGACATGGCTGTTGGTGACGGCCAGCAGGGGATGGCCGTAGTTGTCCTCGTACGAGGCCCGGCTCAGGTGGTCGCCGGTGCTGTCCCGCTCCGGCGCGCCCGGATTGGTGTAGGTCCGGAACAGCCGGACCATCTGCGCGCTCTCGGTCACAGCTTGCCTTCCGGGTCGAATCGGTAGATCGACGACTCGGAGGCGAACCCGACCCGCGCGTTGAGGCCGCTGGAGGTGGCCACCCCGATGCCGCCGCCGGGCAGCGGGAAGTGGGTCACGTCGCAGGCGCCACAGGTGTCGAACTCCTGCACCACCTCCAGCTTGCCGCCGGCGAAGCGGTAGACCTGGGACTTCATCAGCGGCTGAGGATTCTGCGGCCCGCCGGCGACGAAGTTGACCCGCACCACGAACGTGCCCTGGTCGGATTCGATCACGGTGAACTCGCGGCCGCCGTCGCCGCCGTCGAGCACCTGGTGGTCGACGAACTCCTCGCCGTCCCACCGCAGCAGCGTCGACTCCTCGCGGATGTTTGCCACCGCCAGGTAGACGCCGGTGTCGTCGCGCAGCAGCGCGTAGGCCCGGCCGCCGACCTCGCCCAGGTCCTGGTGGTGCACGAAGCGGTTGCCGGTCCAGCGGTAGAGCTCGCCCGGCCGCGCGTGGTCGGCGTGCGCGAGATAGGTGACGCCGTCGATCTCGAACGCCTCGAAGTTGTAGCCGCCGCGCGAGGGGATGTCCTGGAACGGCTGGAACTTCTCGCCGTCCCAGCGGAACACGTGCGAGGGCACGTCCCGCTTGCCCGGCCGGTTCTGGGCCAGGGCCAGGAAGTGCTGGCCGTCGGCGGTGAAGTGCCGCCACTGCTTGCCGGCGTAGCCGACGATCGTCTGGAACGGCTCGAAGTGGTCGTCCTCCCAGACGTAGATGGGCTGGCCCTGGTTGAAGTTGTAGGGCCCGCTGCCGCTGCGGATCGACGCGATGGCCAGGAAGTGCCGGCCGTCGATGGTGAAGAACTCGGCGTCCTCGCCGCCGTTTCCGGGCAGCGTGCCGGAAAGCGCCCACTGCTCGCCGTCCCGCTTGAACAGCAGCACGTCCGTGTTGGAGGTGCCCCCGTTCATCCCGGTCGGTGTGCCCGGCGCGTCATAGGCCATCTGGCCGACGGCGAGGTAGTCCTCGCCACCGACCTGGAACCAGCTCACGCACCGCGCGCCGGACGCGGGGACACGCTGGATCTCGGCCAGGTACCTGCTCATCGAAACTTCCTCCGGATATGGTGTGCGACAAGGCTTACTGGGACGGCGGCGACCAGACGACGTCGGAGACGGCCACCTGCTTGGTCAGGTAGCCCTCCCGCTCGTAGAGGTCCAGAGTCTGCTGGACCGCGGTGCGGTCGACGCCGTCGGCCGGGTAGCCGGGAAGATCGCCCACCTGCAAGGGGGTGTGCGACAGGGGAGTGCTGGCCACGTACTGCGCGATCTCCGCCTGATGGGAGGCAGCGTAGGCGTAGGCCTGGGTCACGCCCTGGACGAACCGTTGCGCCACATCGGGATGGCTGGTCAGGAAGGGCAGCGCCGCGGCGAACGGCGAGGCCGGCGAGCCGCCGAGGTCGAGGTCGCCCTCCACGTAGTGCAGGACCTTGACCCGGCCGGTGGCCAGCGCCTGGCTGAGAAAGGGGCCGAACAGCCGGCCGGCGTCGGCCCGGCCGCTGGCCACCACGTCGGCGATCGACCCGGGCGGTACCGAGACCAGTTGCATGGCCCGGTAGTCGCCGCCCAGCCCGGTGACGGCGAGTTGGTCGAGCGGGTCGCGGTCGGGGCTGGAGTTGGCGAAGGTGCGCATGCCTCGCATGTCGGCGGCGGTGCTGCCGCCGGCCACGACGATGGCCACCGACCGGTTCTGCCCGGTGTGCTGCTCGGAGGCGAGGCCGACCATCCGCACCGGCAGGTCGCTCTCCACCGCCGACACCAGCGGGCCGAAGTTCACCATGCCGAAATCGCTCTTCCCGCTGAGCAGGTCCGGCACCATCGTCGACGAGTCGGTCTGTGGCGTCATGGTGAGCTGGAGACCGAGCTTGCGGAACACGCCGTCGCGCACGGCCAGGTACATCGGCGCGGACGTGGCGGCCGACGGGCTGATGCCGACGTTGACGATCTGCAAGCCGTCGGCCGTGGTCGTGACGCCGCCCGGCGAGCACGCCGCGGTCAGCGCCAGCGCCGCCGCGCCGACACAAGTGAGGATACCTCGCACCATGCTCAGACCTCCTCTCGGGTGCGGACCGACTTCAGGACCTCGGCGCGCAGGGCGATGAACTCGGGGAGGGACTTGGTGGTCAGCTGGTCTCGTGGGGTGGGCAGGTCGACCGGCAGCAGCGTGGTGACGTGGGCCGGATGTCCGCCGAGAACGGCGACCCGGTCGGCCATGTAGACGGATTCGTCGACGTCGTGGGTGACCATGACCAGGGTCAGCGGGTAGCGCTGGCGGATGCCGAGCACCAGGTCCTCCAGGTCGGATCGGGTTTGCGCGTCCACGGAGGCGAAGGGCTCGTCCATCAGCAGCACTTCGGGTTGGAAGGCCAGGGCGCGGGCGATCGCCGTGCGTTGTTGCATGCCGCCGGACAGCTGCCAGGGATACTGCTGCGCGGCATCGGCCAGTCCGACCGCGTCCAGGGCGGACATGGCGACCTCGCGGCGTTGGGTGGCCGAGAGCTCTCGGTTGGCCCGCAGGGGAAGTGTCACGTTGCTGAGCACGCGTAGCCAGGGGAACAGCGAGCGGCCGTAGTCCTGGAAGATGAGGGCGAGGTTGGATGGCGGGCCGGTCACCGGGACGCCGTCGACGGTGATCTGTCCGGTTGTGGGCCGTTGCAGGCCGGCGATGCATCGCAGCAGGGTGGTCTTGCCGGTGCCGGACGAGCCGACGATCGACAGGAATTCGGTGGGCCGCACCGTCAGGTCGACGCCGGCGAGGATCGGGTGTGGGTTGTCGCGTGTCTGGAAGGCGACGCCGAGCCCGCGGACCTCGATCATGGCCGGGCCGGCGGTCGGCTGGTCGGCCGACGGGGGCAGGTTGGTCGTCTGGACATAGCTCACCGTTGAGCCCTCCCGTGCAATCCGCTGTGCCAACGAAGCGCCCTGCGTTGCGCCAGGGTGAAGACCCGGGTGAGGATGAGGCTGATGAGGCCGACCAGGACGATTCCCGACCACATCACGGTCAGCTGGAAGTTCCACAGCGCCAGGATGATCTGGCTGCCGACGCCGCCGGTGGACACCAGCGTCTCGGCCACGATGACCAGGATGATCGCCTGGTACAGCGCGACCCGCAGTCCGGTGACGATCTGCGGCCCGGCCGCGGGCAGGTACACCCGGAACAGGCGGTCCACCGGCCGCAGCCGGTAGCTGCCGCAGGTCTCGCGGACCACGTGGTCGATGCCGGCGAGGCCGTCGCCGGTGTTGAGCAGGACGACCCACAGCGCGGACATCATCACGATGGCCACCTTCATCGGCGTGTCCACGCCGATGATCACGATGAGGATGGGTGTGGCCGCGCTGGTCGGCACCGTGCGGAAGAAGTCCAGCGCGGGGCGGACGAACTCGTTGAGCCGCGGCGCGGAGGCCAACAGGATGCCCAGCGCGACGCCGAGGACAACGGAGCTGACATAGCCGATGGCGATGGCCAGCAGCGTGGGCGGGATCTGGCTCGCGCCGTCGCCGAGCAACCAGGTGTCCACAAAGGACCGCAAGATCTGGGACAGCGGCGGGAAGTAGTACGAGTTGACGACGGCGGAGCCGAACCACCACAGCGCCAGCAGCACGACCGGCGTGCCGAACTCGATGATCCGCAGCGCGGTTCTGCTGGTCATGCGCGACCGTCCCGTCCGTCGGTGGGCCGGCGGCGGAACGAGGGATGCCAGAACATCGCCTGTCGCTCGATTCGGCGGAACACCGTCGCCACCAGCAGTCCGAGCAGCGCGGCGGTGACGAAGTAGACGAACGCGGACGCCGGCTCGTCGGCGTTGGAGCTGCGCAGCTGGATCTGCGCGCCGAGGCCGGGCGTGCCCGTGATGACCTCGACCGCGACGCCGAGCATGAGGGAGATGGAGGCCGCGATCCGCAGTCCGGTGGCGATGAACGCGGACGCGGTGGGCAGATAGAGGAACACCACCCGCCGGCGGCGGGAGAGGTGATAGCTGCGCGCGGTTTCCTTGGCGACGGCGTCCACCTCGTGCACGCCGTCGACCGCGTGGATCAGCAGCGGCCACAGCGCGGCCACGAACACGATCATGATCTTCATCTGCGCGGTTGTGCCGTAGACGATCACCAGCAGCGGCATCACGGTGATCGGCGGCACGGCGTACAGGACGGCGATGAGCACCCGCGTGGCGTGGTCGGCGATGTCGCTCAACCCGATCAGCAACCCGATCGCGATCCCGACGACCGCCGCCGCGACGAGGCCGACCGCCCAGCCGAGCACGGTTGCCCCGAGAGCCTGCCAGTAGACCGCGCTGGCGACCGTGGGGCCGATCGCGCCGGCGAACTCCGGCAGCGTGGGCAGGATGCTCCGGTCGAGCAGCACCGCCGCCAGCTCCCACGCGCCCAGCACGCACACCACGAGCACGGCTCTGCGCACCACCAGATGTCGATCCCACCAGGCGACCACCGCGGCGCGGCGGTCCACTGCCGTTGCGATGCTGTCCGCACTCGCCGACATCGGCCTCACATCCCTCCGGCCGAGCTGCTGAAAAAGGAACTGGCTCGGCAGATTGTTCGCCAGACGCTCATGTTCCGATTGATTGTCAACGAGATTAGGCGGCCCCGATTCGCTGCAAATCCGCCGACCGAGTGAGGGCGAATCGCACAGTTTTTGCCCGGCTCGGTGCATCCTGCACAATCACGCCGGTTTTTCTTGACAGTGGCGATGTTCGCGGGCGATGGTCGGGTCCGCGAAATTGTTCACAATCGGGTTCGCGATGGCGGTGTCGTCGCGCGGTGTTCATGGAGGAGCCGGTGGTGGCCGAGACGCGCGTGGACGACGTGGCCGGCTCGGTGCTGGACAGCATCCGCCAGGCGATTCTCGACGGCCGCTTCGCGCCGGGGCAGCGCCTGGTCGAGGCGGAACTGTGCGCCCGGTACGACGCTCCCCGCGGCGCCGTGCGGGCGGCGCTGATCGAGCTCAGCCACGAGCGGCTGGTGGAGCGGTCCCACAACCGCAGCGCGGTCGTCCGGTCGGTGAGCCCCACCGAGGCGATCGAGATCACCGAGGTGCGGATGTGCCTGGAAGGCCTGTGCGCCGCCAAGGCCGCCGAGCGGGTCACCGAGTCCGAGGTGCAGGAGCTGCGCGCCCTCGCCCAGGACATGCGCCGCTCGGCGATGGATCAGGACGAGACGGCGTACGGGAAACTCAACGCCGCCTTGCACGTGCGGGTGCGGGACATCGCCGGCCAGTCGGTGGCGGCCGAGACCCTCACCCGGCTTCGCGCCCAGGCCGCCCTGACCCGCCTCAACGCGCGGACCGTCCAGCAGCAGTACCGCACCGCGCTGCGCCGGGGCGGACCGCAGTACTCCCTGCCCGACCATCTCGCCATCATCGACGAGATCTGCGCCCGCTCACCCGACGGCGCGGAGCGGGCCATGCGCCGCCATTGGTCGAACGTGATCGACGCCCTCCAGGCGCTCAAGCCGTGACGGCCGCGGGGTGGGGGTGGAAGCCGCGGCCGGTCTTGCGGCCGAGGTGGCCGGCGGCGACCAGGTCGGAGAGGGCGGAGGCCAGGGCCGGGGAGTTGAAGGCCTGGGCCAGGGTGCGCTGGATCTGTAGGGACACGTCGAGGCCGATGACGTCGAGCAGGCGGAGGGGACCCATGGGGAAGCCGTGGGCGTGGGTCATCACGTGGTCGATGGCGTCGGCGGACAGCCAGCGGTCACGCACCATGGCGGCGGCGCGGTTGAGGTAGGGGAAGAGCAGGGCGTTGACGATGAAGCCGGGGCGGTCGGGGCACGAGATGGCGGTGCGGCCGAGGGAGGCGGCGATGGCGTGCGCGGTGAGGGAGGTGGCGTCGGAGGTCAGGGGGGTGCGGGCGATCTCGACCAGGCGCATGGTGGGCGCGGGGTTGAAGAAGTGCATGCCGATCACCCGGTCGGGCCGCCGGGTGGCGGTCGCGCAGGCGATGACGGGCAGGCTGGAGGTGGACGTGGCCAGCACGGTGTGCTCGGCGCAGACCCGGTCGAGCGCGGCGAAGATCTCGCGTTTGACCGAGAGCTCCTCGCTGACGGCCTCGACCACGAGGTCGCACGCGGCGAGCGAGGAGAGCGTGCCGTCCCCGGACAGTCGGTCCATCGCCGCCTGATGGTCCTCAATGGACAGCCGGCCCCGGCGAACCGCGCGGTCCATGGACTCGTCGACAGCCCGCAGGGCCTCCTTGGCGCGCACGTCGGTGCGGGCGATGAGCACGGTCCGATGGCCGGCGCGGGCACACACCTCGGCGATGCCGGTCGCCATGGTTCCGGCGCCGACAACACCGATCACGGCGGCCCGAGCGGGTGCCGATTCGCCTTGCGGCGCAGGTGATTCCGCGTTGTAGTCGTAGAAGCCCCGTCCGGTCTTGCGGCCGAGCAGGCCGGCGTCGCGCATGGTGGTCAGCACGTGGGCCGGCGCGTAGCCGCGGTCGCCGGTGCGGTCGTGCAGCGCCTCCAGGGTGTCGTGCACGACATCGATGCCGATCTGGTCGAGCTGGGCGAGCGGCCCGGTCGGCAGCCCGCAGCCCAGGCGCATCGCCAGGTCGATGTCGTCGCGCGCGGCGTACCCCTGCTCGCACATCGCCGCGGCCCCGTTGAGGTAGGCCATCAGCAGCGCGCCGCCGACGAATCCGGGCTGGTCGCCGACCGGCGCCGGCGTCAGTCCCAGCTCGGCCACGAACTGCTCGGCCGCGGCGAGCGCGGCGGCGTCGGTCACCGGCGTCCGGACCAGCTCGACGGCCCCGCTTCCGTTGTCCAGCACCGACGGGAACACGTGCAGCCCGACGGTGCGGGCCATCCGCCCGGACCGGGAGGCGATCTCGGTGACCGACAGGCCGGTGGTGGTGGTCGCGAACACCGTGTGGTCGGGGCACACCCGATCGGCGCGCGCCAGCACCTCGGCCTTGAGCCCCAGCCGCTCGGGCACGGCCTCGACGACAAGGTCGGCGGCGGCCGCGGCCGCGATGCCCGCGGTGTGCTCCACCGCGATCACCCGTCGGCTGGACCTGCTCAGCCTCCGGACGAGCGCGGCGCCGACACTGCCGAGGCCGACGACCGCCACGGTCGGGAATTGCTGGGTCATCACGCGTCTCCTCGTTCCCTGTTCCGGGGGTTGACGCGCCGGCGGAACCGTTCGATTCTGTGAATTCCATGTGACACATTCGGCAATGGCGCGACCGTTGAGCAGTTAAACGACGCGGGGATGGGCGGACAACCCCTAGAACCCCTCAAGTGGCCGCCGGCCGGGCCGCCGAAGCCGGCATATTTGCTGGTGAGCGCCGTGTCGGGGTGGGTGAGGGGAGTGTCGACCCCTACGGTCGGGCGTCCCGTGACGAAGGGGTTCGCTAAGGGTTCTCGATCCGATGAGGGGTACATGTCGTCGCCGAGTCGTTATTAACGTGGCCGCCGGTGGCCAGTCAGCCTCGGTAAGGAAGTCACGTCGTGTCGTCTCCTGATTCGATCGCAATCATCGGACTGTCGTGCCGGTTGCCCGGCGCGCCGGATCCCGACGCTTTGTGGCGGCTGTTGCGCGATGGCGACAGCGCCGTGACGAGCATGCCGGCGCAGCGGTGGACCGCCGGGTCGCCGGCACCCGCCCGGGGCGGTTTCCTCGACGATGTCGCCGGCTTCGACCCCGAGTTCTTCGGAATCTCGCCGCGCGAGGCCGCCGCGATGGACCCGCGGCAGCGGCTGGCGCTGGAGCTGGCCTGGGAGGCGTTGGAGCACGCCGCGGTCGTGCCGGCCACGGTGCGGGGCACGGCGCTCGGCGTGTTCCTCGGCGCGATCGGCGACGACTACGCGACCCTGCTGCACCAGGCCGACCGGACGGCGATCAGCCACCACTCGATGACCGGTGTGCAGCGCGGCGTCATCGCCAACCGGATCTCCTACGTCCTCGGCGCGCACGGCCCGAGCCTGACCGTGGACACCGGCCAGTCCTCGTCCCTGGTGGCCGTTCACCTTGCCTGCGAGAGCCTGCGCCGCGGCGAGTCCAGCATGGCTGTCGCCGGCGGGGTGCAACTCAACCTGGCGGCGGAGAGCTCGATCCTGATGGAGGAGTTCGGGGGCCTCTCACCCGACGGCCGTTGCTTCACGTTCGACGCGCGCGCCAACGGATTCGTGCGCGGCGAGGGCGGCGGCCTGGTGGTGCTCAAGACGATGGAGCGCGCACTGGCCGACGGGGACGTGATCCACGGCGTCATCCGGGGCAGCGCGGTCAACAACGACGGCGCCAGCAGGACTCTGGCCACGCCGGACGAGCACGCCCAGGCGGCAGTGGCGGCGGCGGCGTGCCGACAGGCCGGGGTGGCGCCGTCGGCGGTCGACTACGTCGAACTGCACGGCACCGGCACCAAGGTTGGCGACCCGATTGAGGCGGCGGCGCTGGGCACGGTGTTCGGGGCCGACCGGGCGGCCGACCGACCGCTGCTCGTCGGCTCGGTCAAGACGAACATCGGCCACTTGGAGGCGGCGGCCGGCATCGCCGGCCTGTTGAAGGTGGTGCTGGCCATGCGGCACCACCAGCTGCCACCGAGCCTGAACTTCGAGACCCCCAACCCGGAGATCCGCTTCGACACCCTGCGAGTCCAGCGAGAGCTGGGAGCCTGGCCGTCCGACGACCCGGTGGCCGGTGTGAGCTCGTTCGGAGTCGGCGGCACCAACTGCCACGTCGTGCTGTCGGCCGGACCGACCGCCGCCTACGAGCCGACCGTGGGCGACGCGGCCGCCGTGGTCCTGTCCGGGCATTCGGCGCCGGCGGTGCGGGCCCAGGCCGAGCGGCTTCGGGCGCATGTGACCGCCAACACCGAATTCGCCCCGGTGGACCTGGCCTACTCGCTGGCCGTCACGCGGACGGCCTTCCGGCACCGGGCCGTGGTCACCGCGGCCGACCGTGACGAGCTGCTGGCCCGGCTGGACGCCGTGGCGGCCGGGGACGCCGACGTCGTCCGGGGAATCGCCGACACCTCGGGTGACCCGGTGTTCGTCTTCCCTGGGCAGGGTGCGCAATGGGTCGGCATGGCCACCGAGCTGTGGGACACCTCGGCGGTGTTCGCGGCGCGCATGGCCGAGTGCGAGCACGCGTTCGGGTCCTTTGTGGACTGGTCGCTGCGGGACGTGCTCAGCGACGAGCGGATGCTGGACCGGGTCGACGTGGTGCAGCCGGCCCTGTTCGCCGTCATGGTGTCGCTGGCCGAGCTGTGGCGGTCCCACGGCGTGCGGCCGGCGGCGGTCATCGGCCACTCGCAGGGGGAGATCGCCGCCGCGTGCGTGGCCGGCGCCCTGTCGCTGGAGGACGCCGCGCGGGTGGTCACGTTGCGCAGCAAGGCGATCGCCCGGTCGCTGGCCGGACACGGCGGCATGATGTCGGTGGCGATGTCGGAGGCCGAGGTCGCCGAGCACCTTGTCGACGGCGTCTGGCTCGCGGCGGTCAACGGCCCCCGGTCCGTGGTGGTGGCCGGCGACCCGGAGCGGCTCGACGAGCTGGCGGCGACCCTCGGCGGGCTGGACGGCCGACCGCGGCGGATCCCGGTGGACTACGCGTCGCACACCCCGCACGTGGCGGCCATCGAGGCGGAGGTGCTCGCCGCGCTCGCGGGTATCACGCCGCGGCCGGCCAGTGTTCCCTTCTACTCCACGGTGATCGCCGGCCCGCTGGACACCGAAGGCCTGGACGCCGGCTACTGGTGCCGGAATCTCCGGCAGCCGGTGCGCTTCGCCGAGACCGTGCGCGAGGCGCTGGCACAGGGCCACCAGGCCTTCGTGGAGGCCAGCCCGCACCCGGTGCTGACCGGCGCCGTGCTGGCCGTCGCCGAGGAGGCCGAGACCCCGGCGGTGGTCGTGCCCTCGGCCCGGCGCGGCGACGCCTCCGTCGCGCGCCTGCGGCAATCCCTGGCCGAACTGCATGTTCGCGGCGGCAGCGTCGACTGGGAGGTGCTGTTCCCCACCGCGCAGCGGGTTTCGCTGCCCACCTACGCCTTCCAGCGGGAAAGGTATTGGCTCGACACGGTTCCCGTGGACGCCGCGAGGGCCGAGGTCGTCGACCTGGCGGGCCTGGTTCGGGCCCACACGGCGGCGGTGCTCGGGCACGCCACGCCGCAGGCGGTCGAGACCGCCATTTCCTTCAAGGATCTGGGCTTCGACTCGCACATGGCCGTCGAGCTGCGTGACCGTCTCGGCGCGGCACTCGGGCGCACGCTGCCGACCACCGTCGTGTACGACCATCCGACACCGTCCGAGCTGGCCCGGGCCCTGTCCGGCGCTGAGGCGCGACAGCCTGGCCCGGCCCGCCGGGCGACCACCGATGACCCGGTCGTGATCGTGGGTATGGCCTGCCGCTATCCCGGCGGTGTCGCGTCGCCGGCGGACCTGTGGCGGCTGGTCGAGTCCGAAGTGGACGCCATCGGCGACTTTCCCGCCGACCGCGGCTGGGATCTGGACACCCTCTACGACCCCGATCCCGAGCGTGCGGGCACCTCCTACACCCGCCGTGGCGGATTCATCGACGGTGTGGCCGACTTCGACGCCGCGCTGTTCGGCATGAGCCCGCGCGAGGCGCTGGCCGCGGATCCGCAACAGCGGCTGCTGCTGGAGGTCTCGTGGGAGGCGATCGAGCGCGCCGGCATCGACCCCACCGCCCTGCACGGCACGGACGCCGGAGTGTTCGTCGGCGCCATGGCGCAGGACTATCTGCCCCGCCTCGACGATCTGCCGGAAGGCGTCGACGGTTACGGCCTGACCGGCAGCGCCGGCAGTGTCGCGTCCGGCCGGATCGCTTACACCCTCGGCTTGCTGGGGCCCGCGGTGAGCGTGGACACGGCCTGCTCGTCGTCGCTGGTGGCTCTGCATCTCGCGGTGCAGTCGTTGCAGCGTGGCGAATGCTCGCTCGCGCTGGCCGGTGGGGCGACGGTCATGTCGACGCCGGGCATGTTCGTGGAGTTCTCCCGGCAGCGTGGCCTGTCCCGTGATGGCCGTTGTAAGTCCTTCGGTGATGGGGCGGATGGGACGGGGTGGTCTGAGGGTGTTGGTGTGGTGTTGTTGGAGCGGTTGTCGGATGCTCGTCGTTTCGGGCATCGGGTTTTGGCGGTGGTGAGGGGTTCTGCGGTGAATCAGGATGGTGCGTCGAATGGTTTGACGGCGCCGAATGGTCCTTCGCAGGAGCGGGTGATCAGGCAGGCGTTGGCTGATGCGGGTGTGGGTCCGTCTGATGTGGATGTTGTGGAGGCGCATGGGACGGGTACGGCTCTGGGTGATCCGATTGAGGCGAATGCGTTGTTGTCGGTGTATGGGCGGGGTCGGGTTGAGCCGTTGTGGTTGGGGTCGTTGAAGTCGAATATTGGTCATGCGCAGGCGGCGGCGGGTGTTGGTGGTGTGATCAAGATGGTGGAGGCGATGCGGCGCGGGGTGTTGCCGAGGTCGTTGCATGCGGAGGTGCCGTCGTCGCGTGTTGATTGGTCGGCGGGTCGGGTGGAGTTGCTTCGGGAGCGGAGGGTGTGGCCTGAGGTTGGTCGTGTGCGGCGGGCGGGTGTGTCGTCGTTCGGTATCAGTGGGACGAATGCGCATGTGATTCTTGAGCAGGGGCCGGTGGAGGAGGTCGCGGAAGGCCTGGATCGGCCGGCGCTGTGGCCGCTGTCCGGCCACACCGAGGAAGCATTGCAAGAGCAGCAGAAACGGCTACGCGACCACCTCGATCGCCATCCCGACCAGAACCTGGCCGACGTGGGTCACTCGCTGGCCACTGCCCGGGCGCATCTCCGCCACCGCGCCGTGATCGTGGCGACCGACCGGGCCGAGGCCCGGCGCCGGCTCGACGAAGCCGACGTGGTCGCGGGCATGGTCGAGACCTCGGGCAAGACGGTGTTCGTGTTTCCGGGCCAGGGCTCGCAATGGGTCGGCATGGCCGCCGAACTCTGGGACACCGCACCGGTTTTCGCCGAGCAGATGGAGCGGTGCGCGGACGCCCTGACCCGGTTCGTGGACTGGTCGCTGCGCGATGTGATCACCGACGCCGAGGCGCTGGAGCGGGTCGACGTGGTGCAACCCGCGCTGTTCTCGGTGATGGTCTCGCTGGCCGCGCTGTGGCGGTCCTACGGCGTCGAGCCCGCGGCCGTCGTCGGCCACTCGCAGGGCGAGGTCGCCGCGGCCTACGTGGCCGGCGCACTGTCCCTTGAGGACGCGGTGCGGGTGGTCGCGCTGCGATCGCGCGCCTTGCGGGCCTTGCAGGGCAACAGCGGCCTGGTGTCCCTGCCGCTGCCGGTGGAGAAGGTCCGTGAACTGCTGCCCGCGAGCGTGTCGGTGGCGGCGCTGAACGGCCCGTCGTCGGTGGTCGTGGCCGGCGACTTGGCCGGGGTGGAAGCGGTCCTGGCCGCCGCGCCGCAGGCCAAGCGGGTCGGCGCCGGTATCGCGTCACACAGCGCGCTGGTGGAGCCCCTCCGGGACGAACTGCTCGCCGCCCTGGCCCCGATCGTCCCGCGCCCGCCACGGATCCCGGTCTTCTCCACGGTGTCCGCCGACTGGCTCGACGAGCCGGTCGACGCCGGGTACTGGTACCGCAACATGCGCCAGCCGGTGCTGTTCGAGCCGTCGGTCCGCGCGCTGATCGAGCAGGGCTACGGCATGTTCGTCGAGACCAGCCCGCACCCGGTCCTGACCGGCGCCGTCCGCGAGACGATCGAGGACCTGGACGCGCCGGCCGCCGCCACCGGCTCGCTGCGGCGGCAGCGCGGCGACCTCGCGATGTTCCTGACCTCACTGGGGGAGGTGCACGTGCGTGGCGGCGTCGTCGACTGGGCCGCGGTGCATCCGGGCGCGCGGCAGGTGGACGTGCCCACGTATGCCTTCCAACGGCAGCGGTTCTGGCTCACCGGACGGCGGGACAGGGCTGATCTGGCCGCGGCGGGACTGACCGAGGTCGGCCACCCGCTGCTGTCGGCCGTCGCCGAGGTGCCCGAGAGCGGGGGCGTGCTGCTGACCGGTCGGATCTCGCTGCGCACCCAGCCGTGGCTGGCCGATCACGCGGTGGCGGGCACGGTTGTGTTGCCCGGCACGGCGTTGCTGGAGTTGGTGCGGCGGGCCGGCGAGGAGGTCGGCTGCGAACGGATCTCGGAGCTGGCGTTGCGGTCCCCGCTCACCCTGCCCGAGCAGGGCGGCGTGCAGATCCGCGTGGTCGTGGACGCCGAGGACAGCGGCGCACGCGCGGTCAGGGTGTTCGGGCGCACCGACGAGTCGGGCACCTGGACCAAACACGCCGAGGCGACGATCACGCGGGAGGACCGGGCCGCACCGGCCGACCTGCCGGCTGTCGATGCGGAACCGATTGAGCTGGACGGTTTCTACGCCGACCTGGCGGCGAGGGGCTACGAGTACGGGCCGGCGTTCCAGGGCGTGCGGGCGGCCTGGCGCGGCGAGGACGGCGTGCTGCACGCGGAGGTCGAGAGTGGGCCGGCGGAGGGCTTCGGGCTGCATCCGGCGTTGCTGGACGCGGCCCTGCACCTGGCGGTCGCCGGGGACGGCGGCCTGCGGTTGCCTTTCTGCTTCCGCGAGGTCTCCGTCTACGCCGTTGGAGCCACGGCCTTGCGCGTGCGGGTGACGCCGCTCGGACCGGACGAGGTGCGGCTGGAGCTCGCCGATCCGTCAGGTCGGCCGGTGGCGTCGATCGGGTCGCTCCTGTTCCGGCCGTTCGAAGCGGGCCGGCCGAACGTCGAGTCCCTGTACGGAATCGAGTGGGTCCGCCGTCCCGCCGCCCACGATGCCGGGCCGGAGCCCGTCCTGCGGGATGGCCTCGACGACGCGCCGGGGGGCGACGTCGTGATCGCCCTGGAGAGCCCGGCGCTGGAATTCCCGGCCGGTGTCCGGGCCGTGACCGAGCGGGCGCTGGCGTTGACGCGAGCGTGGCTGGCTGACGAACGGTTCGCCGGTTCCCGGCTCGTGCTGGTCACCCGGGGTGCGGTTGCCGTCGAGGCCGGCGAGCCGGTGCGTGACCCGGCGGCGGCGGGCGTGTGGGGCCTGATTCGGACCGCGCAGTCGGAACACCCGGACCGGTTCGGGCTGATCGACCGGGACGGCGGAGAATCCTCGCTGGCCGAGGCGCTGGCGTCCGGTGAGCCGCAGATCGCGGTGCGCCAGGGCGAACTCCACGTGCCGCGGCTGACCCGCAACCTTGACGAGCTGGAGCCGGCGGGCGCGCAGTGGCGGCTGGAGACCGACGGCAGCGGTTCGCTGGACGGTCTCACTCTGGCACCGGCCGCGGACACCGCGCTGACGTCTGGTCAGGTGCGCATCGCAGTGCGGGCGAGTGGTCTGAACTTCCGCGACGTGTTGATCGCCCTGGGCATGTACCCGGGTACGGCTTCGCTGGGCACGGAATGCGCGGGCGTGGTGGTGGAAACCGCCGCCGACGTGACGGATCTTGCCGAGGGCGACCGGGTGATGGGTCTGGTGCCCGAGTCGTTCGGCCCGTTCGCGGTGGCCGACGCCCGCAAGCTCGTGCCGGTGCCCGAAGACTGGTCGTTCACCCGAGCCGCGGCTACCCCCATCGCCTTCCTCACCGCCTATTACGGGTTGGTGGACCTGGCCGGCGTGCAGCCGGGGGAGACGGTGCTGGTGCACGCGGCGGCCGGTGGCGTCGGCATGGCGGCGGTGCAGTTGGCCCGGCATCTCGGCGCCGAGGTCTACGCCACGGCCAGTGAGTCCAAATGGGACACGTTGCGGGCCATGGGATTGGACGACGCGCATATCGCGTCCTCGCGGTCGGTGGAGTTCGCGACCCGATTCCCAGGCGTGGACGTGGTGCTCAACTCGTTGGCCGGCGAGTTCGTCGACGCCTCGCTGCGCCTGCTGCGTCCGGGCGGCCGGTTCGTCGAGATGGGCAAGACCGACATCCGGACCGGGACGGCCGGCGTCGAGTACCGGGCGTTCGACCTGATCACCGACCCCGAGCCCGAGCGGATCGGCCGGATGCTGCGGGAGATCACGGCGCTGTTCGAGGTCGGTGCACTGCGGCCGCTGCCGGTGCGGGTGTGGGACATCCGCCAGGCGCGCGCGGCGTTCCGGTTCGTCAGCCAGGCCCGCCATGTGGGCAAAGTCGTGCTGACCGCGCCGCGTCCGCTCGATCCCGACGGCACGGTGTTGATCACCGGCGGAACCGGGATGCTGGGCGCGCTGATGGCCCGCCACCTCGTGCGCACGCAGGGGGCCCGGCGCCTGGTGCTGGCCAGCCGGCGGGGACCGGACGCCCCGGGTGCACGGGAGCTGGTGGCGGAGCTTGAAGTCCTTGGCGCACGGGCGGAAATCGTGGCGTGCGACGTCGGCAGCCGGCCGGCCCTGGCCGAACTGGTGGCCGCGATCGACCCTGGCCATCCGCTGACCGCGGTGGTGCACACCGCCGGCGTCCTCGACGACGCGGTGGTCACCGCGCTGACGCCGGAGCGGCTGGACGCCGTGCTGCGGCCCAAGGCGGACGCCGCATGGCATCTCCATGAGCTGACCGAACACCTCGATCTGTCGGCGTTCGTCCTGTTCTCGTCGGTGGCCGGGCAGCTCGGCAACGCCGGCCAGGCCAACTACGCGGCCGCCAACAGCGTGCTGGACGCGATCGCCTCGCACCGCCGGGGTCTGGGGTTGCCGGGACAGTCGCTGGCATGGGGGTTGTGGGAGGGCGGCGACGGCATGACCGCCCACCTCGACACCGACGACCTGGGCCGGCTGGCCCGGTCGGGGCTGCTGCCGCTGCCGGCCGACCAAGGTGCCGCGCTGTGGGATGCCGCGACGGCCCGGGCCGAGGCGGTGCTCGTTCCGGCGTGGCTGGACCTGTCGGCCCTGCGGGCGCAGGCGGATCGGGGTTCGCTGGCGGCCGTCGCCCGGGGCCTGGTCCGTGTGCCGCCTCGCCGGCGCACGGCCGAGGCGGCGTCGGCGAAGTCCTTCATGGAGCGGCTTTCCGGCCTGCCGCCGGCCAAGCAGGACGAAATCCTGCTGGCCACCGTGCGGACCGAGGCAGCGGCGGTGATCGGCCGCGCCGATCCGGAGGCGATCGCCGCCGACCGGGCGTTCAAGGAGTTCGGCTTCGACTCGCTGACCGCGATGGAGCTGCGCAGCCGGCTGGGCGCGGCGATCGGGCTGCGGCTGCCCGCGGCGGTGGTGTTCGACCACCCGACCGCGACCGCGCTGGCCACCCACCTGCGCGGCTACGTGGTCACCGACGTGGCCGGGATCTTCCGGTCGATCGACGGGCTCGGCGGCGCGCTGGCGGGGATCGCCGCCGACGACGCGGCCCGGGCCGAGATCGGCGACCGGCTGCGGGCGCTGCTCGCGCACTTCTCGGGAACCGGATCCGGCGGCGAGCTGGACGAGGCCACCGACGACGAACTGTTCACCTTCATCGACACCGAGTTCGGGGCGGCGTGATGGCAAACGAGGACAAGCTCCGCGAGTACCTGAAGCGGGCCACCGGCGAGCTCAAGCAGGCCCGCGACCGGATCGAGCAGTTGGAGAACGCCAACCGCGAGCCGATCGCGATCGTCGGCATGGCCTGCCGCTATCCGGGCGGCGTGACCTCGCCCGACCAGCTGTGGCGGCTGCTGGTGTCCGAAGTGGACGCGATCGGCGACTTCCCGACCGACCGCGGCTGGGACCTGGCGTCGCTGCGCGACGACGATCCCGACCGGCACGGGACGTTCTATCCGCGCGGCGGCGGCTTCCTCGACGGCGTGGCGGACTTCGACGCCGACTTCTTCGGGGTGTCGCCGCGCGAGGCGCTGGCCATGGACCCGCAGCAGCGGCTGCTGCTGGAGACCACCTGGGAGGCGCTGGAGAGCGCCGGTCTGGATCCGGCCGAGCTGCGGGGCACGGACGCCGGCGTGTTCGTCGGCCGCAACTACGAGAACTACCTCAGCCGGGTCCGGCCGGCGCCGGCCGACCTGGAGGGCTACCTGATCACCGGCAACACCGCGAGCGTGGTGTCCGGCCGGGTCGCCTACACCTTCGGCTTCGAGGGGCCGGCCGTCACCGTGGACACCGCGTGCTCGGCGTCGCTGGTGACGCTGCACCTGGCGACGCAGGCGTTGCGGCGCAAGGAGTGCGGGCTGGCGGTCGCGGGCGGTGTGGTGGTGATGTCCGACCCCGAGATGTTCGTGGAGTTCTCGCGGCAGCGGGCGCTGTCGGCCGACGGCCGGTGCAAGGCGTTCGCGGCCTCGGCCGACGGGTTCGGCTCGGCCGAAGGCGTCGGGCTGCTCGTGCTGGAACGGCTGTCCGACGCCCAGCGCAACGGACACCGGGTGCTGGCCCTGATCCGGGGATCGGCGGTCAACCAGGACGGGGCGTCCAACGGGCTGACCGCGCCCAACGGCCCGTCGCAGGAGCGGGTCATCCGCGCGGCGCTGGCCGACGCCGGGCTGCGACCGTCCGATGTGGACGCGATCGAGGCGCACGGCACCGGCACCCGGCTCGGCGACCCGATCGAGGCCGGGGCGCTGACCGCGACCTACGGCCGGGAGGGCCGGATCTGGCTGGGTTCGCTGAAGTCCAACATCGGCCACACCCAGGCCGCCGCCGGCGTCGGCGGCGTCATCAAGATGGTGCAGGCCCTGCGGCACGAGCTGCTGCCCAGGACCCTGCACGCCGAGCAGCCGTCGCCGTTCATCGACTGGGAGTCCAGCGGCCTGGACCTGTTGACCGAGGCGGTGCCGTGGCCGCGGGCCGACCGGCCGCGCCGGGCCGGGATCTCCTCGTTCGGGATCAGTGGCACCAACGCGCACCTGATCGTCGAGGAAGCCCCGCCCGCCGAGCCGGCGGTCACCGGTGATCCGGTGGGCCCGATCCCGTTCGTGCTGTCCGCCCGTGGGACCGAGGCGCTGCGGGCACAGGCCGAGCGGCTGAGCGACTTCCTCGGTGATCGTCCCGAGATCACCGCCGTCGACGCGGCCTGGTCGCTGGCCACCACGCGGTCGGCGCTGAGCCACCGCGCGGTGGTGATCGGCCGAGACCGGGCGGAGCTGCTGGCCGGGCTGGGATCGGTGTCGGCGGTCGAGGCGCAGCCGTCGGCCAAGCTGGCGTACCTGTTCTCCGGCCAGGGATCCCAGCGCAACGGCATGGGGCGCGAGCTCTACACCTATCCCGCCTTCGCCGCGGCCTTCGACGCGGTCGCCGGGCACTTCGACTTCCCGTTGCGGGACGTCATGTTCGCCGACGACAACCCCGAACTGCACCAGACCGCCCACACCCAGGCGGCCCTGTTCGCCTACGAAGTGGCCCTCTTCCGCCTGCTGGAGTCCTGGGGACTGAGGCCGGACGCGGTCGCCGGCCACTCCGTCGGCGAGATCGCCGCCGCCCATCTCGCCGGCGTGTTCTCCCTGCCCGACGCCTGCCGGCTGGTCGCGGCGCGTGGCCGGCTCATGCAGGCGCTGCCGGCCGGCGGCGCGATGGTCGCGGTCGAAGCCACCGCGGCGGAAGTCTCGCCTCATCTCACCGACACCGTCGCCATCGCCGCGATCAACGGCCCCACGTCCCTGGTCGTCTCCGGCGAAACCCAAGCTACGCAACGGATCGCCGACCACTTCGCGGCGCAGGGCCGGCGGGTCAAGCAACTCAACACCAGCCACGCCTTCCACTCGCCGCTGATGGACCCCATGCTGGCCGAGTTCGCCGAGGCCATCAGGGCAATCACCTTCCATGAGCCGGAGATCCCGCTGGCCGCGGCCGGTGACGTGACCGGTCCCGACTACTGGGTCGATCACGTCCGGGACACCGTCCGATTCGCCGACAGCCTGGATGCCTTGCGGGGCATGGGCATCACCGCCTACCTGGAGATCGGGCCCGACGCCGCCCTCACCCCGCTGGTCACCGAGGGCCTGGCCGTGGCCGCGGCTCGGCGGATGCAGCCGGAGCCCGAGACCCTGCTGTCGGCGGTGGCGGCGCTGTTCGGGCACGGGATCGCGGTCGACTGGGCCGCGGTCGTCCCCACCGGTCGTCGGGTCGACCTGCCGACGTATTCCTTCACGCGGCAACGGTTCTGGCTGCACGACAGCCGCTCACTGGTGGACGCCGCCGTCGCCGTCGCCCACACGGACGGCGTGATGTTGTCCGGCCGGCTGTCGCTGGACGCACACCCGTGGCTGGCCGACCACGCCATCCACGACACCACGGTCCTGCCCGGCACCGCCTTCGTCGAGATGGCGTTGCGCGCCGGCGAAGCGGTCGGTTGCCGGCGTGTCGACGAGCTGAACCTGGCCGCACCACTGGTGGTCTCGGGCGATGTCGAGGTCCAGGTGATGGTCGAGCCGCCGGACGAGACCGGCCGCCGCGCGTTCACGATCCACGGGCGCGGCGAGTCGTGGACGCAACACGCGACCGGGACGCTGAGCCCGGCGGAAGACGTTGCGGTGGAAGGAATCGCCGAATGGCCGCCCGCCGGGGCGGTTGCCGTGGACCTCACCTCGGCGTACGAGCGCCTGGCTGAGCAGGGATACGTCTACGGCCCGGCCTTCCAGGGCATCCAACGGATGTGGCGTCGTGGCGAGGAGATCTTCGCCGAGGTCGCGTCGCCCGTGCCGACCGACGGCTTCACGATCCACCCCGCGCTGCTGGACGCGGCCATGCAGGCGATCGTCCTGGACGGCGACGACACGATGCTGCCGTTCACGTGGACGGGGATCTCGGTGCACGTGGCCGGTGCGACCGGCCTGCGGGTGCGGCTGGTGCCGACCGGCCCCAACGAGGTGGCCATGACCGCCACTGATCCGTCCGGCCGCCCGGTGGTGTCGGTGGAATCACTGGTGCTGCGTCCGGTCACGGCCGGGCACCTGCGGGCCGACGCGCTGTTCACCGTCGAGTGGACGCCGGCGACGATCACCGGTGCGCCGCGCAGCCTGGGCGTGCTCGGGGCCGACCCGCACAACGTGTCCAGTGGGACAAGGGAACCCGAAGTGCTGGTCGCCTGGATCGACCGGACCGCGGGTGACGCGGCGGCCGCCCACCAGGTCGGCCGCGACGCGCTGGGCACCGTCCAGGACTGGCTGGCCCGTGACGACTCCTCCCGGCTGGCCGTGGTGACCAACGGCGCGGTGGCGGTCGACGGGGAGGGCAGCCCGCGTGATGTCGCCGCCGCGACGGTGTGGGGTCTGCTGCGCTCCGCGCAGTCCGAGCACCCGGGCCGGATCGCGCTGGTGGACACGGATGACAGCGAAGCGAGTCGGGAAGCGCTGCCGGCCGTGCTGTCCGGGGACGAATCCCAGGTGGCGCTGCGGGACGGTGTCGCGTACGTGCCTCGACTGCGCCGAGCGGCCGTGGCGAGCCCGGAGCGTCCATTTCGGACGGACGGCACGGTGCTCGTCACCGGCGGCACCGGCCGGCTCGGAGGCCTGGTGGCTCGACGGCTGGTCACCGAGCACGGCTGCCGGCACCTGCTGCTGGTCAGCCGGCACGGGAAGACCGCCGACGGCGCCGCGGCGCTGCGCGCCGACCTCGCCGCGTTGGGGGCCGAGGTGACCATCGCCGCCTGCGACGTCGCCGACCGTGACGCGGTGGTCGAGCTGCTCCGGTCCGTCCCCGCCGAGCGACCCCTGACGGCGGTGATCCACACCGCCGGTGTGCTCGCCGATGCCACCGTCGAGACCCTCACCCCGGCGCAGCTGGAGGAGGTGCTGCGGGCAAAGGTCGACGCCGCCTGGAATCTCCACACGCTGACCGCCGACCTGGACGCCTTCGTGCTGTTCTCCTCGGCCGCCGGCGTCCTGGGCACCCCCGGCCAGGCCAACTACGCCGCCGCCAACGCGTTCCTGGACGGCTTGGCCCAGCACCGCCGCTCGTCAGGCCTGCCGGCCGTCTCCCTGGCCTGGGGCCGCTGGGACGTCGGCATGACGGACACGCTGAGCGGCGCCGATCTGGCTCGGTTGGAGCGAGCCGGCATCGCCGCGATGAGTGTCGACGACGCGCTGGCGCTGTTCGACATCGGGTTGGCCGGCGAGCATGTCCTGCTGGTGCCGACCCGGCTCGACCTCGCCGCTGTGCGGCGGCAGGCAACTCCGTCGCCGCTGCTGCGGTCCATGGTCCGCACCGTGATCACCCGCGACAGGGCGACCACCGCCACGGCCGACAGGTCGCCCGAGGCGGTGCTGGCGATGGTGCTGGCCGAGACCGCCGGCGTGTTGGGGCACGCGAGCGTCGACGCGGTTCCGGCGACGAAGGCGTTCAACGAGCTGGGCTTCGACTCGTTGGCCGCGCTGGAGTTGCGCAATCGGCTGTCCGTGCTGACCGGATCCCGGCTGTCGACCACCGTGGTCTTCGACTATCCGACGCCGCGGGCGCTGGCCGAGCACCTCGCCAGTGCGGCCCGGCCGGTGGCGGCCGTGACCTCGGCCGCCACCGACGACGAGCCGATCGTGATCGTGGGTATGGCCTGCCGCTATCCCGGCGGTGTCGCGTCGCCGGCGGATCTGTGGCGGCTGGTCGAGTCCGAAGTGGACGCCATCGGCGGATTCCCCGACAACCGGGGCTGGCGGCTGGACGATCTCTACGACCCGAACCCGGACACCGCCGGCACGTCCTACTGCCGTGAGGGCGGCTTCCTCTATGCCGCCGACGAGTTCGACGCGGAGTTCTTCGGTGTCAGCCCGCGCGAGGCGCTGACCGTCGACCCGCAGCAGCGGCTGCTGCTGGAGACGACCTGGGAGGCGTTCGAGCACGCCGGCATCGATCCGACTTCACTGCGCGGCAGCGACACCGGCGTGTTCAGCGGCATCATGTACCAGGACTACGGGGCCCGGCTGAGCCACACCCGGGGCGCGGCTGACGGCTTCGAGGGCTATCTGATCAACGGCAGCGCCGGCAGCGTCGCCTCGGGACGGGTCGCCTACACCTTCGGGTTCCAGGGCCCGGCGATCACCGTCGACACCGCCTGCTCGTCCTCGCTGGTGGCTCTGCATCTCGCGATGCAGGCCCTGCGGCGCGGCGAATGCTCGCTCGCACTGGCCGGCGGCGCCACGGTCATGGCTTCTCCCACCACCTTCGTCGAGTTCTCCCGGCAGCGTGGTCTCGCACCCGACGGCCGTTGTAAGTCCTTCGGTGATGGTGCTGATGGGACGGGGTGGTCTGAGGGTGTTGGTGTGGTGTTGTTGGAGCGGTTGTCGGATGCTCGTCGTTTCGGGCATCGGGTTTTGGCGGTGGTGAGGGGTTCTGCGGTGAATCAGGATGGTGCGTCGAATGGTTTGACGGCGCCGAATGGTCCTTCGCAGGAGCGGGTGATCAGGCAGGCGTTGGCTGATGCGGGTGTGGGTCCGTCTGATGTGGATGTTGTGGAGGCGCATGGGACGGGTACGGCGTTGGGTGATCCGATTGAGGCGAATGCGTTGTTGTCGGTGTATGGGCGGGGTCGGGTTGAGCCGTTGTGGTTGGGGTCGTTGAAGTCGAATATTGGTCATGCGCAGGCGGCGGCGGGTGTTGGTGGTGTGATCAAGATGGTGGAGGCGATGCGGCGGGGGGTGTTGCCGAGGTCGTTGCATGCGGAGGTGCCGTCGTCGCGTGTTGATTGGTCGGTGGGTCGGGTGGAGTTGCTTCGGGAGCGGAGGGTGTGGCCTGAGGTTGGTCGTGTGCGGCGGGCGGGTGTGTCGTCGTTCGGTATCAGTGGGACGAATGCGCATGTGATTCTTGAGCAGGGGCCGGTGGAAGAGGTTGTGGAAACCGAGGACCGGCCGGCGCTGTTGCCGCTGTCGGCTCGGACTCCGCAGGCACTGGCCGGGCAAGCTCGGGCGCTGAAATCCCACCTGGAAAACAATCCCGGGCTCGGGATCACCGACATCGGCTTCTCCCTGGCCACGACGCGTGCCGCGCTGCCATTCCGCACGGCGGTCGTCGGCCGGGACCGGGAGGAACTGCTCCGAGGCCTCGACCAGCTCGACGGGGCCGTCACGGCGAAGTCGCCGGCGAAGACGGTGTTCGTGTTCCCGGGTCAGGGCTCGCAATGGGTCGGCATGGCCGTGGAACTGTGGGACACCAACGACGTGTTCGCAGCCAGCATGGCCGAATGCGAGCAGGCGCTGGGCCGCTACGCCGACTGGTCGCTGCGGGAGGTCCTCGCCGACGCCGAGGCGCTGGACCGGGATGATGTCGTCCAGCCGGCGCTGTTCGCCGTCATGGTGTCGCTGGCCAAGCTGTGGCAGGCCCACGGCGTGCACCCCGACGCGGTGGTCGGACACTCCCAGGGTGAGATCGCCGCCGCCCACATCGCCGGGGCTCTCAGCCTCGACGACGCCGCCCGGATCGCCGTTCTGCGGTCCCAGGCGCTGATGGCCATGCAGAACCAGGGCGGCCTGGTCGCCCTGCCGTTGCCGGTGGACGACGCCCGCGCGCTGCTGCCCGGCGACGCGACCATCGCCGCGGTCAACGGCCCCTCGGCGGTGGTGGTGGCCGGCTCGGTCGACGAGGTCGAGACGCTGTTGGCGACCGTCCCGCACGCCAAGCGGGTGCCGATCGGCTACGCCTCCCACTCGGCGCACGTCGAGCAGATCCGCGGGCCGGTTCTCCAGAGCCTCGCCGCCGTCGCACCGGACGTCCCGTCCGTGCCGATCTTCTCCACGGTGACCGCCGACTGGCTGGCCGAGCCCGCGGATGCCGAGTACTGGTACCGAAACCTCCGCCACACCGTGCAGTTCGAGCCGTCCATCCGCGCCCTGGCCGACGCCGGCCACACGGTCTTCCTGGAGATCAGCCCGCACCCGGTGCTGACCACGGCCGTTCAGGACACTGTGGACGGTGCGGCGGCCGTGCTGGCAACCTTGCGGCGCGGCAATGGCGACCACATGGCCTTCCTGGCCTCGGTCGCGCAGGCCTACGAGAACGGCATCGACCTCGACTGGGCCGCGGTCTTCCCCGGCGGTCACCGGGTCGAGCTGCCGACCTATGCCTTCCAGCGCAAGAGCTACTGGCTCCAAACGAAGGCCGGGCTCGCCGGAGCCGACCATCCGTTCCTCAACGCGGTGATCCCGCTTCCGGCGTCGGGTGGATTGCTCTGCACGGGCACGCTTTCCCTGCGCGACCACCCCTGGCTGGCCGGCCACGCGGTGCGGGGCACGGCCCTGCTGCCCGCGACGGCCGTGGTCGAACTCGCACTGCACGCCGGCGACCAGGTCGGGTGCGACCTAGTGGAGGACCTCGTGTTGTCCGCGCCGCTGGTCCTTGGCGACGATGCCGACATCCAGCTGGAGCTCGGGCCGGCCGAGGCGGACGGCCGCCGGACGCTGAGCCTGCACTCCCGCCGGGTCGGTGGCGAGGAGTGGACCCGCAACGCGACCGGCCGGCTGGGTCATTCGTCCCACGCGGACACCGAGGAGTTGACGGAGTGGCCGCCGGCCGGTGCTGAAACCGTTGGCGCCGAAGGCATGTACGAGGCGCTTGGCGATCGTGGCTACGACTATGGCCCGGAGTTCCGAGGCCTGAAAGCCGCGTGGCGGACGGACGACACTGTCTACGCCGAGGTCGAGCTGCCGGACGACACCAACAAGGACTGGTTCGCTGTGCACCCGGCGCTGCTCGACGCGGCACTGCACGCCATCGGTCTCGGGACCGATGGGATCGGGCTGCCCTTCGCCTGGCAGGACGTGACGCTGTTCGCGACCGGCGCCTCGGCGCTGCGGGTCCGTGTGCGATTCACCGGCCCGGACACGGTTTCTGTGCTGATGGCCGACGCCGACGGCCGGCCGGTGGCGCAGGTCGGCGCGCTGACCGTCCGGCCGCCGGACAGCGACCGTCGGACCGGCTCGCAGTCCCTGTTCGAGGTGCGCTGGCGGGAACAGGCCCCGGGCGCGGCGGTCGACCACATCGTCGTCGACCCCGACGAGGACCCGGTCTCCTGGCCGGCTGCGTCGGAGGTCGTGCTCGACGCCAGCGGGCTCACCGCGCGCCGAGTGCTCGGCCTCGTCCAGAAGTGGTTGTCCGACCGCCGTTTCGACGACGCGCGGCTGGTCTTCCTGACCAGGGGAGCGGTTGCGGTCGGCCCCGAGGAGGACGTCCCCGTGCCGGCCCAGGCCGCGGTGTGGGGCCTGGTGCGGACCGCCTCGACGGAGAACCCCGGCCGGTTCGGGCTGGTCGATCTCGACGGGCACGCCGACTCCGCGACCGCGCTGGCCGGCGCGATCACCTTGGGGCAGGCGGCAATCCGGGCCGGCGTCGTGCACATCCCGCAGCTGGCCCGGGCCGCCGAGGACGGCTGGCTGCTGCCGCCGGCGGAGGGGCCGTGGCGGATGGACGTGGTGACGGCGGGCAGCTTCGACAGCCTCGCCGCACTGCCCGCCCCGGCCGCGGCCGCGCCGCTCGGCCCGGGCGAGATCCGGGTCTCGGTGCGGGCGGCCGGCCTCAACTTCCGTGACGTGCTGATCGCGCTGGGCATGTACCCGGGCGCGGGCATCATGGGCAGCGAGGGCGCGGGCGTGGTGATCGAGGTCGGTTCCGACGTCGCCGACCTCGGCCCCGGCGATCACGTGTTCGGCCTGTTCACCGCCGGCTCGTTCGGACCGCAGGTGGTGGTCGACCGGCGGCTGGTGGCGCGGATGCCGGCCGGCTGGTCGTTCGCGCAGGCGGCCGCGGTGCCGGTGGTGTACCTGACCGCCTACTACGGGCTGGTCGAGCTGGGCGGCCTGCGGGCCGGCGAATCGGTGCTGATCCATGCCGCGACCGGCGGTGTCGGCACGGCCGCCACCCAGTTGGCCCGGCACCTGGGTGCGGAGGTGTTCGCGACGGCGAGCCGGCCGAAGTGGCCGGTGCTCAGCGCGCTGGGTATCGACGACGATCACCTTGCCTCCTCACGGGATCTCGACTTCGAACGGCATTTCATGGCCACCACCGGCGGCCGTGGTGTCGATGTGGTGCTCGACTGCCTGGCCCGGGAGTTCGTGGACGCCTCGTTGCGGCTGCTGCCGCGCGGCGGGCGGTTCCTGGAGATGGGCAAGACCGACATCCGGGATCCGCGCACGGTGGCCGAGAACGTGGCCTACTCGGCGTTCGACCTGATGGAGTGCGGTCCCGAGCTGATCGAGAAGATGCTCGCGGCGCTGATCGACCTGTTCGACCGCGGCCAGCTGACCCCGCCGCCGGTGACGGCGTGGGACATTCGCCGTGCCCCGGAGGCCGTGCGCTGGCTCAGCCAGGCCCGGCACATCGGCAAGGTCGTGCTCACGGTGCCGAAGCCGCTCGACCCCCACGGCACTGTCCTGATCACTGGCGGCACCGGAGCGCTGGGCGGCGAAGTGGCCCGGCATCTGGTGCACGAGCACGGGATTCGCAACCTGATGCTGGTTTCCCGCAGCGGCAAGGCGGAGCGGCTGGCCGAGGAGTTGACCGCGCTCGGCGTGACGGTGACAGTCACGGCTTGCGACGTCGCCGACCGGGACCGCCTGGCCGAACTGCTGGACAGCATCCCGGCGACGCACCCGCTCACGGCCGTGGTGCACGCGGCCGGGGTGATCGACGACACGCTGGTGCAGTCGATGACCGCCGAGCAGTTGGACACCGTGATGCGGCCCAAGGCCGAGGCGGCGTGGCAGCTGCACGAGCTGACCCAACACCTCGATCTCTCGGCGTTCGTGCTGTTCTCCTCGGCCGCCGCGATCATGGGCAACGCCGGTCAGGCCAACTACGCGGCGGCCAACAGCGTGCTGGACGCCATCGCCCAGCACCGCGCGGTCCGCGGCCTGCCCGCAGTCGCACTGGCCTGGGGCCTGTGGGAACAGCGCAGCGCCATGACCGAGCAGTTGGGCGATGCCGACATCGCCCGGCTGGCCCGGGCCGGGTTCGGATCACTGTCCACAGTGGAGGGTCTGGAGCTGTTCGACGCCGGCCTTCGATCCGGTCACGCCGCGTTGGCCCCCATCCGGGTGGATCTGCGGGCCATGGCCGAGAACTCGCCGCCGCCGATGTTCCGCGGCCTGGTCCGGCCGACTCGCCGGGCCGTGCGGGCCGCGGGCCCGGACACCTCGACGGCGCGGGACCGGCTGGCCGCCCTCGGCCCGGCCGAGCTGCGTCGAACCCTGGTCGAGCTGGTGTGCGCCGACGCGGCCGTGGTCCTCGGGCACGCCGACGGCGAGTCCGTCGCCCCCGAACGGCCGTTCAAGGAGGTCGGGTTCGACTCGCTGACGGCGGTGGAGCTGCGCAACCGGCTCAACACGGCCACCGGCCTGCGGCTGCCGAGCACCGTGCTGTTCGACCACCCGAGCCCGGCCGAGCTGGCCGAGCGGATGGCGGCCGAGCTGGGCGGCGGCGAGGACCGGCCGGCCGGCGACGTGGCGGCCGAGCTGGCCCGCCTGGAGGCCGCGTTCGCCGCGGCCGCGCTGCCCGACACCGACCGGCGGGGCGTGGCCACCCGCCTGCGCGCACTGCTGAGGAAGGTCGACGCGGCCGACGACGGCGCCGGGGCCATCGACCTCGACACCGCCTCCCAGGCCGAGATCTTCGCGATCATCGACGGAAAGTGACCATGGCTACCGAAACCGAGCTCTTCGAGTACCTGAAGAAGGCGGCCGCCGACCTCCAGGAGTCCCGCCGCCGGGTGCGCGAGCTGGAGGACGCCGGGCGCGAGCCGATCGCGATCATCGCGATGGCCTGCCGGTATCCCGGCGGCATCCGCGGCCCCGAGCAGCTGTGGGACCTGGTGGCGGCCGGCACGGACGCCGTCGGCGGCTTCCCGACCGACCGGGGCTGGGACCTGGACACGCTGTTCGACCCCGATCCCGACCGGCGTGGCGCCTCCTACGCCGACCAGGGCGGATTCCTCGACGACGCCGGCGACTTCGACCCGGCCATGTTCGGCATGAGCCCGCGCGAGGCGCTGGCCACTGACCCGCAGCAGCGCCTGCTGCTGGAGACGTCGTGGGAAGCCGTCGAGCGCGCCGGGATCGACCCGGCCTCGCTGCGGGGTAGCGACACCGGCGTATTCGTCGGCGTCATGGGCCAGGACTACCTGCCACGCCTGCAAAGTCTGCCCGAGGGGGCCGACGGCTACGGCGTGACCGGCAGCGCCGGCGGTGCGGTGTCGGGACGCGTGTCCTACGTGATGGGTCTTCAGGGGCCGGCGGTCAGCGTGGACACGGCGTGTTCCTCGTCGTTGGTGGCGCTGCACCTGGCCGTGCAGGCGTTGCGGTCCGGCGAGTGCTCGCTGGCCGTCGTCGGCGGGGCGACCGTCATGTCCACGCCGGGCATGTTCGTGGAGTTCTCCCGTCAGCGAGGACTGTCCCGCGACGGGCGGTGCAAGGCGTTCGGCGCCGGCGCGGACGGGACCGGCTGGGGCGAGGGCGCCGGTGTCCTGCTGGTGGAACGGCTTTCCGACGCGCGCCGGCACAACCACCCGGTGCTGGCCGTCGTGCGAGGTTCCGCGATCAACCAGGACGGCGCGTCCAACGGGCTGACCGCGCCCAACGGGCCGTCCCAGGAACGCGTGATCCTGCGGGCCCTGGTCGCCGCCGGGCTCTCCGTGTCCGATGTGGACGTTGTCGAGGCCCACGGCACCGGCACGGTGCTGGGCGATCCGATCGAGGCGCAGGCGTTGATCGCCACCTATGGCCGGCGGGCGGCGGACCGGCCGCTGTGGCTGGGGTCGCTCAAGTCCAACATCGGGCACACCCAGGCGGCGGCCGGCATCGGCGGCGTGATCAAGATGGTGCAGGCCATGCAGCACGGCGTGCTGCCCCGGACCCTGCACGCCGACGTGCCCACCCCGCACGTCGACTGGTCGGCCGGCACCGTTCGGCTGCTGTCGGAAAGCCGGCCGTGGCCGGAGACCGACCGCCCGCGCCGGGCCGGCGTCTCGTCGTTCGGCGTCAGCGGCACCAACGCCCATGTCATCATCGAGCAGGCCCCCGCGCCGGCCGAGATCGCGCCGACCCCGGTCCGCGGGCCGGTGCCGTGGGTGCTGTCGGCCCGGTCCGCGGCCGCCCTGGCCGAGCAGGCTCGGCGCCTGTCCGCGACGGTGGCCGAGTCGCCGGTGGACATCGGTTTCTCGTTGGCCACCACACGATCGCGGCTCGAACACCGGGCCGTCGCGGTGGGGACCGAACGGGCCGAGCTGCTCGACGCGTTCGGCGGCGACGGGGTTTCGCCGAACCTGGTCTCGGGCGTGGCCGAGCTGCGCGGCAAGACGGTGTTCGTCTTTCCCGGCCAGGGCTCGCAATGGGCGGGCATGGCTCTCGACCTGTGGTCCGCGGGTGGAGCGTTCGCGGCCAGGATGGACGAGTGCGGCCAGGCGCTGAAGTCCTCCGTGGACTGGACGCTTCGCGACGTGCTGGCCGATGCCGAGGCGTTGGAACGGGTCGACGTCGTGCAGCCGGCGCTGTTCGCCGTGATGGTGTCACTCGCCGAGCACTGGCGCTCGTATGGCGTGGAACCCGACGCGGTGGTCGGCCATTCCCAGGGCGAGATCGCCGCTGCCTGCGTGGCCGGCGCACTGTCCCTTGAGGACGCCGCGCTGGTGGTCGCGCTGCGAAGCAAGGCCATCGCGACCTCGTTGGCCGGGCGGGGCGGCATGATGTCCGTCGCCCTGCCGGCCGACGAAGTCCGTTCTCTCCTGGGGAAAGACGTCTGGATCGCCGCCGTCAACGGGCCACGGTCGGTCGTGGTGGCCGGTGCGCCGGAGGCGCTGGACGCGCTGCACGCAGCCGCCGAAGCGGTCGGCGGCCGCCCCCGTCGCGTCCCGGTGGACTACGCCTCGCACACGCCGCACGTCGAGGCCATCGAGGCCGAGCTGGCGGCGACTCTCGCCGCGGTCCGCCCCCGTGCGGCCCGGATCCCGTTCTTCTCGACCGTCACCGGAGACTGGCTGGACGGCTCCGAGCTCGACGGCGCCTACTGGTACCGAAACCTGCGGCAGGCCGTGCGGTTCGAGGACGCCGTCCATGCGTTGGCGCGCCAGGGTTTCCGGTTCTTCATCGAGACCAGCGGCCATCCTGTGCTGACCGCGGGCGTGCAGGACGCGGTGGATTCGCTGGAGATCGACGCCGCGGTCCTGGGCACGCTGCGGCGTGGCGAGGGCGGTCCGCAGCGGTTCCTGCTCAGCACCGCCGAGGCCCACGTGCGTGGGCTCGCCGTCGACTGGGCGGCGTGCTTCGCCGATGCCCATCGGGTCGACCTGCCCACGTACGCCTTTCAGAACCAGCGGTTCTGGCTTTCCTCCGGCCCGGCGCGGGACGAGAGCGAATGGCAGTACCGAGTGGCCTGGCAGCCCGTCGAAAGCCCGGGCGCGGTGGCCGGAAACTGGCTGGTGGTTCTGCCGGCCACGGCGGGTGACCGTGACTGGGCGGCGACCCGGCTCGTGGTCGACACCCCCGACCGGGCTGAGATCGGCCGCCGGCTTCGGGCCGTGCTGACCGAGACGGAGCGAATCGACGGTGTGCTGTCACTGCTCGACACGACCGCCGCCACGGTCGCCCTCACCCAGGCCCTCGGTGACGTCGGCCTGACGGCTCCGCTGTGGGTGGGGACCAGTGGCGCGGTGTCGGTCGACGGCGACGACCGGCTGGAATCCCCGGAGCAGGCCCAACTCTGGGGCCTGGGCCGGGTGATCGCGGTGGAGCACCCGGAGCGCTGGGGCGGCCTGATCGACCTGCCGACGCTGTCGGACGCGGCGGTGCTGAGGCACCTGGTCCGCACGGACGGCGAGAACGAGCTGGCCATCCGGGGCGACGCGGTGTTCGCACGGCGTCTGGTGCGGGTCGCCGAGGCCGGCACCCCGGCCGGGAGCTGGCGGCCGACGGGAACGGTGCTGGTCACCGGGGGAACCGGTGCGCTCGGCGGGCACGTGGCGCGCTGGCTGGCGACGTCCGGCGCGGAGCATCTGGTGTTGACCAGCCGCCGAGGCGAAGACGCTCCGGGGGCGGCGGAGTTGGCGGCGGAGCTGCGCGGGTCCGGGGCCCGGGTGACGGTGGTGGCCTGCGACGCGGCGGACCGGGACGGCATGGCCCGCGTGGTCGCCGAGCACCCGCCGACCGCGGTCTTCCACACCGCCGGCGTGTTGGACGACGGCGTACTGGACGGCATCGACGCCACGCGTTTGGACGCCGTCTTCGCGCCGAAGGTCGCAGGGGCGGCGATCCTGCACGAGCTGACCCGTGACCTGCCGCTCACCGCGTTCGTGCTGTTCTCCTCGGCGGCCGGGGTCCTGGGCAGCGCGGGCCAGGGCGGTTACGCGGCAGCCAACGCCTGTCTGGACGCGCTGGCCGAGCAGCGGCGGGCCGACGGCCTCGTCGCGACGTCGGTGGCGTGGGGCGCCTGGGCCGAAGGCGGACTGGCCGACACCGGCGTGATCGAGGAACGGTTGCGCCACACCGGAGTCCGGCCGATGAGGCCGACGGCGGCCATGCGGGTGCTGCGGACCGTGCTGGCCCGTAACGCCACAACCGTCACGGTCGTGGACATCGACTGGGACCGCCACGCCGCGGCGACCGGCGCCCAGCCCTGGGGCCGTGACCTCGTCGAGAAACCCGCTCCCGCCGAGGACGGCCTGCGCCAGCGGCTGGCGGCCGAGCCGCCGGAGGAACGGGCCCGCACGCTGCTCACGCTCGTCCGCACTCACGCTGCCGCGGCCCTGCACCACGACAGCGTGGACTCGGTCGCCGCCGACCGGGCGTTCCGGGAGCTCGGCTTCGACTCGTTGACGGCGGTGGAACTGCGCAACCGGCTCAACGCGGCGACCGGGCTCCGGCTGCCGAGCACGGTGGTGTTCGACTACCCGGCCGCCCGCGTGCTGGCCGAGCACATCGGCGACCTGCTGCTCGGGACCGAGACCACGCCGACGGAAACGGCGGAGGCGGCCGCCGACGAGCCGATCGCGATCGTGGCCATGAGCTGCCGGTTCCCCGGCGACGTCCGGTCGCCCGAGGACTTCTGGCGGCTGCTGGTCGAGGGCGGCCAGGCCGTCGGCGCCTTCCCGACCGACCGGGACTGGGACGTCGACGCCCTCTACCACCCCGATCCCGACCACACCGGCACCAGCTACACCCGGCGCGGCGCGTTCCTGACCGGCATCGCCGACTTCGACGCCGACCTGTTCGGCATCTCTCCGCGCGAGGCGCTGGCCATGGATCCCCAGCAGCGGCTGCTGCTGGAGACGGCCTGGGAGGCCTTCGAACGCGCCGGCATCGACCCCACGTCCACGCGGGGCAGCCGGACCGGCGTTTTTGTCGGCACGAACGGACAGGACTACCGCAGCGGCTTCGAGCAGGCTCCGACCGGGACCGAGGGCTATCTGCTCGCGGGCAACGCCGCCAGCGTGGTGTCGGGCCGATTGTCGTACGCCTACGGCCTGGAGGGCCCGGCCATCACCGTCGACACGGCGTGCTCGTCCTCGCTGGTGGCCATGCATCTGGCCGCGCAGTCGTTGCGGCAGGGCGAGTGCACGCTGGCGCTGGCCGGCGGGGTCACGGTGATGTCGACCCCGGCGATCTTCGTCGAGTTCTCCCGGCAGCGGGGTCTGGCCACGGACGGCCGGTGCAAACCGTTCGCCGATGCCGCCGACGGCACCGCGTGGGGTGAGGGTGCCGGCCTGCTGGTGCTGGAGCGGCTGTCCGACGCCCGGCGCAACGGGCACCCGGTGCTGGCCGTCCTCAAGGGCTCGGCCGTCAACCAGGACGGCGCGTCCAACGGCCTGACCGCGCCCAACGGTCGTTCGCAGCAGCGGGTGATCCGGCAGGCATTGGCCAGCGCCGGCCTTGAACCGTCCGATGTGGACGCTGTGGAGGCGCACGGCACCGGAACCGTGCTCGGGGATCCGATCGAGGCGCAGGCGTTGATCGCGACCTACGGGCAGGACCGTGACCGCCCGCTGTGGCTGGGATCGGTGAAGTCCAACATCGCCCACACCCAGGCCGCGGCCGGGGTGGCCGGCGTGATCAAGATGGTGCTGGCGATGCGCGGCGGCGTTCTGCCGAGCAGCCTGCACATCGACCAGCCTTCGTCCCATGTGGACTGGACGGCCGGCGCGGTCCGGCTGCTGACCGAGAACATCCCGTGGCAGCCGGGTGATCGCCCGCGCCGGGCCGGAGTGTCGTCGTTCGGCGTCAGCGGCACCAACGCGCACGTGATCCTGGAGTCGGTCCAGGAAGAGGTGGATCACACCGCGCGGCAACCGCACGGCGTGCTGCCGTTCGTGGTCTCGGGCCACACCGAGGAAGCGCTGCGCGCCCAGATCGAAGCCCTCCGCGGCGGCGACCCGCTCGACACCGCCTTCACCCTCGCGACCACCCGCGCCGCGCTGTCCCATCGCGCTGTCGTCGTTGCCGAGGCGCTTGACGCGTGGCCGGCCGGGCAGGAGATCACGGGCGTCGCCAGTGAGCACAAGGTCGCGTTCCTGTTCTCCGGCCAGGGATCCCAGCGCGCCGGCATGGGCCGCGAGCTGTACGAGCGGTTCCCGGTGTTCGCTCGGGCGCTCGACGAGGTCTGCGCGGCACTGGATCCGTTGGTCGGGAAGTCGGTGCGGGAGGCAATGCTGGCCGGCCGTGACGACACCGGCGACGCGCAGCCGGCGTTGTTCGCCTTCCAGGTGGCCCTGTTCCGCCTGGTGCGGTCCTGGGGCGTGCGCCCGGACGTGGTCGCCGGACATTCGGTCGGTGAGATCGCGGCGGCGCATGTCGCCGGGGTGCTTTCGCTGGCCGACGCCGCGGCATTGGTCGCCGCGCGGGGCCGGTTGATGCGGGAGCTGCCGGCCGGCGGCGCGATGATCGCCGTCGAGGCGTCGGAGTCCGAGGTGCTTCCGTTGCTGGGCAACGAGGTCAGTCTGGCCGCCGTGAACGGCGAGAACGCGGTTGTGCTGTCCGGCGCGGAGTCGTCGGTCCTGGCGGCCGCCGGCGATTTCGCCCGCACCAAGCGGTTGCGGGTCAGCCACGCGTTCCACTCCGGGCTGATGGAGCCCATGCTGGCCGAGTTCGGCCGCGTGGTCGAGACGCTGACGTTCGCGCCGCCGAGCATCCCGTTCGTGTCCACGGTCACCGGTGGGCGGGTCACGGCGGAGATCGCCGACCCCGCGTATTGGGTGCGGCACGTGCGGGACACGGTTCGTTTCGCCGATGCCGTGGCGGCCATGCGGGCCGAGAACGTGACCGCGGCACTGGAGATCGGCCCCGACGGCACGCTGACCGCATTGGCCGCCGAGGCGATCCCGCTCACCGTCGCGACCGGGCGCAAGGATCGCGACGAACAGCAGTCGGCGTTCACCGCGCTGGCCACGATGTGGGTCAACGGCGTGGCGGTGGACTGGCCGGGAGTGTTCGCCGAGAGCGGCGCGCGGCGGACCGACCTGCCCACATATGCCTTCCAGCGCCAGCGTTACTGGATGCGTGGTGGCCGACGGTCCGGTGATGTCGCGGCCGCCGGACTCGCGAGCGGCGGGCATCCGCTGGTGGGAGCGTGCGTGCCGGTCGCCGGCACCGAGGCGATGCTGTTCACCGGCACGCTTTCCACGCGAACCCATCCCTGGCTGGCTGATCACGCGGTCGGCGGCGATGTCGTCTTCCCCGGCGCCGGATACGTGGAACTGGCGTTGCAGGCCGCTTCCCGGCTGGGCCTCGACCGGGTGGACGAGCTCACCATCGAAGCCCCGCTGCTGCTGAACGAGCCGGTGCAGTTCCAGCTCGCGGTCGACCCGCCGGACGAGAACGGCGTGCGCTCGCTGAACCTGTATGCCCGGCGCGACGACGGCGACTGGACCCGACACGCCAGCGGCACACTGGCCGCCGGACCGGCCTCGGCCGATCACGACCTGACCGAATGGCCGCCGTCGGGGACGGTGCCCGTGCCCGTCGACGGCCTGTACGACCGGATCGCCGCGGCCAGCAGCTTCCACTACGGCCCGGCCTTCCGTGGCCTGGTCGCGGCCTGGCGGCGGGGCGAGGAGATCTTCACCGAGGTCGTTGTCGACCAGGACACGGCCGGCTTCGGACTGCACCCGGCGCTGTTGGACGCCGCCCTACAGGCCGTTGCGCTGCGGGAGGGCATGCCGGAGCGGGACGTGATGCCGTTCTCCTGGAACGGCATCACCTGCCGCCAGGCGGGGGCGAGCAGCCTGCGGGTCCGCATGGTCGCGACGGCGGAGGACACCGTGTCACTCACGGTCGCCGACAGCGCGGGCCGGCCGGTCGCCTCGGTGGATTCCGTGCGGATGCGACCGGTCGCCGCCGGTCAGACGCTGTACGAGGTCGACTGGGCGCCGTTGCCGGAGGCCGAGGTTCCGCTGGTCGAGCCCACCTGGGCGCTGGTCGATGACCTCTCCGGCCTGACGACCGTGCCCGACGTCGTGCTCGTGTCCTATTTGGACGATGGACGTGGGGGCAGTCCGGCCGAGGTGCGCGACGGCGTGGTGGATGTGCTGGGGCTCCTACAGTCCTGGTTGGCCGAGGACCGCTTCGCCGATTCCCGGCTCGTGCTGGTCACCCGTGGCCCGGACGACCCGTCGCACGCCGCCCTGTGGGGCCTGGTGCGGTCGGCCCAGACCGAGCATCCGCGCCGGTTCGTGGTGCTGGCGGCCGACAATCTCGACGACGTGACCGGCGAGCTGGGCCGGCTCATCGCCGCTGACGAGCCTCAGTTGGCGCTGCGCGGGGGAGTCCCGCACGCGCCGCGGCTGGTGCCGATCGACGACGTGCTGGCGACCGACGAGCCCAGCTGGCGGCTGGACATCCGCCGGCGGGGTTCGCTTGACGGCCTCGCCCTCGTCGCCGCGCCCGAGCAGCCGCTCAAGCCCGGTGAGGTCCGGGTGGCCATGCGCGCGGCCGGCGTGAACTTCCGTGACGTGTTGGGCGCGCTCGGTGCCTACCCCGGCGAGGTGACCATCGGCATCGAAGGCGCCGGCGTGGTCACCGAGGTCGCGCCGGACGTGACCAGCCTCGCGGTCGGCGAGGCGGTGCTCGGCCTGTTCACGCACGCGTTCGGTCCGACCGCGGTGACCGATCACCGGACCGTCGCGCCGATTCCCGACGGCTGGTCGTTCGAGCAGGCGGCGTCGGTGCCGGTCGCGTTCCTGACCGCCTACTACGGGTTGGTGGACCTGGCCCGGCTCAGCGCGGGGGAGTCGGTGCTCGTGCACGCTGCTGCCGGCGGCGTCGGCATGGCCGCTGTGCAGGTGGCCAAGTGCCTCGGGGCCGAGGTGTTCGGCACGGCCAGCCCGGCGAAGTGGGACGTGCTGCGGGAGTCCGGTGTCGACGACACGCACCTGGCGTCCTCGCGGACGGTGGAGTTCGGCGACCAGTTCCTCGCCGCGACCGGCGGGCGGGGCGTTGACGTGGTGCTCAACTCGCTCACCGGCGAGTTCATCGACACGTCGCTGCGCCTGCTGGCCCCGGGCGGGCGGTTCCTGGAGATGGGCAAGGCCGACATCCGCGACGAGGTCGAGGCGTTCGACCTGATGGACGCCGGCCCCGAACGGATCCGGCAGATGCTGGCCGAGGTGCTGGAGATGTTCGCGGCCGGCCGCCTGAGGCCGCTGCCGGTGACGCGATGGGACGTGCGCCGGGCGCCGGCCGCGTTCCGCACCATGAGCCAGGGCAAGCACATCGGCAAGATCGTGCTGACCATGCCGCGGGCCATCGACCCGGACGGCACGGTCCTGGTCACCGGCGCGTCCGGCGGACTGGGATCGCTCCTGGCCCGCCACCTGGTGGCCGAACACGGTGTGCGGCGCCTGGTGCTGGTCAGCCGCAGTGCCCGGGAAGTGCCGCCGGACCTGGCCGAGATGGGGGCGACGGTCACCGTCGAGGCCTGCGACGTCGCCGACCGGGATGCGCTGGCGGCAGTGCTGGCGCGGATCCCGGCCGAGCACCCGCTAACCGCCGTGGTGCACAGCGCCGGGGTGGTGGCGGACTCGGTGGTGTCGGCGCTGACGCCTGAGCAGGTGGACGAGGTGCTGCGGCCGAAGGTGCACGCGGCGGTCACCCTCCACGAGCTGACCAAGGACCTCGACCTCGCGGCGTTCGTGCTGTTCTCCTCGGCCGCCGGCGTCCTCGGCGGCCCGGGCCAGGGCAACTACGCGGCCGCGAACGCCTTTCTCGACGCCTTCGCCGCCCGCCTGCGGGCCGGCGGCGTGGCGGCGCAGTCGCTGGCCTGGGGGCCGTGGACGCCGGAGCTGGGCATGACGAGCCGGCTCGCGACCGCCGACCACGTCCGGGTCGGCCGCGGTGGGCTGGACACGCTGTCGGCGGCCCAGGGACTGGCCCTGTTCGACGCCGCACTGGGCGTCGACCGGGCGCTGGTGCTGCCGGTCCGGCTGAACGCGGCCGCGCTGCGGGCCGAGGCGGACAACGGGACGCTGACCCCGATGCTGCGCGGCATCATCCGCCCCCGCGCCCGCGGGGCCGAGCGACACTCCACTTCGGACATCTCGGCGAAGCTGGCCGCCCTGCCCGACAACGAGTCCCGCGACCGGCTGCTGCTCGACCTCGTCCGCGCGGAGACAGCGGCGGTGCTGGGCCACGCCTCGGCCGACGCGATCGACGTCGAGCGCGGTTTCTTCGACATGGGCTTCGACTCCCTGACCGCGCTGGAGCTGCGCAACCGCCTCGGCGCGGCCACCGGCTCCCGCCTGACAACGGCGGCGATCTTCGACTACCCCACGCCCGCGGCCATGGCCGGGCACCTGCGCCGCAGCCGGTTCCCCGACGAGGCCGCCGAGGAACTGCCGGACGCGATCGACGTGATGGACCTCGACGACCTGGTTCAGCTGGCGCTGGACAGCTCCGACCACTGAACCCGGAGGCAGACGATGACCCAGACCGACCAGAAGACGCTCGACGCGCTGCGGGCGCTGCTCAAGGCCAACGAGAAACTGCGGCAGCAGACCGAGGCGGCCAGCGAGCCGCTGGCGATCGTCGGCATGGGCTGCCGGCTGCCCGGCGGCGTGACCGAGCCCGAGCAGCTGTGGGACCTGCTCGCCGACGGACGGGACGCGCTCGGGCCGCTGCCCACCGACCGGGGCTGGGACGTGGACGGCCTCTACGACCCGGACCCCGACCACCCCGGTACCACCTACGTCAGGACAGCCGGATTCCTCCGCGATGCCACCGAGTTCGACGCCGACTTCTTCGGCATCTCGCCCCGCGAGGCGGCCGCGATGGACCCCCAGCAGCGCCTGGCGCTGGAGGTGTCCTGGGAGGCGTTCGAGCGGGCCGGCGTCGACCCGACGGCCATGCGGGGCCAGGACGTCGGCGTGTTCATGGGCGCGGCGGACCAGGGCTACGGCTTCCGCTGGCAGCCCGCGCCGCCGGAGCTGGAGGGCCACCTGGTCACCGGCAGCACGTCCAGCGTCATCTCCGGCCGGATCGCCTACACCTTCGGCTTCGAGGGGCCGGCGATCACGCTGGACACCGCCTGCTCGTCCTCGCTGGTGGCGATCCACCTGGCCGCGCAGTCACTTCGGCGGCGTGAGTGCTCGCTGGCGCTGGCCGGTGGCGTGTCGGTGATGGCGACGCCGGCGCCGCTGGTCGAGTTCGGCCGGCAGAAGGTGCTCTCGGCCGACGGCCGCACGAAGGCGTTCGCCGCGGCGGCCGACGGCACGGGCTGGGCCGAGGGCGTCGGCGTGGTGCTGCTGGAGCGGCTGTCTGAGGCTCGGCGCAACGGTCACCGCGTGTTGGCGGTGGTGCGCGGCTCGGCGGTCAACCAGGACGGCGCCAGCAGCGGGCTCACCGCGCCGAACGGGCCGGCCCAGCAGCGGGTCATCCGCGCGGCCCTGCTGGACGCCGGCCTCGAACCGTCCGATGTGGACGCCGTGGAGGCGCACGGCACCGGCACCGCGCTCGGCGATCCGATCGAGGCGCAGGCGCTGCTCCAGGCCTACGGCCGGTACCGGGACCGGCCGCTGTGGCTGGGGTCGGTGAAGTCCAACCTCGGCCACACCCAGGCCGCCGCCGGCGTGACCGGCGTGATCAAGATGGTGCTGGCCCTGCGCCACGACACCCTGCCCGCGACGCTGCACGTGGACCAGCCCTCGCTGGAGGTCGACTGGTCGGCCGGCGACGTCCGGCTGCTCACGCGGGCCGTGTCGTGGCCGGAGAACGGCCGGCCGCGCCGGGCCGGCGTCTCCTCGTTCGGCATCAGCGGCACCAACGCGCACCTGATCGTCGAGCAGGGGGACGCCGAGACCGCGGAGCCGCCGGCGGACCGCCTCACCCCGTGGATTCTCTCGGCGCGAACGGAATCGGCGTTGCGGGACCAGGCATTCCGGCTTCACGAGCACATCGCGGCCCACCCCGAGGTGGCGACGGCGGACGTGGCCCATTCGCTGGTCGCCGCCCGGGCCACGTTCGCCCACCGCGCGGTGGTAGTCGCCGCCGACCGGGAGGGCTTCCGGCGGGGCCTGGCGGAGATCGCCGACGGCGCGGGCGTCGCCGGCGTGGCGAAGGGCGCGGCCAAGGCGGTCTTCGTCTTCCCGGGCCAGGGTTCGCAGTGGGTGGGCATGGCGACCGAGTTGTGGGACACCAGTCCGGTCTTCGCCGAGCAGATGGAGGAGTGCGCCCGCGCACTCAAGTCCTCTGTGGACTGGTCGCTGCGGGAGACGCTCAGCGACCCCGAAGCGCTGGCCGAGATCGACATCGTGCAGCCGGTGCTCTTCTCGGTGATGGTGTCGCTGGCCGCGCTGTGGCGTTCGCACGGCGTGGAGCCGGCGGCGGTGGTCGGCCATTCGCAGGGAGAGATCGCCGCAGCGTATGTGGCCGGCGCGCTGTCGCTCGACGACGCGGTGCGGGTGATCTGCCTGCGGTCACAGGCGTTGAAGGCGTTGGTTGGCAAGGGTGGCATCGTCTCGGTGCCGCTGCCCGAGGCCAAGGTCCGTGAGCTCCTGCCGCCCGGGGTGTCGATCGCCGCCGTCAACGGACCAGGCTCCGTGGTCGTCGCGGGCGACATTGTCGGCCTGGACGCGGTGCTGGCGGCGGTGCCCAACGCCAAGCGCGTCGCGGCCGGCGTGGCCTCGCACTGCGCCCATGTCGAGCCCCTGCGCGAGGAACTGCTGAGTCTGCTCGCGCCGATCGCACCCCGACCGGCCAAGATCCCGTTCTTCTCGACGGTCACCGCCGACTGGCTGAGCGAGCCGCTGGACGCCGAGTACTGGTACCGGAACATGCGTGAACCGGTGAGCTTCGAGCCGGCCGTGCGGGCTCTGGTCGAGCAGGGCCACCGGGTGTTCATCGAGGCCAGCCCGCACCCGGTGCTGACCGCCGCCGTCCAGGACACTGTGGACGGTGCGGCGGCGGCGATCGGCTCGCTGCGGCGTGATGACGGTGGCCTGGCGGCGTTCCTCCGGTCGATGGCCGCCGCCTACGTGCACGGCGCCACCGTGGACTGGACCACCGCGGTGCCCAAGGGCAACGTCGTCGACCTGCCCACCTACGCCTTCCAACGCGAGCGCCACTGGCCCACTCCGGTTGCCGCCACCGCCGATCTCGAGTCGGCGGGGCTGGTCCCGGTGGACCACCCGCTGCTGACCGCGGCGACGGAACTGGGCGACGGCGGCGCGGTGGTGTTCACCGGCCGCCTGTCCCTGCGCGCCCAGCCGTGGCTGGCCTATCACGCCATCATCGGCACCGTTCTGTTCCCCGGCACCGGTTTCCTCGACCTGACCATGCGCGCCGGCGACCACGTGGGCTGCGATCTGGTGGAGGAGCTGGTGATCGGGGAGCCGCTGGTGCTCACCGAGCAGCGGGCCATGCGGTTCCAGCTCATGGTCGGGGAGCCCGACCCGGCCGGTTCCCGTCCCGTTCACATCTACTCGCAGCCCGACGACGCCGAACCCGGCCGGCCGTGGACGCTCAACGCCTCCGGGTCGCTGGGCCGCTCCGGGCAGCCGGCCGGCTTCGACCTGCGGGCGTGGCCGCCGGCGGGCAGCGAGCCACTGCCGGTGGACCGGCTCTACGACCTGTTCGCCGGCCTGGGCATCGAGTACGGGCCGACGTTCCAGGGCCTGCGGTCGGGGTGGCGGCGCGGCGAGGAGATCTTCGCCGAGGTGGTGATCCCCGACGACCAGCGCGACGCCGCCGAGCGGTTCGGTGTGCACCCCGCGCTGCTGGACGCCGCCCTGCACGCGGTGGGCGTCGGCCCCCGGGACGTGACCGCGACCACGACCGGGACCTTCCCGCTTGTCTATGCCTGGAACGGAATCCGGCTGCACGCGCGGGGCGCCACGGCGCTGCGGGTGCGGTTGACGCCGCTGCCGTCCGGGTCGGTCTCGCTTCAGGTGGCCGACACGGCCGGCGAGCCGGTGGTGTCGATCGAGTCCCTCGGGCTGCGCGAGGTCGGCGCGCAGGAGCTGCGCCGGGCCCGACTGGCCCGACACGACTCGCTGTTCGGCGTGCACTGGGTTCGTGTTCCCCACCAGGGCGGCAACCCGAGCCGGGTTGTGTTGCCCGGTCTCGATCTGACCGCGGTCGGCGAGTCCGTGCCGGACGTGGTCGTGGCGCAGTGGCCGAGTGACGGCGCCACCGTTCGCGGTGGCCTGGCCAAGGTCGTCGACCTGGCCCGGTCGTGGCTGGCCGAGGACCGTTTCGCCCGTTCCCGGCTCGTGCTCGTCACCTCCGGCGCGGTCGGGGTGGACGGACAGGCCCCGACCGACCTGGCCCAAGCGGCCGCGTGGGGGCTCATGCACTCGGCGCAGTCGGAGTGGCCGGACCGGTTCTGTCTGGTCGATGCCGACGATTTCGGTGCGGTGGAAGACGTCCTGGCCACGGTTCTCGCCGCCGGGGAGCCGCAGCTGGCGCTGCGGGCCGGCGCACTGAGCGCGCCCCGCCTGGAACGCATGGCGTTCGATCCGGGCGCCGGCCCGGAGTTCGATCCGGCCGGCACGGTGCTGATCACCGGCGGCACCAGCGGCCTGGGGCGGCTGGTCGCCCGGCATCTGGCCCGCCGGCACGGTGTTCGGCGGATGCTGCTGCTCAGCCGCAGCGGGCGGTCGGCGGCGGCCGCCGGCGAGATCATGGCTGAGCTGAGCCAACTCGGCGTGCACGTCACGATCGAGGCCGGCGACGCCGCCGACCGGCAGCGGCTGGCCGAGGTGCTGGCGGCCGTTCCCGCCGAGCACCCGCTGACCGCGGTGGTGCACTCCGCCGGCGTGCTCGGCGACGGAACCCTCGACTCGCTGACCGACGAGTCGATCGACCGCGTGCTGCGCCCCAAGGTCGACGCCGCGCTCAACCTCCACGAGCTGACCGCGTCCTCGCCCCTCAAGGCCTTCGTGCTGTTCTCCTCGGCGGCCGGCCTGCTCGGCAGCGCCGGCCAGGGCGCGTACGCGGCGGCCAACACCGTCCTGGACGCGCTCGCCCGGCAACGCGCGGCCGATGGCCTGCCAGCGACCTCGATCGCGTGGGGACTGTGGGGCGACATCGGCAGCGCCATGCTCAGCGGAGTCGGCGCGTCCGACACCGCACGGCTGCGCCGAAGCGGCATGATCGCCCTCACCGAGGCCGACGGCATGGAGCTGTTCGACCTGTCGATCGCCCAGCCCGACGCCGTGGTCGCGCCCGTCCGGCTGGACCTCCCGGCGTTGCGCGGCCAGGACGTGCCGCCGCTGCTGAGGGGGCTGGTGCGGGTCCCGATGCGACGCAGCTCGGACGGCGGCGAGTCGAGGGACTCGTTGTCGCACAAGCTCGCCGGCCGTCCCGACACCGAGCGGGAGGAAATTCTGGTCGAACTCGTCGCCGGTCAGGTGGCACGGGTCCTCGGCCACGGCTCGCCGGGCGCTGTCGAGGAGGGGCGCGAGTTCCTGGAGATGGGCTTCGACTCGCTGACCACGGTCGACCTGCGCAACCGGCTGGCCGCCGCACTCGGGCTGCGCATCCCGACCACTGTCCTGTTCGAACACTCGACGCCGCGGAAGTTGGCCCGCCACTTGGTCGGCGAGCTGCCGACGACACTGTCCGCGGCCGCGCCGGCGGAAGAGGAGCCGACCGGAACCTGGCTCCCGCTGCTGGCCGCCGCGCGCCAACAGGACAAGGTCGCGGAGTTTCTGAGCCTGCTCGCGGATGCGGCCCGGTTCCGGCCCACCTTCGGGCCCGGCGCCGACACCGCGCCGCTGGTGCGGCTGGCGGCGGGGGAGATGCCGACCGACATCATCTGCCTGCCCTCGGTGCTGGCCATCGCCGGTCCGCACCAGTACGCGCGGTTCGCCGCGTCGTTCCGCGGCCGGCGCAACGTCTTCGCTCTGCCCCAGCCCGGGTTCACCGGCGGCCAGCCGCTGCCCGAGAACCTGGAGGCGCTCGTCGACCGGCACGCCCGGTCGGTGCTGAAGGCGGCCGGCGACTCGTCCTTCGTGCTGCTCGGGCATTCCTCCGGCGGCAGCATCGCGCATGCCGTGGCCAGCCAGCTGGAACGGCGCGGCTTCGCCCCGCGCGCGGTGGTGCTGCTGGACGCGTTCTCGTTCGGCGACGACGCGGTGACCGGCCTGCTGCCCGGCGTGGCCGACGCCGTGCTCGGACACCGGCGGTCGGGCGCGCCGATGAGCGACGACCGGATGACCGCGATGGGCGGCTACTTCCGGCTGTTGTGGTCGTGGCGGCCGGCCGAACTGTCCGCGCCGACGCTGCTGGTCCGCGCGACCGAGCCGCCGCCCGGCGACGCGCACGGCCCGGCCTGGCAACCGTCCTGGCCGGCCGCGCACGACACGGTCGACGGCCCCGGCAACCACTTCTCGATGCTCGACGACCACGCCGACGTGACCGCGGCGATCGTCCAGGACTGGCTTTCCCACACGCTGTGAAAGGAGCACACATGACGACAACCGAGGTCATCGACCTCGTCGGGCTGGGGGAGGAGTTCCTCCGCAACCCGTTCCCGTTCTACGCGGAGCTGCGGGCCCGCGGCCCGGTGCACCGGGTGCGGATCCCCGGCGGCTTCGAGGCGTGGTTGGTCGTCGGCTACGAGGCGGGGCGGGCGGCGCTGGCCGACCCGCGGCTGTCCAAGCGGCTGGACGCGGCCGCGCCGTCGGTGCCGGTGATCACCTCGGCCGCCGGCACGCACATGCTCAACTCCGACCCGCCCGACCACTCGCGGCTGCGCAAGCTGGTCACGATGGCGTTCACCCCGCGCCGGATCGAGCTGCTGGAGCCGCGCGTGCAGGCCATCGCCGACGAGCTGCTGGACGACATGCTCGCGCGGCCCGACGGCCGGGCCGACCTGGTCGAGTCGCTGTCGTTCCCGCTGCCCATCACGGTGATCTGCGAGCTGGTCGGCGTGCCGACGCTGGACCGGGCGACCTTCCGCGGCTGGGTCAGCGACCAGATCACCCACCCGGACGTGGAGACCCGCAGGGCCGCGACCGTGGCGATCAGCGACTACATCACCGAGCTGATCGAGGACAAGCGGCGCGACCCGGGCGAGGACCTGATCAGCGGCCTGATCCGCACCGCCGACGAGGACGGCGACCGGCTGTCCGCCGACGAGCTGCGGGGCACGGTCTGGCTGCTGCTGGTGGCCGGCCACGAGACCACGGTCAACCTGATCTCCAACGGGGTGGTCGCCCTGCTCGCCCACCCCGACCAGTTGGCCGCCCTGCGCGGGGACATGTCGTTGCTGGGCAACGCGGTGGAGGAGATGCTGCGCTACGACGGCCCGCTGGAGATCCCGACCTTCCGGTTCACCACCGAGCCGATCGACATCGGCGGCGTCACGGTGCCGGGCGGCGGCGAGGTGGTGGTGGTCTCGCTGGCCGACGCCGGCCGCGACCCGGCCAAGTTCCCCGAGCCCGACCGGTTCGACATCCGCCGCAACGCGCACGGGCATCTCGGGTTCGGCCACGGCATGCACTTCTGCCTGGGCGCGACGCTGGCCCGGATGGAGGCCAAGGTGGCGATCGGCAGCCTGCTCGAACGCTGCCCGGACCTGGCGCTGGACGTGCACCCGGCCGCGATCGACTGGCGGCGGGCGATGCCGGTGCGCGGCCCGCGGAGCCTGCCGGTGCGCTGGGCGTGAGACAAGGCGTGGCGGCTCGCGAGAGCCGCCACGCCGGTGCTCTCGGTCAGCGAGGGCGACGGGGGAGCAGCAGCACGGGAAGGACGCTCACGACCATGGCCGCGATGGCCCACAAGAAGGTCGTGGCAAAGGAATCCGTGGTGGCGACCGAGGCCGCCGCGTGCGTGGCCGGCGCGGCGAGCGCGGTCGTGGCGGCCGCCTGCCCCTGGCTGGCCGGCACGCCGAACCGGGCCGCGAGCAGACCGGCCAGCACGATCGAGAACACCGCCGCCCCGATCGCGCCGGAGGTCTGCCGGATCATGTTCGTGGTGGTGGAGGCCATCGCCATGTCGTCGGGCGCCAGCGCACGCAGCGCGGCGGCGTTCATCGGCGCCACCGCCACGCCCAACCCGAGGCCCAGCACCAGCAGCGCCGCCACCAGCACCCAGTACGGCGTGGACGGCCCGGCCACCACGAACACCGCCAGCCCGGCCGCCATGGTCAGCAGGCCGGGCAGCACCACCCAGCGCGGCCCGAAGCGGTCGACCAGGCGCCCGCCCACGGGCATGGTGATGATCGCGCCGATGCCCTGCGGGGCCAGCATCAGCCCCGACACCAGCGCCGATTCGCCGTGCACCAGCTGGAAGTACGTGGGGATCAGCAGCTGCACGCCGAGGAACGGGGCGTAGAACAGCCCGATCGCGACGGCGCCGAGGGTGAACGTCCGGTCGCGAAACAGCCGCAGGTCGACCAGCGGGTTGGCGATCCGGTTGGCGCGCAGGACAAAACCGCCGATCAGCGCCAGTCCGGCGGCGATCGGCAGCCACACGCCGACCGCGCCCACCCCACCGGCCGACAGCACGTTGGACACGCCGTAGATCAGCAGCGCCGTGCCGGGGGAGGCCATGGCCAGGCCGACGAAGTCCAGCCGGCCGGGCCGGCCGGGGCCGTCGGCCGGCAGGACCCGCAGGGCGACCAGGACGGCGGCCAGCCCGATCGGCGCGTTGACGAAGAACACCCAGCGCCAGTCCAGCGTGTCGACCAGCCAGCCGCCGAGCACCGGTCCGAAGATCGGACCGAGCATGACCGGGATGCTGATGATCGACATCATCCGGCCGATCCGACCGGGTCCGGCCGCCCTGGCCAGCATGGCGACGCCCACAGTGGACAGTAGGCCCCCGCCGAGTCCTTGCAGGACACGGAATCCGATCAGCGACGCGATGTCCCAGGCCGCCCCGGTCAGCATCGAGCCCACCGTGAACACCGCGATCGCGGCCAGGTAGACCCGCTTGGCGCCGAACCGGCCGGCCGACCAGGCGCTGAGCGGAATGACCGCGGCCAGCGCCAGCATGTAGCCGGACGCCAGCCACTGCAGCGTGTCCAGGGAGGTGTGGAACTGAACGGCCAACGCCTGGAGCGCCACGTTGACGACGGTGTTGTCGACCACCGGCAGCACCGACCCCAGGGCCACCGCCACCGCCACCAGGACGGCCGCCTGGTCGAGCCGGTCCGCCTGCGGCGCGGCCTGCCGACTAGTCACGGTTTTTCCCTTCACGTCAGCGAGTCGCCAGCTTTTCCAGATCGGCCACCAGCTGCGCCATGTCCGGCAGCGTGAGCACGGCGGCCCGGGACTGGCGGGCCCGGCGGCCGTAGCTCGGCCCGCCGAGGACTTCCCGGCACAGGTCGGCCAGCACCTCGGCCGACGGCGTGGTGGTTCCCTCGCCCAGGCCGAGTTCGGCCACACGGGCTCCGTTGTGCGGCTGGTCCAGGACTCCGGGCACCACCACCATCGGCGTGCCCGAACGCAGCGCCTCACGGAGGCTGTTGTAGCCGCCGTGGGTGATGAACAGGTCCGCGGCCTCCAGCACCAGGGGCTGGGGCGCCTGCTCCACGAGGTGCACGTGATCGGGCAGCGGGCCGGCCGGCGCCGCCAGCCCGCCGATGGACACCAGAGCCTGACAGTCCATTTCGGACACTGCATCGATGATCGCGGCCACGACGCCGGCGTGGCCGGGTGGCAGCCGCGTGCCCAGCGCGGCGTAGATCAGCGGCTTCTCGCCGGATGCCTCGGCGATCCACGCCGGCAGTCGCTCGCCCTCCCGGGTCAGGACCGGCTGCCGGTAGCGCAGCACGGCGCCCGTGTCGTGGGCGGCGAAGTCGAACGCCGCCGGCACGTAGTCCACCCGGCCGTGCCGGTAGATCGCCTCGGGGGCGAACGGCTCGTGGTGACCGAGGGCGGCCCAGTGCGGGCTCAGCGACTCGGCCCCGAGCACCGGGTCGAGCAGGTTCGCGAACGAGCCGGGCAGGCAGACGTGCGGGATGCCGAGATGCTCGGCCACCAGCAGGGCGCAGAACTCGGCGTCGTCGCGGACGATCAGGTCCGGCCGCACCTGCTCGGCCAGCTCCAGCAGCGTGCGCGTGCCGCGCGACACGGCCGGCAGCCCGGCGAACAGGTGCACGCCCGTGGCCAGGTCGGCCTGGACGGCCTCCAGGAACACGTCGACCGCGGCGCGGTCGGCCGGCCCGATCATCGGCCCGAGGCTGGGGATCACCGGGTGCACCGGAACTCCCAGGGGACCCAGCAGCGCCTCCAAATCGGGCGACGACGCGATGACGACTTCGTGGCCGGCCCGGATCAGCGGCTCGACCGCGATGGCCAGCGATCTGGTGTGGGAGGCGTTCGCGGTGACGGTGGCGAGAACTCGCATTAGCCGATTTCCCCACACCGCGACGGCCCGGGGCACCCCTGTCGGGGCGGGAAACCCCTACGGAAACCCCTAGCCGCCGCGACATGCGGGAACTCCGGTCAGGACGAGCGTTGCCCCACGGCGTCAGCGGCCATGAGCTCCTGCCGGAACTTCGTCGTCAGCTCGCGTCGGCGGGTCACGTTCAGCTTGCGGTAGATGCGGGTCAGATGCTGCTCCACGGTGCTCACGGTGATGAACAGCGCGTCGGCCACGGCCCGGTTGGTGTTGCCGGTGGCGGCCAACACCGCCACCCGCCGTTCCGCCTCGCTCAAGGTCGCCACCGCGCCCGCCACCGCGGGGGTGTCGTCCGGCGGCGCCACCGGGGCGAGGCTCGACGCCCGTCGCCGCGCCGCCTGCTCGGCCAGCATCCGCGACCGTGAGCCCTGCCCCACATCCTGGTGCGCCTGGCTGAGGTCGTGCAGCGCCCGGCTGAGCTCGAGCCGGCTGCCGCTCTCCTCCGACAGCAGTCGCACCGCCTCGGACAGCAGCTCCAGCCGCGCCTTGGGCTGGTCGGCGGCCGCCGCGAGCACCCGCAGCGCCGGCCCGCGCACACCGGGCAGGTCCCCGCCGGGCAGCTCCAGCAGCTCCTGCACCAGCGCCACGGCCAGATCCGGCCGGCCAAGCCGCAGGTGCGCCCACGCGGCCCCGGTGCGCCAGTTCTCCACCGCCGGCAGGTCGATCCCGTTGTTCCGCATGATGGTTCCGCAGCGCTCGTAATCGCGCAGCGCCCCGTGCCAGTCCTCCTGCGCCGCCGCTGCCGCTGCCCGCGCGCCCAGGTAGATCAACCCCGGCCGGGACCCGAACAGCACGTCCGGCACCGGCACGGCGAGCGTCCGCGCCACCTCCTCGTGCTGACCGGTCTCGATCAGGCCGTGCACCAGGCTGGCCAACGGGAGGCCGATCATGACGCCCCAGCTCTCGTTGTCGATCAGCTTCAGGGCCCGGCGGGCGTAGTTCACGGCGAGCTGCGGCTCACCCCGGCGCACCGCGATCTCCGCCCGCACCGAGCTCACCGCCGCCAGCCAGGTCACCGCGTCGAGGGAGGCGACGCGGGCCATCAGCTCGTCGGCCCGCTGGGCCGCCAGATCCAGCCGGCCGGCATAGAGCAGGGTCAGAATGGCTCCCTGCAACGGTTCCAGGCTCGCCCCCAGGGACGGGTCGTCGCTGAGCCGGGAGTGGCGCAGGATCTGCTCGGCGTCGCTGATCCACGGCTGCGCGGGCGCACCGGCCACCACGTTGCTGACGGCCTGGATGCCCAGCAGCCGCTGGGTCACCGCCGCACCGGGCGCCGGCCCGATCGCGGCCATGCTCGGCACCATCTCGACCAGCTGGAAATGGCTGAACCGGCTCCAGGCCACCGTTTTGCGCACTTCCTCGCAGGCCGGCCGCCGGCCGTCGGCGACGGCCGTGCACCAGAAGTCCAGCACCCGCGCCGCCGGCCCGTAGGCGCCGTGCCAGAGCAGGTACTTCACGGTCGCCGACAGGTCCCGGTCCTCGCAGTGCCCGTTGAGCGCGGCCTCGACCATGCGCCCGAAGTACCGCCGGGCGCCGGCCGGATTGTTGCGGTACTCGATGCGGGCGAAGGCGACCAACGCTCGCGCCCGCTGCCGGTCAGTGACCTTGCCGCGCAGGCCCAGCCGCAGCAGGTCCATGGCAGTGGTGAGCCGGCCCGCGGCCAATGCCCGGTCGGCCGCGGTCCACAGCAGCGCGAAGGCCCACTCGTCGTCACTGTGCCCGGCCGCGACGATCTGGTCCACCACGAGGTCGCCCTCGGCCCCGCTGTCGTACAGCGCGCGGGCCACGTCCTGGTGCAGCCGGACCCGACGGTCGGCCGGCAGCGCGCGCAGCACCGCGGCGGCGAGCGCGGGATGCAGCGGCGGCTCCGGCCGGGCCGGCAGGCCCTCGGCCAGGAACGTCAGCGCCCGGTCCACGGTGTCCCGGTCGATGCCGACCAGCCGGGTGATGGTGTCGCGGTCGGATGCCGGGCTGGCCGCGAGCACCGAGACCACCTCGACCAGGAGCGGATCCTGCGAGTGCACCCAGCCCGACACCGTCGTGTCGAAGGCGTCGCCGGGCCAGCGGCCGCCGGCCAGGTGATCGCAGACGAGCGCCCGGACCAGGCCCGGGTTGCCGCCGGAGATGTCGAGCCAGTCCGCCGGCAGCCCGTACTCGGAGACGTCGGGCACGACGCTGAGCCGCAGATGGTCGGTGGCCTCGCGGACCACCCGGGACCGCAGTTCCGGATGGGCGGGCATCAGTTCGGGGCGCTCGGCGAAGACCAGCATCAGCGGCAGATGCCGCAGGCGGCGGCCGATGTGCAGCAGCAGTTCCACCGACGGCGGGTCGGCGTCCTGGAAGTCGTCGACGATCGCCATGACCGGCGTCTGCGCCGCGAGCTCGGCGAACACCTGGAAGAACTCCCGCAGCGGCGCGCCGTTGGCCGTGCCGATGGGAAAACTGGGCCGCTCGCTGGACAACTGCGGGGTCGCGGCGGCGATCTCGTTCAGCTGGGCCTGCAACCGACAGCGGAACGGCCCCTCCAGGGCCGGTGTGGCCAACAGCTGCTCGATGACCGCGAAGGCCAGCTGCCGCTCGCCGGGAGTCGGCGACGCGCGCAGCACGAGGGTCCCGTCGACTTCCACTCGTCGCGTCAACCCGTCCAGCGTGCGGGTCTTGCCATGGCCGGCGTGGGCGACCACGGTGACCAGCGCGGGCCGGCTCTCCCGGACACATCGGTCGTGCACGGCCATCAGCTGCGCCACGTCGTGCCCCAAGGCCGACCGGTCCGTCCCGTCGACAGCGGACAAATCGGTCATTGCCTGCCTTTCTCTTCCGCGCCGCGGCAGGCGCCGATTCTCGGTTCGATCGTGAGTGTTCCTTCTCGACATCGAGTTGGCGGCCCCCCGCGGCGCGATGGTGGTGGATGTGTCGCGCCTGACGTGATGATCGCACGGACATGAACGTGCGGCGGCCCTTCGTCCATGTCATGGTGAAAAAGTGCACAAATGCGGGGCCCTGTGCAAGTCGCCTCCTCGTGGCCGAGCTGACTGGTCAGCGGCCGTGCGCGACCGGCAGCCCCTGGTGCGCAGCGGTCGAACGTGAGGCTTTGTCCTGTCAGGTTTAGCTGACCGGATGGCCGATGTCACAACGGACGGCGGCCGAGGAAACCAGCATTGGGAAGGTCGCGGTTGTGGCATTCCTGTGAGATCTTCGATGCGCGTCGCCGAGGGATGCGACCGTAAATCCGGCATTCGGACGAAATGATTGCGCCGCGACAGTGATCCGGAGAACGTGGTCACCCGATCGGCGCACTGTTGTCATGCGGTCATCCCACCTCTGAGCGCGTCCACCGGTTCCATCCGGGCTGCCCGCAGCGCCGGGTAGAGGCCGGCGACCAACCCCACGATCGCTCCGGCCACCGGCGCGCCCACCGCCAGCGACAGGTCCAACACCGGCGTCCAGCCGTTCAGCACGGAGATCACCACGACCGCGACGATGCCGGCGCTGTTGCCGATCACGCCGCCGATCAGGCCGACCGCGCCGGACTCCAGCAGGAACTGGGCCGCGATGTGCCGACGGCGGGCGCCCAGGGAGCGGCGCAGCCCGATCTCGCCGATGCGTTCCATCATCGTCACGAGGGTGACGTTGGCGATGCCGATCGCCCCGACCACCAGCGAGACCAGGCCCAGCACGACGAACAGGCCGTTCACGTCGTGCTCGACGCCGCCGCGCAGGGTGGACGGGTCCGGCGGCGCGACCACCCGCAGCGACCCGTGGTCGTTGGGGCTCAAAGCGATCGGGGCCTGCTGGGCGATCAGCGGGGCCGCGCCGAGGTCGGTGCGGATCAACACCTTGGTCGGCGCGCCGACCTTGAGCCGGTCGGCGGCCGTGGTGTAGGGCAGGATCACCGACGCGTCCAGCGCGTGATCGAGGTCCAGCCCGGACGAGCCGAGGACGCCGATCACAGTGAAGGCCTGGTCGTTGACAAAAACCGCCGGCTGGTCGTCGATCCGCGTCACGCCGAGCAGCTTCGCCGCGGTGGCGCCGAGAACCGCCACCCGGTCGTGCCGTGTGACGTGCCCTTCGTCGAAGAACCTGCCCTGCGCGACGCTGGCGCCGACCACCTCGGGCAGGCCGGCGGTGGTGGCGACCACCGGCAACGCGCGGTCGGTGACGGTGTTGGGGTCGTGCAACTCGTTCGCCCGCACCGCGGGATTGCCACCGGGGTCCAGCTCGGCCACCGAGGCCGCGGCGTGCACCCCGTTGAGCCGCACCAGATCCGCCAGCCCGGCCCACGACACCAGGGGCGGCCCGCTCGGATTCGGCGCGGCCGGCACGGTGACCGTGACGCCGGTGGCGCTGACCGCGTCGAACCGGCCGGCGATCTGGTTGCCGGCGGTGGCCGCGGCGCCAAGGGTGATCACCAGCGTGGTGATGCCGATGACGGTGCCGAGCATGGTCAGCGCGGTCCGCACCGGCCGCGACGCCACCCCGGCCAGTGCCTCGTCGAGGAGGTCGATCAGGCGCACAGCGCTTCCTCCCACAGTCGGCCGTCCTCGATCCGGACCCGCCGGTGGGCCCGCCGGCTGACCTGCTCGTCGTGGGTGATCACGACCAGCGTGACGCCCTTCGCCGCCAGCTCGTCGAACAGGTCGAGCACCCCGGACGTGTTGGCCCGGTCGAGGTTTCCGGTCGGCTCGTCGCACAGCAACAGCGCCGGCCGGCCCAGCAGGGCGCGGGCGATCGCCACCCGCTGACGCTCGCCGCCGGACAGCTTGTCCGGGCGAAAACCCGCGCGGTGCCCCAGTCCCACCTGCTCCAGCGCCTGCTCGGCTCGTTCGAGGCGGTTGCGGCGGCCCGTTTTCCCGTACAGCTCGGCCATTGCCACGTTGTCCACGGCGCTGCGGTAGCCGAGCAGGTGGAAGGACTGGAAGACAAAGCCGATCCGGCTGCCGCGCAACGAGGTTCGCTCGCGGTCGTTCAGGCCGACAGTCTCCAGGCCGTCGAGCATGTAGCTGCCGGAGGTAGGCTTGTCCAGCAGCCCCAACGTGTTCAGCAGCGTCGACTTGCCGGAGCCGGACGCGCCGACGATCGACACGTACTCACCGTGCGCCACGGACAGCCGGACGTCGGTGAGCGCGTGCACCGGCGGGTCGGCGGGGAACACCCGGCTCACCCCGTCCAGCCGGATCACCGGGGTGGTCACTTGCTGCCCACCACCACTCGGTCGCCCGACGTGAGGCCGTCGCCCGACACCTCGACCAGGCCGTTGGCGGTCAGGCCCAGGCGCACCGGCACGTCCTTGAGCTGGCCGCCTGCGCGCTGAACCTGCACCCGGGTCGAACCGTCCTGGCTGGTCGCGACGGCCGCGACCGGCACGACCAGTACTTCGCCGTTGGTCTTGCCGACCTCGATGTCGATCTTCGCCGCCTTGTTCGCGTACGCCGCGAGCGCGGCCGGGTCCCGGGCGACCAGGCGCATCGCGGTGGCGTCGGAGGTGGACTGTTGTTGCGGCTGTTGTAGTTGTTGCCCCTGTTGCGGTTGCTGCTGATCGGTGCTCTGTGTGGTCGGCGGCGGGGCGGCGTCCTTGCCGATCGCGTCGACGGTCGCGGGCATGGTCGTGCCGTCCGGCAGTGTGAGCGTGGCGCTCATGCCGACGCGCACGAACTGCGCGTCGGCCGACGGCAGAGTGCTCTGGATGTTCACGGCGCTGTTCGTCGCGGTGCCGATCGACCCGGACGCGGTCGCGCCGGCCCTGGTCGTGACGGTGTCCACCCGCACCGGAAGCGTCGGCAGGAACAGGATCTCGCCGGACGGCACGGTGACCTTGTCGCCGTCCAGCTGCGGTTCGTAGCCGCCGTGCTCGTACCATCGCTTGACCTGCCCCTGCGTCGCGGCGTCGAACACGCCGCTGGTCAGGCGGCCGTAACCCAGAGCGGTCAGCGCCTGCTGCACCTGCTTGACATCATCGCCCTTCAGACCGTCGGTCAGCGTGCGATACATGGGGACCTGGCCCGGCAGCAGGAAAACCGGGCGGCCGCTGACCTCGAGCAGCCGGTCCCCGGACCGGACCGTCGTGCCGACCGCCGGCGCCCTGGTGACCAGCTGGGTGGCGCCGCCGCCACCGACGGTGCCGGTCAGCGTCAGCGGGGTGGCGCCGGTGTACGCGACAGCGCCTTGGGCGGTGATGGTGCTGGCCAGTGCCTGCTTCGCCACCGCAACCGTGATCAGTGACGCGGGCGGTGGTTGGTGCGCGGCCGCGGCGTCGGCCGGCGACGTGATCTGGGCGCCTACCACCCAGCCGCCCGCGCCGGTCGCCGCGGCCACGCAGACCACGACCAGCATGACCCGCCTCGGCGTCATCAGCCGGCCCCGACCTGGAGCAGCTTCTCCACGAACGGCTTGGCCGCCGCCTCGTAGGCCTTGCCGCACTCCAGGTCGTCCAGCGAGGTCTTGATCTCCTTGCTCAGACCCTGCTTCTTGTCGGGGGCCGGGCTGGTGCTGCGCTCCTGCTGGATCGCCTGCTCCAGGGTGCGTTCGATGACCCCTGGCTTGACGCTCGGCACGGTGTAGCCGTGCTGGACCAGGCAGCTGCCGTAGCTCTGTGCGGCGGCCAGCACCGCCGGGTCGGTCTGGAACTGCTGTTCCGCATTGGCCGCGTCCGCCCCGGTCGTGGGAGTGGCTGTCGCCGCCGCGCCGCCGGGTGTCGGGCCCGCTTGCTGGTTGACCTTGGCCAGGCAGCCGCCAGCCGTGGGGTCCGGCTTCTTGGTGGCGGTCGTCATCTGCCTGTCATGGGCTCCGCCGTCGTAAGCCTGGTCGTACGCCTGTTGACGGGCCGGGTCCAGTGCGCTGCGGATGGCGTCGTTCGGGTTTCCCGCGGGGTCGCTCGGCGCGACCACGTTCGGGTCGTTCGGATAGACATCGGACGCGTAGAACTTGCCGTAGCCGTATTTCTGCCGGTAGGCCTTCAACACGTCGTACGACACCAGCGCCGGGTCCTTGCCGGCCACGTTGCCGGCCGGCTGGGTGAGGTGCAGTGGCCGCGGCACGTACTGAAAGCCGGCGGCCTTCATGCAGTCGGCCATCAGGTTCTCGAACTTGATGGACCACGCCTCGAACTTGCCCTCCGGCGTGTTCGTGTCCGGTCCGGCCTGCGTCGAGACGGGCGCCGACGTGCCGGTCGGGCCGCCGGTCGCGGGGGCGCCGGACGAGGCCGCGCCGCATCCGGCGAGCAGCATCCCGGAGACGCCGAGGGCGACGAGCGCCGAAACAGCCCTTATCGTGGTGGTCATGTCAGGTGTGACGGGCGAGCGTCCGAAAAGGTTGAGACAACCGAGCGCGGGTCTGCGGCGTCGGAGCACGTATGGCAAGAGGTGACGTCGAGTTCGTGGAGTTCGTCAAGGTGAGCACTTCACGGCTGCACCACGCGGCCTACCTGCTCACCGGGGATCGGCACCAGGCCGAGGACGACGTGCAGGCGGTGCTGGTGAAGGTGTACGCGGCGTGGTCCCGGATCCGCCGGCGGGACGCGTTCGCCTACGCCCGGACGGTGCTGGCCAACCTGGTTGTCGACCGGTGGCGGCGGCCGTTGCGGGAGGACGCCACCGAGGAGTTGCCGGAACGGGCGGCGCCCGGCGACCTCGCCGACGAGGTCGCCGTCCAGGAGTGGTTGATGCGGGCGTTGGCACGGCTGTCCCCGCGGGAGCGGACCATCGTCGTGCTCCGGCACTTCTGGGACTTGTCCGAGGCCGACGTCGCCGCCGAGCTGAAGGTGTCGGTCGGCACCGTGAAGAGCACGGCGTCCCGGGCCCTGACCAAGATGCGCGTGTCGACCCAGGACGTGGAGCGGGTGTCATGAACGACATGGACAGACTGCGCGAGGCGATGGCCCAGCCGCCCGCCGAGCAGTTCGCCGAGGTCGACGTGGAGCGGGTCATGCGCCTCGGCAGCCGCCGCCGGACGGGCCGCCGGCTGCTCACCGCCGCCGCCGCGGTGCTCGCGTTCATGGTCGTCGCCGGCAGTGTGATCGGTGTCCGGATGTACCGGGACGCCCGCGAAGGCGCCACCTTCGCGATGACCGCGTCACATCCGGCGGCGATCGACGCGGCGCCGTTCGGCCCGGTGATCGACACCGGCGTCGTCGACAACCCCGACCGCGTCGTGCTGTATTTCGCCCCCGTCCAAGGCGGCGCCGGCTACCAGTTGGTGCTGGCCCACGAGTCCGACGACGGCAAGCTCCGGCCGGTGTCGGCCACCGCGGCCGACCTCGGTGGCAGCGGCTTCCGCGGCGTCACCACCGGGCATCCACAGACCTTCCTGCCGCTGTACGGCTCTTTTGTCGGGCCGGCGGCCCAGTTCAAGGCCGTGTACCAGGGCGAAGAGCTCACCGTGCACAGCCAGCTGGTGCCCGAGCTGAACGTGACCGTCTTCTGGGCGGAGCCGAAGTACGACGCAGAGGACATCGGCGCCACCAGCACGGTGCAGCTCTCCGCGTTCGACGCCAACGGAAATCTGCTCACGTCGGGCAGCGGCCCCGCCCGGTGACCCGTCGCCGGCCTTCCGTGTTCGACGGTTGGCGGCGGCGGAAGGTTGAGCGGTTGTGCGCATTGTCAAAGAGACCTCCCGGAAATGCGCGGCGGCCCTACGATTCGGCGATCATGCGGTGACCGACCGTTGCCGTGCGCCCATCGTGTCGAGACGGTCGTCGCCGCACCGAATCCGACCAGTTCGGGAGGTTCTCTTGCGCACGTCCCGTATCGCGCTGGGGGTGCTGGCTCTTGCCCTGGCCATGCCGGCGGCGCCGGCCGCCGCGGCACAACCCGTTCAGCCATCGATGAAACAGGTGCTGTTACCCACCGGCGACCACGTCATCGTCCACACACTGGCCAGCGGGGGCACGGCCACATCGGTAGTCCCTGGCGGCCAGGGCATCGGCCACACCTACATCGCACTCACCCTGAACGGCCACCACTACGAGATCCCGGCCAGTGCCGTGCCGTACCTGAACAACGGTCTGGACCTGAGCCTGTTCGACGTGACCGCGTTGGCAGCAGCCAACAATGCCGACAAGGTGCCGGTGACCGTCAGCGGGGCAGCGGCCGCGGTGCCCGGGCTCACCGCTGGCGGCTACCTGGATGCCAATGGCGCCAAGGAGTTCGGCGCGGCGGTGACCAAGCAGTACTTGGCGGACAAGGCCAAGGCGGTCAAGCCGGCGTTGTTCGGTGGCGACGTCCGCGTCGCGGCGCCGGGCGCCAGCACCCCGGTGACGCCGCATTTCCCCATGCACACCGTGACTCTCGCCGGCAACGACATGGACGGCACGCCCGACAACGGTGGCCTGGCGATCCTGGTCAACGTGGACGACGCGGCCCGCTACGCCGCGCCCAACGAGATGTACCAGGGGACAGCCAAGTTCAGTGTGCCGGACGGCAACTACTTCGCCGCCGTCGTCTACTACGACACGGACGCGGACGGAAACGTCACCGCCGAGCACGACGTGTTCAACTCACAGCTGAAGGTCGCCGGCGACCAGACGATCCGGATGGACGCCAAGAAGGCGACCAGCCGGCTCACCATGGTCACGCCGCGGCCGACGGAGAACTCGGGCGGCGCCTTCTACCTCATGAGGACGGACGCCACCGGCCGCCCCGTCGGCATGGAGCTCGGCTTCGGCGCCGGCACGCCGGTCTGGGTGTCGCCGCAGCCGACGCCGGTCAGCGTCGGCTCGATCCACAGCTATCCGCAGGTGTGGCTGACCTCGCCGCCCGGGCCCGGCACACCGTACGTCTACAACCTCCAGTACCTGGCCACCGGAACCATCCCGGCACAGCGGTATGTGGTGCGGGCCAAGGACTTGGCCACGATCGACACCAGCTTCTACTCCGACTACTCGACCGCCGGCCTGTTCCTCGTGAGCACCGTCTTCCCGTTCGAAGCCCAGTACGGCATCGGCGCGGACCTCGGCGTGCAGCAGAACATGCCGGCCGCCGAGACCATCTACGTGCCCGGCGACCCGACCATCGCCCGCAACGCCGAGTCCGTCAAGTACACCGTGGCGGCTCAGGGTTCCACCTGGTTCTTCGGCATTCAGCACTCGGTGCTGGCCAACTACCACGCCGGCCAGGTGGTCACCGAGAACTGGAACAAGTTCCCGTTGCACACCACCGCCACGGCCGGCCCGGGCGCGGACAAGAACGCGCTCATCGTCGCGGGCGCGACGCGCTCCGGCGACACCGAGAGTTTTTTCCTCACGCCGTTCAGCGACAACCAACCCGGCCACGCCGGCATCGGCCTGTGGGGCGACCCACGCGACACCGTGTCCGGCAGCTGGCGACTGGACCAGAACGGCGCCAAGGTGTCCGACGGCCCGCTGAGCGCCGGCACGCTCCAGTTCGACCGGCAGATCCCGGTCGCGGCCGAGTCGTCGACCCTGCATCTGACCGTGGACGCGAACCGCACCGGCCCGATGTACACACTGGGCACCGCCACCCACACCGAGTGGACCTGGCCGTCCGCCCACCAGGAGGGCGGCAGCCTCCCGGCGCCGTGGCTCTGCTCGAGCCAGGGCTCGGACACCAAGTGCGCGGTGGAACCGCTGATGACGGTCGCCTACGACGTGTCCAACATGGACTTGACCGGCGCCGTGTCGCCGTCTCTCACGCAGGGGGTCGATCTTACGTTCGGCCATCTCGACCAGGCGGCCGTTTCGGCGATCACCGACGCGTCCGTCCAGTTCTCCACCGACGACGGCGCCACCTGGCAGGACGCCACGGTCTCCGCCACCGGCAACGGGAAGTTCCACGCCAGTTTTGTCGTCAACGCCACCAGGCCCGACGAGCTCGTGACGCTCAGGACCACCGCCCACGACGCGGCCGGCGGTGCGATCACCGAGACCCTCACCCGCGCGTACGCGCTCTACTGACCTTGTTGGAGAAAGCCATGCGTATGCGCACGATCGCGAGCCTGGCGTTGGCCCTGGCCGTGTTCACGACGTCCGCCGCGGCCCCTGCCTCCGCGGCGACAACGTCCCGTCCACTGTGCCCGCCGGTGCCCGGCCAGGCGCGCTGCCTGAGCTGGTACGCGCCGGGAACGGCCCACGCCCGGGCCGATGCGTCGGTCGGCCTCGGCGCCGACGATCTGCAGTCCGCGTACAACGTGCCGATCACCAGGAACAGCACGGCATTGGTGGCGGTGTCCATCGCCTTCGACGCGCCGAACCTGGAACAGGACCTCAACATCTACCGCGCCCAGTACGGTCTCGGCGCGTGCACCGCGGCCAACGGCTGCCTGACCAAGGTCAACCAGCGGGGCCGAACCGCCCCGCTGCCGCCGGCCGACAGCGACTGGGAAGTCGAGGAAACCCTTGACGTGTCGATGATTTCGGCCGCGTGTCCGCACTGTCGGATTCTGGTCGTCGAGGGCGACACGCCGAGTCTGGCCGACCTGGCCGCGACCGAGAACACCGCCGTGGCGCTCGGGGCCCAGGTCGTGTCGAACAGCTACGGCGCCGGCGAGACCGGCTCCGTCGTCCAGTACGCCGGCGCATACGACCATCCCGGCCATGTCATCGTCGCGTCCAGCGGCGATGCGGGCTTCGGCCCGGGATCCTTCCCGGCCGTGCTCTCCACGGTCGCCTCGATCGGCGGGACCGTGTTGGCCAAGGCCGACAACGCCCGCGGCTGGACCGAGACCACGTGGCAGTACAGTTCCAGCGGCTGCTCCGCGTACATCGCGAAGCCGGCCTGGCAGCACGACAACCACTGCGGCAGCCGAACCGTCGCCGACGTGTCGGCGGCGGCCGACCATATCGCCATCTACAACACCGACGCCGGCGGCTGGCTGTCGGTCGGCGGCACCAGCGCGTCGGCTCCGTTCATCGCCGGCCTGTACGGCCTGGCCGGAAACGCCGCCACGGTCCGCCCGGGCGACGAGTACAGCCACACCGCCGCGCTGTTCGACATCACCACCGGCAACAACGATGCCCGTGAGAACGGCGGCGCCTGCGGCAACGACTACCTGTGCGTTGCCGCCCCGGGCTATGACGCGCCGACCGGTCTCGGCAGCCCGAACGGCATCGCCGCCTTCTGACGAAGCCCTGACCGTCTCGACCGGCGGTGTGCCGGCCAAGGCGAGTTCTCGTCTTGGCCGGCCACTTCGTGCGCACCGCTCAGTGTTCGATGGTGGTGGCCAGGATGTCGGTCAGAGTGGCGTCGTCGACGAGAGAGCCGTCCCAGATCGTGGTGAACCGGGTGATGCGGGACTGCTGAAGTTCGATGGCGATGACACCGTTGCGCACCGGACCGTCCGGACGGACCCATTCGTAGCCGCCGCCGTGGACGCTGCCCACGGTGTGGCGGACGGACGTGCCGAGCCCGTAGGGCAGGAGCGGGAACGAGCGGTCGAGGAAGCCCTTGATGGACTGGCGGCCGACGATGGCGGCGTGCAGGGTGAGGTCTTCGAAGGTGGCGTCCGGGCTGAACAGGGCGGCGGCCGCCGCGGCGTCACCGGCGGCGAAGGCTTCGGACAGCGCCGAGACGACGGCGCGCAGGGCGGCCGGGGACTGCTCGCCGGTGGCCGCCTCGCCGAACTCGGTGGCGAACTGGTCCTGCGGCATGCGGATCGCCGCGGTGGTCTCGCTGCCGAAGTGGCGGCCGTCCCAGTAGTCGACCTGGCGGATGATCTTGCCGTCGCGGAAGTCGAACGGCGCGATGAGGCGGATCTCGTTGCCGAACATCTCGGGGGAGTCGGTGTAGAACACCATCGCGCTGCGGGCATCGCCGAGGATCTTGGTGGCGTACGCGCGGCTGGCGGGCGGCCAGGCGGGCATCACGGGCGCGACGGCTGCCGCCAGTTCCTGCCACGTGGCGAACTTCGCGCCCCGGGTGCCGTCGCCGACCGTCAGGTCGTGTTGCGCGAAGTTGGACAGGAAGCGGTCGGGGTCGCGGGAGGACTTGTCCCGGAACAGGGATGTCACCAGGGCGACCACCTCCGGGGTGGCGCTCGTGGCGTCCACCGCGGGGTCCGCCGAGTCGATGTCCGTGGCGCTGGTCGAGGGGTGGGACATGAGCAAGCCTCCTAGGAACGTTTGATGCTTCAACTGTACATCGGAAGTTTGAAGCGTCAAGTCTTGGGTTAGACTGAGTCATGAGCATCACGCCGCGCTGGCTGGACAGCGACGAACGCCAGGCATGGGACGCCTTCATTGGCCTCCTGCTCAAACTCCCGCACGCCCTCGACGCGGCTGTGCGCAAGCGCACCGGCCTGACGCACTTCGAGTACGCCGTGCTGAGCAACCTGTCCGAGGCCGACTGGCGGACCCGGTCCATGGGTGAGCTTGCCGAGTTCGTCAACGCCTCGCCGTCGCGGCTGTCGCATGTGGTCGCCAAGCTCGAACAGCGCGACCTGGTCCGGCGTTCGGCGTGTCCCACCAGCGCTCGCATCACCCTCGCCACCTTGACCGACGAGGGCGTGGCAGTCGTCGTCGAGGCGGCCCCCCTCTACCTGGAAGCCGTGCGCTCGCTCGTGATCGACGCCCTGGAGCCCGCTCAGCTCCCTCATCTGACCGCCATCTCCACCAGCCTGCTCGAGAACCTGGCGAACAATCCCGTGTAGATCGCGCGGGCTGTCCAGCGCGCGGGTCGACGGGAGTCGACCGCGAGTCCTTCCTCGGTGGTAGTGGTTGACATTTGGTCAGCGACCAACTCTACTAACGGAGTTGGTCGCCGACCAAGTCTGAGGGGTGGGCGTGGTGCTGGGGGCGGTGCTCCGTCTGGACATCGATGTCCAGACGGCGACGTGCGACATCCGTTCACTGATCAATTTACGGTGAAATTGACCTTCAAGTACGGGAGATGGTTGTGTCGTCAATCGAGTTTCGAGTGGCCAAGAGTATTGCGCCGAGCGACAACAGCACGAGTGTGGTGATTCCGCCGACGGGGAGTCCTCAATTTTCTCTGAAGGGTTTGGACCTGGCCCGCTACGTCGATGTTCCTTTTGCGGAGCACTCGCACAGGTCTCTGCTGCTCGACCTGTTGGTCCCTGTCGGGCCCGGCCCGAAGCCGTTGGTTGTCTATGTCACCGGCGGCGGATTTGTGGACGCCGACAAGGGGAACGCGCAGCACCTGCGCACGTGCCTGGCTGAAAGCGGATTTGCGGTGGCCAGCATCCAGTACCGCACCGTGGGGGAGGGGGCGGTATACACCGACGGGATCGCGGATGTCCAGGATGCCGTCGCGTTCCTGCGTGCGAAAGCCGAGGATTTCGGGTTCGATGGCGCCCGGGTCGGTCTCCTGGGGGAGTCGGCGGGAGGCTATCTCGTCACCATGGCCGGCCTGGAGCACACGCCCGGTGTGCAGGCCGTTGTGAACAAGTTCGGCATCGTCGACTTCGGGACCATCGCCGAGGATTACGATGCGGACATGCAGGCTGCCCTGGACGGGGCGGACTACCCGTTGGCGCTGTACCTGCACGGCAAGGGCACGGGAAAGACCGTGCACGACCTGGTCCCCGACGCCAGTCCGCTCAACCACATCACCGACGAGGCGCCCGCGTTCCAGATCTGGCATGGCACGGCCGACTGCATCATCTCGCCGTCGCAGACGCTTCGGCTGCACAACGCACTTCGCGAAGCCGGGGTGGACAGCACTCGCTATGTGCTGGACGGGGCCGATCATGGCGATGTGTCGGCCCTGCTGGGCCGCCCGGACGAGGCGCTGCCGTGGTACACCGAGCAGGTCGTCGGGCTGACCGTCGACTTCTTCCGCAAACACCTTGAGAACTGACCTGCCGCTTCGAGGTCGATCGAGCGTAGCTCTCGTTGACGCCACCGGCCGTGACCGTACGTCCACTGTGGACGTACGGTCACGGCGGGAACCCAGCCCTGCTTGAGCTCGGCGAGGCCGACCACCCGCACCCATGCCAAGGTGCTGGTGTCCGACCTCCGAGCGGCCGTCGCCCGTCGCGGCCCCGACGGCACCGCCACCGTGTTGGTCACCGATCTCCTCCACGCCAGCCCGAGTTCACCGCCCTTTGGCACACCGGCGACGTCGCCGTCCGCCGCGGCGACCGCGAACGCGTCGTCCACCGCGGAGACGGCGCGACCGCCTGACGGCCGAGTCGTGCAGGACCGGGACCGTGTCCGGGCTCAGCGAGAATGCGTCGCGCCTGGCGAACCCCGAGGGCCATACCGCGATTGTCCGGATGAGTCAACCTCAACTGCGCCGCGGACTGTGAACAAGAGTCTTTGACGACCGTCGTGGGTGAATGTAGGTTCGGGGCGTCTGGCTCGACTGTCCACGGTGGAATCTGCCTGGCCTGTGCTTGGCTGCTGGTCACGCGGTTGCGTGACGCGGCCGGAGGGGTGGGTAATGTCTGTCTCGCAGGATGAGAGAACGCTGCGCCCGTCGGACGACCCGGGGGCGGATCCGGGCGCCCTGCGGATATCCCTGCTGGGGCCGGTGCGCGCGTGGCGGGCCGGCGACGAGGTCGAAATCGGTTTCGCCCAGCGCAAAGCGGTGTTGGCGATGCTGGCGTTGCAGGCGGGCCGCTCGGTCAGCAGGAGCGAGCTCGTGGACGCCGTCTGGGGAGACGAGCCACCCGCGAGCGCACAGGGCGGCATTTACACGCACATTTCCGCCCTGCGCGCGGTGCTCGAGCCGGACCGGCCGTCTCGCTCCGAGGGAACGCTGCTCACGTCGGCGGGGTCGGGCTACCGGCTGACGCTGCCCGCCGGCGTGGTCGATGTCGATTCGTTTCAGCGGCTGCGCGATGACGCGAGGGCGTGCCGCAACAACCGCGACGTCGACGGCGAGCTCGCCGCACTCGATGCCGCGCTGGCGCTGTGGCGTGGCGACGCGCTGGACGGAGTTCCCGGTCCCTTCGCGGCCAGGCAGCGGACCCGGCTCACCGAACTGAAGCTCGACGCGGTCGAACGGCGTGCGCGCATTCTGCTCAACGCGGGCCGGCCGTACCCGCTGATCGACGGGCTGCACGAGCTCACGGTCAAGCACCCGCTGCGGGAAGGCCTGCACGGGCTCCTGATGCTGGCCCTGTACCTGACCGGCCGGCGGCAGGCCGCCATCGGCGCCTTCCACCGGATGCGCCACGCGACGATCGAGAGCCTCGGCACGGAACCCGGCCCGGCGCTGACCGCGCTGCACGCCAAGATCGTGCGTGACGACCCGGTGCTGCGGTGGACCGTCGACGGCGTGCCCGGCGTGACCCGGCCGATCCCGCTGGTCACCAAGACGCCGCGGACCGCCGCGCGCCGCCTGATCGGCCGGGAGACGGAGACCGCGGCGGTCCGCACCGCGGTCACTGCGCTGGGCCGGGGGACCGGTGGCGTCGTGTGGCTCGAAGGCGAGCAGGGCATCGGCAAGACGGCGGTGCTGAGAGAGGCGCTTGCCAACACCCGCGGGTGCCAGCTCGCCTGGGCCGCCGCCGACGAGCTCGGGCAGGCCGTACCCCTCCGGGTGCTGGTCGAAGGTCTGGACGTGACCAGGTTGTCGCCGGACCCGCGCCGGGCCGCGCTGGCCGCCGCCGTCCGTGAGCTCGAATCCTCGTCCACCGCTGAGGAGCCGGCCGAGGGCCTCATCGCGCTGGTCCACCAGTTGTGCGCGGACGGGCCGCTGATCTTGGTGGTCGACCAGCTGCACTGGGCGGACTCGATGAGCCTGCACGTGGTGCGGCGCCTGGCCGCCGAGACCGCGAGACTGCCGCTGCTGCTCATCACCGCGCTCCGGCCGGTGCCCAGTCGGGCGGAGGTCGACCGGACGCGCCTGGCCCTGCGGCCGCACGCCCAGGTGATCGCGCTCGGGCCGTTGCCCGACGCCGCGGTCGAGGAGCTGGTCGCCACGGCCGTCGAGGCCGTCCCCGGGCCGGGCCTGCGGGGGCTGGCCCCGCAGGCGGCGGGAAACCCTTGGCTGCTCGAGGTTCTCGTCGAGCAGCTGGTCAGTGTCGGAGCGGTGGTGACCGACCGTGGCCGGGCCGACATCAGGAACCGCAAACCGCAGCCGAACCAGTGCTCGATCGTCGACGTGATCCAGGACCACATGCAGACCGTGCCCGAACCAGTGCGGGAGCTGCTGGGCTGGGCGTCGCTGTGCGGCGACGCGTTCACCCTCGTGGAGATCACCGCGGCCCTCACGATGCCCGCGGACGAGGTGTCCGCCGCGCTGGCCGAGGCCGTCACGGGCGGTTACCTGCGGTCGTGCGGCGGCGAGTTCTCGTTCCGGCACAAGATGATCCAGCGCGCCTACTACGGCCGGTACACCTCGGCGGTCCGAGGCTCCCTGCACCGCCAGCTCGCCGAGGCGTGGGCCGCCGTCGACACGCCGCCGGAGCGGGTGGCCGAGCAGCTGATGCTCGCGCCGATCGACAACAGTTCCTGGCTCGACGACTGGTTGACCGCCAACTCCGCCGCGCTTGCGGTGCGGGCTCCGCGGCTGGCTTCGGCCCTGACCAGCCGAATCCTGTCCTCGGACGCGCTGTCGGCCGCGCGCAGGAACACGTTCTCCGTGTCGCTGGACAAGCCCGCGGCGTGGCGTGAGGACGGCTCGGACTTCAGCCGGGACCTGTGCGCCCGGTACTGGCGCGGACAGTGGGAGGAAGCGCTCACCGCGCTGACCGAGCTGCGGCTGACCCACGGCACCGTCGCGCTGATCTGCGCCCATCGCGGCAACACGGACGAAGCCGCTGCCCAACTGGACCTCGTGGCGCCGGATCCTGAGGGCCGGCGGGAGTCCGGCACGGTGATCGCGGCGCGGGCGCTGCTCGCCGAACAGCGTGGCGAACCGGGCGAGGCCTGCGAGCTGCTCGCGGAACTGCTCGATCCGGCGGAGGACCGCGTCCGCTGGCTTCCCTGGCTGGTCCGCCTGGCCGTGGAACAGGGGTTCGACGCCATCGCCCAGCGTGCCGTCACGGCGGCCGAGAACGGCCCACGGACGACTGCGCGGCACTGCCGCGCGCTGCTCGACCGGGATCCCGACGCGGTGCTCGCCGTGGCCGAGGAACATCGGCGGGCCGGCTGGGAGTTCGCCTACGCGCAGGCGGCGGAGGACGCCGCGGTCCTGCTCGCCGGGCAGGGCCGGCCGGAGGACGCGGCGACCGCGCTCGACGCCGCGGGGAGGTGCTTCACCCGACTGCGGGCCGGCTGGGACGTGCGGCGCGCCGAGTCGCGCCGCGATCGGGTGGCCGACCGTGTTTGACACGCTGTTCCGGATCGATCTCCTGGGCGATGTGCGGGCCCGGCTGGAGCACCAGGAGGTCCAGCTCGGCCCCCCGCGGCAGCGGGCGGTCTTCGCCGTGCTCGCCGACCACCTCGGCCAGCTCGTCACCCGGGACGAGCTGATCCACAGCGTGTGGGGAGCCACGCCGCCCGCGAGCGCCGACGGCAACGTGCACACCTACATCTCCGGCCTGCGCCGGGTCCTGGAACCGGAGCGGGCGCGCTGGTCCGGTGGCGAGATGCTGGTGTCCGAGCCGCCCGGCTACCGGCTGCGGCTGCCGCGCGCCAGCACCGACCTCGCCGCATTCCACCGCCTGCGGGACCGGGCGGGCGAGCGGCAGGCGGCGGATGATCACGAAGGAGCGGTGCAGCAGCTGGATTCCGCCCTCGCGTTGTGGCGCGGCGAGGCGTTCGGCGGTGTGCCCGGCCCGTTCGCCGAACGGCGCCGCGCCGAGCTCGGCGAGGAACGCCTCGCCGTGGTGGAGCTGCGCGTCCAGAACCTGCTCGCGCTCGGCGAGCACAGCGACCTGGTGCCCGAACTCGAGGCGCTGGCGCACGAACACCCGCTGCGGGAATCGGTGTGGGAGTCGCTGATCGTCGCGTTGCAGCGCGGCGGACGCCGGATGGAGGCGCTGGACCGGATCGCGCACCTGCGCGACATCCTGCGCAAGCAGCTCGGGGTCGAACCCGGCGCGCCGATCCGCCGGCTGCACCAGCAACTGCTCGCCGGCGATCCGGCCCTCGCGATGCCGGAGCCGAACATCGGCCGCCGGGCGAAGGCCGACCTGCTCTCGACCGTGCCCGAGGGGGTCGCCCGGCCGCAGCTGGTGGGGCGGGACCTCGAAACCGCGAAACTGTGCTCGCACGTCAACGAGGTCCAGGCCAGGCGTGGGCGTGCGGTGCTCGTGGAAGGTGCGACGGGGGTGGGCAAGTCGGCGCTGCTGACCTCGATCGACCCGAGCCGCTGCCATCTCGCGTGGGCGGTGGCGGGCGAGCGCGGGCCGGAGCCGCTCGGCGTGCTGAGTCGGGCGCTCGGCCTCGGGCCGGCCGCCTCGATCACCGCGAACGATGTGCTCCGGCGCGTCGAGCAGTTGTGTGTCACCGCGTCGCTGGTGCTCGTGGTGGACGACCTGCACGAGGCCGACGAGGCCAGTCTGCTCGTGTGGGATCAGCTGTCCGTGGCCAGCAGATCGCTGCCGCTGCTGCTGATCGCGACGTCACCGTCCGATGTGGACAGTGCGGCGTTCGCCCGGCTGCGGCGCGGCATGGCCGCCCGCGAGGACGTCATCGTGCCGTTGCGGCCGTTGAGCCTGGCCGCCTCCGCCCAGCTCGTCCGTCAGGTCGTCGGCGTGCCGCCGGGGCCGGCGCTGCGGGCGCTGATCACCACCGCGCTGGGCAACCCGCTGGTGTTGCGGCAGACGATCGCGACACTGGTCCGCGACAACGCCGTCCGCATCGGCGACGGCGTCGTCGACCTGTGCGACGGCGTCGGCTCGGCGTCGGCCGAACGTGTGCTCGTGGCGTCGATGACCGCCCGGCTGGCCCGGTTGTCCGGCTCGACGCTGGAGACATTGCGCGTGGCCGCCGTGCTCGGCATGCGGTTCACCACCGCCGAGCTCGCCGCCGTCGTCGGCCGGCAGCCGTCACAGCTGCTCGACGTGCTGGACGAGGCGATCCGCGCGAAGGTGCTCGCGCACGTCGGCCAGCGCCTGACCTTCGCCCATCCGCTGCAACGCCGAGCGCTCTACGACGGCACCCCGCCGGATGTGCTGCCGACATTGCACCGCCGGGCCGCTCGGTCGCTGGCCGACGCGAGGGCGCGGGTCGAGCGAGTCTGCGACCAGCTCGCTGCGGTCAGCGACGGGCAGCTGGAGCCATGGGTGGTGGACTGGCTGGTGGCCAACGACGACGAACTCGCCGCCTGCGCCTGCCTGCCCATGTTCTGGATCCTCAACCAGGCCCTGGACACCTGCCCGGCCGAGCATCCGCACCGCGGTGTGGTGGTGGCGATGCGGGCCCGCTTCTTCGGCCGGCTCGGCGCCTGACGATCAGATGACGCCGGCCCGCATGGCGTGGGCGACGGCGTGCGGCCGGCTGCGCGCCCGCAGCCGGGTGGTGATCACGGAGATTATCTTCTTCACGGTCCGCTCCGAACAGCACAGGCTGTGGGCGATCTCGGTGGTGTCGAGCCCGTCCGCCATCATCCGCAGCACTTCGACCTGCCTCGGCTCCAGGTTCGCGCCGACCAGCCCGCTCGGCTCCAGCAGCTCCCGGTGGAGCCGCTCGGCGTGCTCGACGAGCTGCCCGAGCAGGTTCGGCGGCAGGGCCGCCCCGCCGGCCGCCGCGCACCGCACGGCGTGGGCCATGCGGCCGTCGACGGCGGCGGCCCTCGGCAGGATCGACACGACCCGGCAGTCCAACGCCGCCAGCAGGTCGCCGTCCTTGAGCTGGTTGACCAGCAGCACCACCGGTCTGCGGACCTCGGCGGCGGTGGCGCGCATCGCCTGCACCTCGCCGGCCGACAGCCGTTCGAACGCGGCCACGACGACGTCCGCCCGCGACTGCTGCGGCGGCGGCAGCAGGACCAGACCCGGCTCCGCCGCGAGACAGCTGGACACGCCCGCCTTCGTGATCGGATCAAGCGCGCACACGCTGACCTGCACGTCTTTCATGTGCCACTCCTGTTGTTCGGCCGGCCGAGGAGAAGTGTGGCGGCCCGGACTTCACGTGGTCTCCGGCGGCAGGTCGATCCAGTCGCCGGCCGCGGTCGGCACCGAGATCCCCGAGTCGAGCTTCTTCGGCTTGAGCGCGCTCGCGATCGCCGCCTTCCACGCCGACTGGTTGCGCGCCTGATCAGCCTGCTGCACCTCGGCGAACCGGACTATGCCCTCGGTGTCGATCAGAAACGTGCCGCGCCGGGCGACGCCGGCGGCGTCGTTGAACGTGCCGTAGGTCGTGGCCACCTCGCCGTGCGGCCAGAAGTCCGACAGCAACGGGAACGGGTACTTCTGCTTCTGCGCCCACTGGTCCAGGCAGAACGGCGAATCCACCGAGACGCCGAGCACCTGCACGTTGTAGTTGCGGTACACCTCGATCTCGTCGCGGATCTGACACAGCTCTCCCTTGCAGATGGGAGTGAACGCGCGCGGGTAGTACACCAGCAGCACACTCTTGTCGCCGATGAACGAGGACAACGTGACCGGCTTGAGCTTGTTGTCCTCCAAGGTGAAATCGGGCGCCCGCGAGCCGACTTCCAATGCCATGGTCTGCCTCCTTGCTCCGTGCCGCTACGACGAGGCCGCGCGGCCGACGACCGACTGACGCACCTTCTCGACATCGAGCGCCCGGGCCTGCCGAATCACGTCGGCGAGCGCCTGCGCGCTCAGCGAACCCTCGTGCACGAAGATCAACGCGCCCGCGCGCATCACCGCGACGGTCGGAATGGTCTTGATGTTGAACGCCGCGCCCAGCTCCAGCTGCTCGTCGGCGTCGACCGAGGCGAACACGACGTCGTCGTACGAGGCGGCGGCGTCGCGGAAGACGTCGGTGAACGCCTGGCACGGACTGCACCACTCGGCGGAGATGTCGATGACCATCACGTCGCTGGTCCGGCTCAGCTCCTGGAACGTGGACACGTCCAGCGCGATCACCTCGCGGTTGTTGCCGTTCGTCATGGCTGACCGTCCCTGTGGCTGTGTCGTGTCCGTCATACCGTCACCGGCTCGGCGACCTGCTCGACCCGCTGCATCACGTACGCGATCAGCTGCAGCAGGGTCTGCCGCACCTCGCCCCGGTCGCGCGCGTCGCAGCGCAGCACCGGGATGCTCGGGTTGATCGCCATGGCCCGCCGCACGTGTTCGAGCGGGTGGTGCAGGATTCCGTCGAAGGTGTTCACGCCCACGACGTAGGGAATCTTGCGGTTCTCGAAGAAGTCGATGGAGCTGAACGAGTCGGACAGCCGCCGGGTGTCGGCCAGCACCACCGCGCCGAGCGCGCCGCGCACCAGGTGGTTCCACATGAACCAGAACCGTTCCTGGCCGGGCGTGCCGAACAGGTAGAGCAGGAGATCGTCGTCGAGTGCGACGCGGCCGAAGTCCATCGCCACCGTGGTCGCCACCTTGTCCGGAATCCGGGTGGTGTCGTCCAGCTCGTTGCTGACGGCCGTCATCATCGCCTCGGTCGTCAGCGGCGCGATGTCGGACACCGCGCCGACGAACGTCGTCTTGCCCACCCCGAACCCGCCGGCGACCACGATCTTCGTGGAGGTCACCGTGCCGGACTTCTTCATGGGACCGAACTCAAGCCTCTTCATCTCGCGTTCCTCTCTGTCCGGTCCCGTCAGTTCGAAGCGGAACCGGCGGACACCGCCGCCGCGTCGTCCGCCCGTTCGCCGGGGGTGAGCTGGCGGCCGAACCGATCCACGAGCAGCGCCATCTCGTAGGCGATCTGGCCGATGTCGTAGCCGGGATCGGCCAGGATGCTCAGGCACGACCCGTCGCTGATCGCCATGAGCAGCATGGTGCCCGCGTCCATCTCGACGATGGTCTCCCGGACGTTGCCCGCCTCGAAGCAGCGCGCCGCGCCGTCGGTGAGGCTCAGCAGTCCTGAGGACACCGCGGCGAGCTGGTCGGCCCGGTCCTCGGGAAGCGTGCGCGAGGCGGCGATGAGCAGACCGTCCGCGGACACCGTGATGCCGTGCGCCGCGCCGGGCACGCGGTCCACGAAGTCGTTGATGAGCCACGAGCACTCGGTGACGAGCTCCTCGTAGGTCATGGCTTCCTGATTCGACTCTCCGCTCATTGTGTTGCCTTCCTGTCCAGCACGGTCCAACCGCCCGCGTGCTCCTGCTTGCCGCGCATCCGGTCCTCTTGTTCCTTGGCTTTCCGCACACCCAGCTGATAACTGGACAACCGTCGCCGCATGTGCGCCGGGTCGCGCTCGACCGCCCTGATCTGCGTCGGCGCGTCCGGAGGTGGCTCGCCGCCCGCGATGGCCTGTTGCAGGTGTGTGCCCTGCCGTCGCATCGGCAGCCCGTCTTCGGTGTATGTGTAGGAGTTCGTCTCCGACTCGGCCGGCCGGCCGTTCTCGCCGGGCGGCGAGGTCCCCGCCGGTGGCGAGGGGTCGTCCGCCGCGCCCCGGGCCCTGAACCATCGGGAGGCCACTCGCGCGTCTCGGTCGTCGTCCTGGAGGGCGGGTTCGCGAAGGGGTGTCGGCACGAGTTCGTCGGGATCCTGCGCCTCGGTCCGTACGGCCGACGGCTCGCCGGCCCGGTCGACGAGCGCCCTCGGCGGCTGCTCGTTCGGGGCCACGGTGGCTTGTTCGGCCGCGCGTCCGCCGGGCACCCGCACCGGCAGGTCCACCGGCACGTCCGCGTGCGTCCGCTCGATGCGTTCGGCGTCGGAGACCGCCGAGACCCGGCGCCCACGCGCGGTGTCGCGTTCGGTCCGCCACGCCTGAGACGTGCTGTACCAGGACGACATCTGGCGTGGGGTCGAGGGGGCCTCCCGCACGGCGCGAGCGGCGGCGGGACGCCGCAGGCTCGTCGTGACCGCCACCGCGGACCCGCCGAGCTTGCCTCGCTTCGCGCCGCGGCCGGCCCTCCTGGAGTCGCCGGGCAGCATCGCGCGCACCGCGTCCTCCTCCAGCAGCACCGAACTGGGCACCGACACGAGCGCCGAGACGCCCTCGACGTCGTCGCCGCCGAACAGCTCCACCTTGAAGCCGTTGCGACCGGCGAGCCGGCCGACCACGAACAGGCCGACCCGGCGCGACCGGGCGATCTCCACCGACCCCAGCCTCGTCAGCTGCTCGTTCACCCGGTGGATGTCCTTGTCGGACATGCCGATTCCGTTGTCGAACACGCCGATCGACAGCCCTTGGCGCCGCCCGAGCTCGGCGTTGATGGTTACCTCCTTGTCCGGAGGGCTGAATGTCGTGGCGTTGTCCAGCAGCTCGGCGATGATCCGGATGAGATCTCCGGCCGCGGTGTTGGAGATCCGCACCGACGGCGTGCCGAGCACCCGGATCTTCTGGTACTTGTCCACCTCCGACATCGCCGCGCGGAACACGTCGGCGATCGTCACCGGGTTCTTGGTGGCCCGAACCAGTTCGGTTCCGGCCAGCACCAACACGTTCTCGCTGTGGCGGCGCATCCGCGTCATGAGGTGGTCGAGCTGGAAGAACAGGTGCATGTCCTCGGGCGACCGGTTGCCCTGCTCCAACCGCTCGATCACCTGCAACTGCCGCTGTAGCAGGCTCTGCGTGCGGCGGAACATGTTGACGAACACCTCGGAGTAGCCCAGCCGCAGGTCCTCGTGCTCCGCCGCCATCCGCAACGCGGTCGCGCAGGCGTCCTCGATCCGGCCGGTCAGCCGGGCGAGCCCGGCGTCCGAGAAGACCGGCAGCTGCCTGCGGAATCCCTCGATGTCCCGGCTCCGGACGGCTTCGGCCAGCATCTCGGTCAGCGGCTGTCCCGCGAGCGAGTCGATCTCGCCGCGCAGCGTGGCGTTCGAGCTCGCCAGCCTTCGCTGGCACACGACGATCACCGCGCCCGCGCCGAGACCTCCGACCGCGGTCAGCAGGGCCGCCGGCCACAGCCACCCGCCGTGCAGAAGCACAGCCATGGTCATGAGGATCACCACCGCGACCGGCACGACCACGAGAACGGCGATTCCGATGCTCGGCGGCGCCGACCCCGACTGCCTGCCCATGGTGCCTCCCTTCTCCGCGCTCATCGGGCGTCGGAAAGTCGGTCGAGCCCCGAATAGACGCGCCGCAGCAGATCCAGCGACGGCAGACCGGCCACAGTGGACATCGTCCGGTGCACGCGCAGGTATCCCCTGTCGATGCTTTCGCTGACGATCGTGCGGGTCAGCCCGAGCGGCGCCGAGATCGCCACCGCGACCTCGGCGACCGACTGCGGCACCACACACACCCGGCAGATGTGCCGCTGGTCCTCCGTCAGTTCCCTGACCGGCAGGGACGCGTACGGACGGGTGAGCTCGACCAGCGTCTCGAACTCGAGCTCGTGCCCGACCTCGGCCCGGCCGTTCGACCGCACGTACGGCCGGATGATCGCGGAATCCTCCAACTCGGGCGCCGGCTCGGGCTCCGGCTCGGTCGCCGCCAGTCCGTTCGACGGCATCAGGCACCCCTTGCGCAAGCCCACGCCGTCCTCCTCCAGCAGCACCTTGATCGGCACCAGCTCGGTCAGCGCCTCGACGACGATCGCGCCCTGGGACCCGCCGTCGGAATCCTCGGTGGGGGCCCGGTCCCGGAAGTCGTGCTCGGCCCACTCGCGGTAGTCGGCCCAGCCGCCGTACCGAACCGGGTCGGGTGGGATGGTGTTGCGTTGGCTCGGCGGGGTCGGGGACCGTTGCCACGACGCCGCTGTCTCCCGGTGCGTCATCTGCCCTCCGTCGCGTGATCGGTTCGCATGCCCGTCCCCGGCCCGGACAGTGGCCACTTGGCGTCGAATCCGTTCGCGGGAACCGGCGCCAGCAGTCTTCGCTGCGGTTCCCGGTAGGGCAGCGCAACGGTGACCTGCAAGGGATGCGGTGAGTCCGCGGTGAGGACCGGGACCACGGTGGTGAGCGAGGAGAAGTTGGGCGCCTGTGCGACCGCGACCGCGAGAAAGCCGACCAGCGCGAGCGTGGCGAGGAGCATGAACGTCTTCGGGTGCACGACGGACTCCCTTCCGCTATCGCCGGCCGGCCAGTTGCGCGGGCCGCGGGCGCGCCCCCGCGGTCACCAGTGCCTTGTTCTGCAACTCCTTGGCGTAGTTCAGGACGGCCGCCGAGCGGTCGAAGCCGATGACGCCGGCCAGCTCCCCCTCGAGCAGATAGCCGGTCAGCGACCGCTCCGAAGTGGACGCCGGGTCGAGCGAGACGCGTTCGGTGCCGACCGCGGGCATGCCCGCCGCCTGGATGCGCAGGCCGTGCTGCTCCGACCAGAACCGGGGGATCGGGGTGAACGGCGAGGCCGACTCCCGCCCGCTCAACAGGCTTTCCGCCGCGGCCCGGCCCATCTCGATCGCGTTCGTCCAGTGTTCGACCCGCCGCGGCGTGGTGTCGAACCGCAGGTTCGGCCAGGACGCGACGTCGCCGGCGGCGACCACGTCCTCCATTCCCCGGACATGGCAGGTGCTCTCGCACACCACGCCGTTGTCCAGCGTGGCCCCGGAGTCCCGCAGCCACGACACGGCCGGGGCGGATCCGATCGCGACGATCACGCAGGCGGCGCTCAGGCTTCGCCCGCTGGACAGCAGCAGATCGATCCGCGCCGAGCCCGCGGCCCATGACTCCACCTTCACCCCGAGTTCCAGCCGGACCCGGTTGCGCCGGTGCAGATCCGTCAGCCGCGTCGCCAGGTCGCTGTCGAGCAGGTTGCTCATCAGCGCACTCGCGCGGCCCACGACCGTGACCGGGTGGTCCATGTGGCGCAGACTCGACGCCACTTCGCAGCCGATGAAGCCGGTGCCGATCACCACGACCTGCTCGCGGGAGCCGTCCAGCAGCTGACGCAGGCGTCGGGTGTCGGCGCGGGTGCGGATCACGGCGGCGCGCGGATGCCCGTTGAGGCCACCGGGATGTCGGCGCGGCTCGACCCCGCTGGCGATGATCAGCCCGTCGTAGTCGAGCTCCTCGCCACCGGGCAGATGCACGATCCGGCGGCGCGAATCCAGCTGGGAGACCGAGGTGTTCAGCCGCCAGGTCGCGTCCAGGTCGTCGGCCGGCGCGGTCAGGACGTCCTTGGCCGCCAGCTCGCCGGTGAGGAACTGCTTGGACAGCGACGGGCGGTGCACCGGCAGCGTCGGCTCGGCGCCGATGATGACGATCTCGCCGTCGAACCCGAGCTCCCGTAACCGTTCCGCCGAACACAGGCCGGCGATGCCCGCCCCGACGACGACGATCCGCGGCAAGTCGCTCATGATGCCTTCCCCGTGACCTCGATTGCCCGCATGGGGCAGGACCTGGCGGCCGAGAGCACGTCCAGATTCCGCGACACCTCGGGGCTCTGCCGGTAGGCGAGCCGCCCGTCCTCGCGCAGCTGGAACACGTCCGGCGCCTCTGACTGGCAGAAGCCGTAGCGGTGGCAGCGCTGGTTGTCGACGCTGACGCTCAGCGGCTCCGCCTTGTCGATCGGCTTCACCGCGGCGGTGTCGCTGTCGATGAGGCCGATCCGCGCCAGCGCCCTGGTCGGCAGGAACCTGACCGCGGCCAGCGTGAGCGCCGGGGCGGACACCGTGATGCCGGCCAGCCACAGCAGCTCGAAGTTGGCGTTGGCCCAGGCGCCCCACCACGCGTGGGCGACGGCGAGGGTGAAGACCACATACGCGGTCTGGTGGAACCGCAACCAGTTCCGGTAGCGGAACACCCGGTGCATCCCCGCGGTCACGATGATCGCCACCAGCAGGTCGAAGGCGATGATGCCGATCGCGTGCCGCAGGTAGCCGTCGAGAAACGGGATGAACACCTGCGCCCCGACCACGAGCTGCTCGTCCAGGAACCAGAACCCGAAGGCGTGCACCGCGGCCGTGGCCAGGGTGAAGGTGGCGAGCATGGAGTGTCCGCTGCGCAGCGCGTGGTGGCCGGTGAAGCGCCGGATCCAGCCGGTGGAGGTGAAGATCCCCCAGCACAGCGTCAGGCACAGCGACAGGTAGGACAGTCGTGCGGAGAAGGCGACCACGCTGCGCACACCGGTGTCGTTGCCGGTGTAGCCGGCCGCGATGACCGTCTCATGTAGACTCGTCAGACCCATTGCGGGGCCTCCTCTTCTTCCTCGGCGGCTTCGGCGGGCCGCACTCGCGAGCCCAGCCGGACGAGGACCAGCGTGGCGAGCCCCAGCGCGGCGGCCAGGACGACGCCGAGCCCGACGTCCGTCGGCGACGGCGCCGACTGGTACTGCGCGTCCGTTCCGGAGTGCACGGCCAGCGCGTCGTAGGTCGCGAGCCCGGTGCTCTCCAACAAGGCCATGTGCCGCGAGACGTACTCCGCGGCGATCACCGCCATCGAGCGGATGACGTCGTTCTGCGTCGTGGACCGGACCGTCGTGATGGCCATGTAGACCGTGCCGTGCGCGGCCCTGGTCAGGTTGACGTAGGCCCGGTCGAGTTGGTCGCCGCGGGCCGCCCTGATCTCGTCCAGCCACCCGTTCTGCTGTGGGGTGGGGGCTTGGGGCAGTTGAACCCCGACCCGGGCCGCCGCGGCGACGTCGATCTCGTTCAGGACATGGTGTTCCTGGGCGAGTTGGGCCGCCACCTTGCGCACCGCCGGGTTCGTGCTGCGGCGGGCGACGTCCTCGCTCGCCGGGCCCTCCCACAGGCCGGCCTGGGCCACCGCCACGAGCAGCTTGATGTCGGCCGGGTACAGCGGGCCGTACTGCGAGCTCAGCGTGGTGTCCTTGCGCAGGGCCTCGCCCGGCACCTCGCCGTACCAGCCGCCGGTCGCGGAGACGCCGCAGGAGGCGAGCGTCAGGGTGGCCGTGACGACCAACAGCAGCCGCGTCGCCCGCCGGGCCCACTTCGCGGCACGTGAGAAGCAGGGCATCCGTCCTCCGTTCCGCGAGTTTGCGTCCGACTTCCTGATGGCATCGAGTAGACGCTCAGTGCGCTTTCGATGGAATAGAGATTCCCTCTTTTGTCGCCTCATGGTCCCGATCGTGCCGCTGCTGAAATGTGGGCACAGAAAAAGCGTCTCCGCAGGTCAAACCCTGCGGAGACGCTCATGGTGAAACGTTCTCGAAGTCTATCGACGCATCATGTCACCGCGCCGGCCCTCAACGCATAAGCGACGGCATGTGAGTGGTTGTTCACACCGAGTCTGTGCATCAAACGGTGTAATGTCGTCCGGACGACTCGGTCCGGACATCCGATTCTCGCCGCGATTTCGTCGATAGCCAGCCCATCCGCGACCTGGCCAAGCACGTCGCGTTCGCGCGCGTCCAGCAGGGACATCGACAGGCCGTGCACGTCCAGCACGGTCGACCGCAGCTCGTCGAGCTGGCCCAACAGCGCCGCCTGTAGGTCGGCCGGCAGCAGTGAGACGCCCCTGGTCGCTCCGGTCACGGCGGCGACCAACATCGCCGCGGTGGCCGACGACGCGGGCACGACGCTCTTCACGCCGAGGCGCACCGCCAGCAGCACGCTGTCGGCGTCGAACTGGTCTGTCACTACCACGCACGCCCACCTCGCGCCGCTCCGCTGCCGATTGCTCGCGTGCAGCACGGCGGGCCCCACCGCTCGTTCCGCGAGCACCGTGACATCGACCTCACGGCCGCTGTCCTCGGTGCGAACCTCAAGCTCCGAGCAGGCGCCGAGCATCGCGCCGATCCCCATGCGAACGAGCGGATCCGATGCTCGAACCAGCACCTGAGTCCGGCTCATCGTCCCTCCCTCGCTCGTGGTCCGCCCAGCCTGACTCCACCGACTTCATTTTTTCTCCGAGCGTCTCCGTGGGGCCGTCGAGCACGACGTCGCACGCCCGACGATGGCCCCGATTCCGGATCGCCGCCACCGCCGGGCAACCGGGTGACCAAAGCGGTGATCGCCGCCCGCAGTTCGGTCCGGGCCAGGGTGGCGCCGAGGCAGAAGCGCACACGGTGGCTGAAGCTGAGGTGCGCCGAGGCGTTGGCCCGGGTGATGTCGAGCTGGTCGGACTCGCTGGCAGCGTTGTGGCCTGCTTCGTCATGCGGGAGGCGAACCGGTCCGAGCGCAGCGCGTGGTTCCTCAGGTTCGACGGCTGTAGCCGATCAGAGGCCGAGCGGATCGGGCCGGCCCGTGACGCCGCGAAAGCGCTCGTGAGGATTGCTCACAATCTTGCGCGGGCCGAGGTCGAGCACACCCGCCGGCGGGCCAGGTGATTTGTGGCCGGTCAACCGAATGGCGGTCGGTCCTGCTGCGCCGACGGGCCAGAGGGTGAGCGCGCCGTCGTTGTCGCCGACGGCCGGCAGCGAGCCGGCCTCGGCGATCGACGTCACGGCGGCGTAACGGGCTGACACCGTGCCCAACAGCCGCACCCCCGTTTGGATCGACGCCACCCCTCGTGGGACAACGGCTGTTCCAGCCGCTGGCACGGGAGTGGTCACCGCACTCGGCGACCGGCTATTGCTGGTAACCATGACCACGACCGAGACGACTGCGGCGGCGCTACAGCGGCTGCTGGCCAAGCCGGAGTTCCGGCTGCCGGCCGGTATCACGCCGGTCGAGCGTGAAAAGCAGGCCGGTGACCTGGTCCGGCGGCTACTCGCCGGCCCCGTCGGGATGACGGACGACCTGGCCGGCATTCATTCGGCCGACCTGCTGCCGCTGTTGTCCGCCCGGTTCAACTTGGTCACGGGCTCGCTGACCCGGCGCCTGTGAACGAGAGGGGCATGCCAGTGGAAAGCCTCGACACCGCAACCGACTTCGGCGATGTCGCGCTCTACGCCGACGGGCATCCCTTCGCCGTGCTCGACCGGCTCCGGGAAGCCGCGCCCGTGCACCGACTGTCCTCACCGGCACTGGGACATGACTTCTGGGGGATCTTCCGCGCCGAGCACGCGCGCAAGGTGCTCGCCGACGACCGCACCTTCGTCTCCGGTGTGGGGGTCTTCCCGTGGAACGGCCCGCACAATCCAGATCCCTTGCGTGGCAGCATTCTCATCGCCTCCGACGGGGAGCGGCGCGCGGCGGTGCGTGGCGCCATGAAGGGTCTGTTCGCCCGCAACGCCGTGGAATCCTGGCGTGACACCATCTCGGCGACATTGACGGGGCTGCTCACGCCGCACCTGGCAGGCGCGGTGTTCGACTTCGGCGCCGAAGTCGCGTGGCCGGCCGCGATGGCGGTGATGGCTGAGCTGGTCGGACTGCCAGCGGATCAGGCGCTGCTGGTGGGTGACCAGGTGGCGGGCATTCTCGGCGACACCGACATGGCCGACGACGTCGGTCGCGACCGTGCGCAGGCCAGCGGAACCTTCGCCCACGTCGCACAACTGCTGGACGACGCGGTGACAGAACAGATCCGCGTCGGCGCCACCGGTCTGATCGCCGCGCTGGACCAGGCCCGGACCGACGGTGTGCTGTCCCGCCGAGACGTCCTGTCCAACCTGATCGGCGTCATCGTCGGCGGCACCGAAGCGCCTCGCCTGGTCCTCACCGGGGTCGCCTTCCTGCTCGCCCGCGAATCCTCCTGGTTGGACCGGTTGCGCCGGCAGCCCGCGCTGCGCGCGGGTTTCGTCGAGGAAGCGCTGCGGTGGACCGCCCCGACCACGATGGTCGGCCGTACCGTCGCCCACGACGTCGTGCTGGCCGATCGGCGGTTGCGGGCCGGTGACGTGGTCCGGGTGATGCTCGCGGCGGCGGTCCGGGATCCCCGGCTGTACCGCGATCCACACGTGTTCGACCCGGCCCGCACCGAGCGGGCGGGATTCGCCTTCGGCCATGGCCCGCACCACTGCGTCGGCGCGGCCGTGGCCAGAGCCCAGGTCACCGCGCTGCTGGAGGTCCTGCTCAGGCTGGACGTCCGGCCCACCGTCGCCGGGCCACCCGTCGCGGCGCGCTCCAACGCCTTCGCCGGATGGCTGGGCGGACCGATGACCCTGAACCGCGCCAACCGAGAGGAAGTGCCAGCATGACCACCCAGCCCATCGAGACCGCCGCCGGCATCGAGGACGAGATCGTCGAGGTGCTCTCCGAGTTGCTGCTGCTCGACGCCGACCAGATCGACCGCTCGATCTCGTTCGGCGACATCGGCGTCGACTCCATCCTGGCCGTGGAGTTCGTCGCCGAGCTGCGGTCCCGGTTCGACATCGTCATCTCGCTGGAGACGGTGTACGAGCACGCCGACGTCCGCAACCTGGCCGTGCACATCGACCGCGTGTCGGCCGAGCGGCTGTGACGGCGGCGATGGGCGGCATCACGCGGGACAAGGTCCTCGCGGTCATCGAGGAGCAGCTGCTGCTCGCCGTTGTCGACGTGGCGCCGACCGCGATCGGGCCGGAGGCCGAGTTGGCGGCACTGGGCCTCGACTCCATCGACCGGATGGACCTGGTGGTCGCCACCGTCGAGGCGCTCGGCATCGACCCGCCGCTGCACCTGTTCGGCTCGGCCCGAAGTCTCGGCGAGCTGGCGACGCTGGTGCACCAGCAGGTGACGCCATGACCGCGGTGGTCGGCATCGAGGACCTCGGCGCCTACTTCGGTGTCGCCGTGGTCGAGGTCGCCGACGTCTTCGCCGCTCGCCGGCTCGACGCCGGCCGGATGGCCAATCTCGGGATGGCGCGCAAGAGCGTCGCGCTGCCGTGCGAGGACATCGTGACGTACGCGGTGAACGCGGCCAGGCCGGTGCTCGACCGGCTCGGGCCCGCGGGCCGGGCAAAGATCGAGACACTGGTCGTCGCCACCGAGAGCGGTGTGGACCTGGCCAAGTCGGCCGCGGCCTTCGCGCACGCCCATCTCGACCTGCCCAGGACCTGCCGGCTGTTCGAGGTCAAGCAGGCCTGTCACGGGGGTGTGGCCGCGCTGCAGGCCGTGGCGTCGATGTTGGCGGCCGGCGGTCGGTCCGGCGGCAAGGCCTTGGTCATCGCCGGGGACCTGCCCGTGCCGGCCCGCCACAGCTACGCCGAGCCCAGCCAGGGCGCGGGAGCGATCGCGGTCCTGCTGGGCGAACCTCGGCTGGCCCGGTGGTATCCGGTCCGGCACGGCCGGTTCAGCTTCGCGAACGAGGACTTCTGGCGTCCCGCGGTGGACGTCGACATGATCGACGTCGATCGCTCTGTGCTGTCCTATGTGGAATGCCTGCTCGGTTCCTTTCGAGATTTCGCCGAGCACGAGAACGTCGACTTCCGGACCTCGTTCGACGCGTTCGCGATGCACACCCCGTTTCCGGGCATGGTGCGGGGCGCGCACCGCACCGCCGCCCGCAAGCTCGCCGGCCTGGGCAACGCCGACGTGGTCACGGATTTCGACCGCAGGGTGGCGGCGTCGTTGCGGGTGCCGCGGGAGGTCGGCAACATCTATTCGGGCTGCACGCTGATGGCGGTGGCCAGCTCGCTGCGCCACCGCTCGACGAGCACCGGCCATGAGCTCGGTGTCTATTCCTACGGCGGTGGGTGCTCCTCGGAACTGCTGGCACTGACCGTGTCGGCGAACACCGACCGAGCCGCGTTCGCCGGGCCGCTGGACGATGCGCTGTCCGCGCGGGTCCCGATCGACATCGAGCGCTACGACACCATCCTCGATCAGGCCCGAGGGACGGTCCAGGGCACCGCGGCCGCCGACGCCCACATCGACACCCACGCCGACCTGATCGTCGGCGCGCAGCGGATCGGGCCGCTGCTGATGCTCGACTCCATCGCCGGCCACCGGCGGTCCTACCGCTGGTGCGACAAGGACATGACATGACCGTGGACGACGCCGTGCGCACGATCCGCAAGCCGGGACATCTGGTCGTGCTGCTCAACGACGACAGGGTCGGCAACGCCCTCACGCCCGAGCTGGTCGACCGGCTGCACCGGGCCCTTGACGAGGCCGAGGCCGACCCGGCCTGCCGGGCCGTGGTGCTCACCGCCGTCGGCGAGACCTTCTGCGCCGGCAGCGCGCTGCGCAAGCTGGACGCCGAAGGCTTCGGCGCCATGGCCACCGGCCTGTGGCGGCTGTTGTGCCGGCTGGCCGGCGGCCGGCTGCCGACCGTGGCGGTGATGGAGGGGTGGGCCACGGGCGGCGGTGTCGGCCTGGCCGCGGCCTGCGACGTGGTGATCGCCTCGCCCTCGGTGACCTGCCAGCTGACCGAGGTCTACTTCGGCATGTTGCCGACGATCATCATGCCCTGGATCGCCCGCCGCGTCGGCGAGCACCGGGCGCTGCGGATGGCCATGCTGGCCGATCGGCTCACGGCCGCCGAGGCGCACCGGGTCGGCTTGATCGACGTGCTCGACGAGTCGCCGACGACTGCGTTGCGGCGGGTGTTGGCGGCCGTGCGCCGCAGCGACCGCGACACCCTCGGCGACCTGAAGGACGTGCACAGGGTGTTGTTCCCGCCGGATGAGCGCTACGGCCTGCTCGCCGAACGCACGTTCGGCGCGCGGCTGAACGATCCGAAGGTGGCCAACCGCATTCGCGCACTGGTGAAGGAGGGACTGCTGTGACGACACAGCCGCTGATGTTCGGGCCGATCAGCGTCGAGTTCGACGCCCCGCTGGCCATCGTGCGATTCGGCGACCGCGAGCACGGCAACACGTTTCGGCGGGACTGGCTCGACAACCTGTTCGCCGCGGTCGACGCCGCCGTGGCGCGGGCCGACACCAGAGTGGTGATCGCGGCCGGCCTGCCGTCGGTGTTCTGCGCCGGCGCCACCAAGGACACGCTGGTCGGCCTCGCCGACGGGTTGCCGCTGCCCGAGTACCGGCGCTTCGCCCGGGTGCTGGCCACCTGCCCGGTGCCGGTGGTCGCCGAGATGCAGGGCCATGCCCTCGGCGGCGGACTGGTGCTCGGCTTGTACGCCGATGTGGCGGTGCTCAGCGAACGTTCCTACTACGCGGCCAATTTCCTGCAGTACGGCGTCGCGCCCTACGTCGGCGCCACCTACGTGGTCCCGGCCCGGATGGGGGAGGCGCTGGGCACCGAGATGGTGCTGACCGCGCGGGGGTATCGAGGTGTCGAGCTGAAGCGGCGGGGTTGCGGTGTCGAGGTCGTCCCGCACGACGAGGTTCCCTCCCGCAGCCGGGAGATCGCGTCGACCATCGCGCGGGCCCCACGGCGGAGCCTCGAGCTGGTCAAGCGGGAGCTGACGGCCAAGTGCCTGGCCGCTTCGGATGCCGCGATGGACCGGGAACTGGGACCGCACATGGAATCCCGGGAGCTCGGCGATGTCGCGGACCTCGCCGAGCGTGGCTACGGCGTGCTGCGAACGGCTGCCCGATGAGCACCGCGACGGTGCGCGCCGCCGCGGTGCTCACGCCCACCACCCACGACCTGGATGGCTTCGCCGGCGCGCTGTTCGCCGACAAACCGTTGGCCGAACCGCACTTCATCGATGTTCTGCACGGATCCGCGACGCGCTGTCTCGACGCTGCCGACGCCCGGCATGCGCGACGGGTCGCGGCTCGCAGCGCCACGCCGGCGCAGACCGCCGCGGTGGTGGCGTTGCGGTGCGTGCGGGAGGCCGCGTTGTCCGCGGCCGAGCTCAGCGAGTGCGCGCTGATCGTGGCTGGCAACAACCTGGCCATGCGGTATCAAGCACGCACCGTGCTCGATGACGAGTCCGGTGCTCGCCGGGTGCGCCCGACTCACGCCGTGACCCACCTGGACACCGACGTGATCGGCGTCGTCAGCGAGTTGCTGGACCTGCGAGCCGAAGGCTGGACGGTCGGCGCGGCGTCGGCCAGTGGCGCGGTCGCGGTGATTCAGGCCATGCGGCTGCTCGCCCTCGGGGCCGCGCCCCGGTGCCTGGTGGTCGCGCCGGCGGCCGAGCTGTCGGACACCGAGATCCGTGCGCTACGGGCGAGCGGCGCGCTACATCCGGAACCGGACGCGGTGTGCCGGCCGTTCGACGAGCTGCGACAGGGATTCGTGCCACGCCCGGCCGCGGCCGCGGTGGTGCTGGAGCCCGCCGAGCAGGGCTTGGCCGTGCTCCTCGGCGCCGGCCAGCGGTTGGACGCCCGGCGCGGCGCCGCACCGGACCGATCCGGACAGGCCGCGGCCATGCGGTCCGCGCTGGCGGCCGCGGGCTTGTCGCCCGCTGACATCGGCTACGTCAACGCCCACGCCACCGGGTCCGAGGCCGGCGACCGGTCCGAGGCCGACGCTCTGGCCGAGGTGTTCGGGATCGACAGCGGTCCGCTGGTGAACTCGTCCAAGGGACTGCTCGGCCACGCGCTGAGCGCGGCCGGGTTGGTCGAGCTGATCGCTTCGGTGGTGCAGTTGCGGCAGGGCCGGGCGCACTCGAACGCGGCGACCACCCGGCCCATGGCGGGCATCGGCGGCCGACTCATCGGCCGCGACGCGCTACCGCTGGACCGCCGGGTCGCGATGACCAACAGCTTCGGCTTCAGCGGGGTCAACGCGGCCATCGTGCTTGCCGACGAAGGGGAGTGGCGACGATGACGACGGCGTTTCTCTTTCCAGGACAGGGTGCGCAGCGCGCCGGCATGGGGCTGGACCTGCTCGACCGGTTCCCGGACCTCACCGCCGCCGCGTCCCAGCGCCTCGGCGAGGATGTGCGCGCCCTGTGCGCGGACGAGGCGCGTCTTGCCCTCACGCGGCATGCCCAGCCCGCCACCTACGTGGTCAGCGCGCTGGCCGCTCGCGCGGCTCAGGCCGACGGCCTGGTCATGGATCTGGCCCTCGGACACAGCCTGGGCGAGTACAACGCGCTCGAAGCGGCCGGCGCGTTCGACTTCCTCGACGGGGTCGACCTGGTCCGGCAGCGGGCGGAAATCACCGCGTCGGTCACTACCGGCGCGATGACCGCGGTGCAGGGGCTGCCGGCCGATGTGCTGCGGGCGGAACTCGTGGCCGCTGGTCTGGCCGGGGTCCAGGTGGCGAATCTCAACACGCCGGTGCAGACGGTGTTGGCCGGGCCGTCGGAGGAGATCACCGCGGCCGAGGAACTGGCCCGCCGGCTCCAGGCGATCGACATCCGACGGCTACCCATCACCGGGGCCTTCCACAGCACGCACATGCGGCTGGCCGCCACCCGGTTCGCCGCCGTGCTCGCCGACTTCCCCTTCCGCGCCCCGCGAGTGCCGGTCATCGCCAACCTGACCGCTCGCCCGCACAACGCGACCGAGATCGGCGCATCGCTCGCCGATCATCTCGTCAGTCCGGTGCGCTGGCACGAGTCGATCCTGTGGGCCGTGCGCCGCTGCCCCGACATCCGGTTCCACCAGCCCGGCCCCAGTCAGGTCCTGGTGCGAATGCTGCGGCAGATTCCCGGAGCCACGCCGGCACTGTCGGGAGCGCGGCGATGAGCCCGGCGGCGCCTGTGGCCGTCATCGGACTGTCCGCACGAGTTCCCGGCGCCGAGGACGCGGACGAGTTCTGGCGGCTGCTGGCCGCCGGCGAGCGCACCGCCCGGCCCGCGCCGCCGGCCCGGCTGCACGACTACCGCCCTGAGCTCGCCGGCGTAGCCGAGCCGGTGCTGTCCCTGATACCCGATGTCGCGGACTTCGAGCCCGGTCTGTTCGGCATCACGCCGCGGATGGCCATGTGGATGGACCCGCAGCAGCGGCTCATGCTGGAATCCGCCTGGCACGCCCTCGAATCGGCCGGCATCGCCCCGAATTCGCTGGCCGGTCGCAACGTCGCCGTGTTCGCCTCCACGACGAGCAGCGACATGCGGGACCGGATGGCCGACCGGCACCTCGTCGACCGGTACAGCGCGATCGGGTTGCTGTCCACCTTCGTCGCCAACCGCGTGTCCCACCAGTTCGATCTGCGCGGCCCCAGCATCACCCTGGACACCGCGTGCGCCGGCGGCCTGACCACCGTCGCGCAGGCCGTGTCCGGACTGCGGGCCGGTGACTTCGACCTCGCGCTGGCCGGCAGTCCGAACCTCTACCTGCACGGCCACATGCAGGCCGTCATGCAGCGGTTCGGGGCACTGTCGTCCTCAGGGCAGGCACGCTGTTTCAGCGCCGACGCGGACGGCTATGTCCGGGGCGAGGGCGTTTTCTGTCTTGTGCTCAAACTCCTTGACGACGCCATCGCGGACGGAGACCCCGTGCACGCCGTCATTCGCGGCTGCGCCCTCAACCACGACGGCCGCCGCGGCACGCTGACCCGGTCGGACCCCGGTTCGCAGGTGGAGCTGATCTCACGGGCCTTGACCCAGGCCGGCCTCGATCCCGCCGACCTCGGCTGCGTCGAGGCGCACGCGGCCGGCACCGGCAAAGGAGATCCGCTGGAGGTGCGGGCCTTGCTGGACCTGCTCGACACGCGGCCCGCGGCCGCCGGTCCCGACCGCAAGCTGTGGCTGGGCTCGATCAAGGCCAACATCGGCCACCTGGAAGGCGCGGCTGGTGCCGCCAGCCTGGCCAAGGCGGTGTTGTCCTTGCGGCACAAGGTGATTCCGTCCACACCGGGAGTGACCTCGCTGCACCCTGACATCCCGGCCGACCATCGACCGGTGGAGATCGCCACCGCCACCATGCCTTGGCCGGACGGCCGGGTGCGGCGGATCGGTGTCACCGCGTTGGGCGTCGGCGGCGCGAACGCCCACATCGTGGTGGAGGAGGCGCCCGAACTGCCCAGTGCCACGTGGCGACGGGATGAGCGCTGGCCGGTCCCGCTCAGCACGCGCACCCGGTCCAGCCTGGCCCGTCTGGCTGGCGCGCTGGGGAACTTCGTCAGCGGTGATTTCCCGGCGGTCGTCTGGACCCTGCAAACCGGCCGTGCCGCGTTGGCCTGCCGGGTGGTCATCGCCGCCGCCGACGCCGCCGAATTCGCCGCCGCCTCGGCCGCGCTGGCGCGCGGCGAACAGCATCCCCTGGTGTTCGCGGCGGATGACCCGGACCTCTTCTCGGCCGGGCTGCCCGACGCGGATGCCGCGGCTGCCGCCAGCTGGTTGGGCGGTGCGGCTGTCGACTGGTCCGAGCTGTGGCCGGCCGACCGACGGCCGCGGCGGGTGCCGTTGGCCTCCTATCCCTTTGACCGCGTGCTGTGCTGGCCCGCCGAAGCCGGGCCGCTGCGGGACGCCGAATCACTTCGGGAGTCATCGTGAGCACCGAACGAGCGGCCGTTCTGGCCGGCCTCGGCGGCTATCTGCCGCCCAGACTGGTCACCAACGACGAACTGTGCGCCGGACTGGACAGCACACCCGAATGGATCGAGTCTCGAACCGGCATCCGCGAACGCCGGCACGTCGATCCCGGCACCGCCACGTCCGACCTGGCCGTCGAGGCCGGTGCTCGCGCCTTGCGCTCGGCCGGCATTACGTCGGTGGACGTGGTCGTCGTCGCCACCACCTCGCCGGACCGCACCTGCCCGGCCACGGCCCCCGAGGTGGCCATGAGGCTTGGCGTCGGCACCGTCGCGGCCTACGACGTGGCCTCGGCCTGCGGCGGTTTCGCCTACGGCCTTGCCACCGCGTCCGGCCTGATCGCCGCCGGCATCGCCGACACCGTCCTGCTCGTCGGAGCCGAGGCGTTCTCGGTTTTCGTCGATCCGGCGGACCGCGCCACGCGGCCCATCTTCGGCGACGGCGCCGGCGCGGCCGTGCTGCGTGCCGGCCGGCCGAGCGAACCCGGCGCCATCGGCCCGTTCGACCTGGGCAGCGACGGCGAGGGCGTGGCGCTGCTGGCCGTCCCGGCCGGCGGTTCGCGGCAACACGACGGCGTCGAGCGTTATCTCGCCATGGACGGGCGGGCCGTGTACCAGAACGCCGTCAAGCGGATGACCCGATCCGCCACGGCGGTGCTCGACCGGGCCGGCTGGCCGGTGGAGACGGTGGACAGCTTCGTCGGCCACCAAGCCAACATCCGCATCCTGCACACCGTCGCCGACCGGCTCGGTGTGCCGCGCGAGCGGGCCGTGGTCAACATCGACCGCGTCGGCAACGCGCTGGCCGCGTCCATCCCGCTGGCGCTGGCCGAGGCCAACGCGCTCGGGCGCCTCACCCTTGGCGACCGGGTGCTGCTCACCGCCTTCGGCGCCGGGTTCTCGTGGGGATCGACCGTGCTCACCTGGCCCCGGCTCACCTGCGGCAATCCGTTCGACAACTGAGAAGGAGCACATCATGGACGCCATCTACGACCAGCTCGGCACGATCCTGACCGCCTCGTTCGACATCGATCCCGGCGCCCTGCGCGCGGACGCCTCGTTCGAGGAGTTGGACCTGGACTCGCTGGCCCAGGTGGAGCTGGGGGAGTTGCTGGGCGACCGGTTCGGCGTCGCCATCGACGACGACGAGTTCGCGCGGTTGTCCGGCATCTCCGAGGTGATCGACCTGCTGCGCGAGAAGGGGGCGAACGGGTGAGCGGTGCATTCGCCGCCGCGGTCACGGGTGTCGGGGTCGTCAGCGCGGCCGGCCTGGATGTCGCGGCCAACTGGTCGATGGTGCTGCGAGGCAGGTCGACCGCCCTGGCCCACGAGGACCTCGCCGGCCTGCCGGTCGACATGGCCTGCCGCGTGCCCGATTTCGACGCCGGGCGGCTGTTCGGCGGCCAACGGGCCCGCGGCATGGACCGCTATGTCCACCTCGCCTTGCTGGCCGCACGGGAAGCCGTTGCCAGCTCGGGGATCGACATCGAGACGTGGGATCCGACCCGGGTCGCGGTGGTGCTCGGCACCGGCCTGGCCGGCGTTGCGACCAGCGAGACGCAACAGTCCCGCTTGCTCGAATCGGGGCCCCACAAGGTTTCCCCGCTCACGTTGCCCATGTGCCTGTCCAACATGGCCGCCGCGCAGGTGGCCATCGAGTTCGGGGCCCGGGGGCCCAACCTGTCGGTTTCCACCGCGTGCGCCTCCGGCGCCACGGCGATCGGCGTCGGCCGGGACCTGCTGCGGGCCGGCGCCGCCGACGTGGTGATCGCCGGGGCCGCCGACGCGGCGATCACTCCGTTGCAGATCGCCGCGTTTCACCGGATTCGCGCGTTGTCACGGGGAACGGCCGGCGCCGGCACGGCCTCGCGTCCGTTCGACCGTGACCGCGACGGGTTCGTGATCGGCGAGGGCGCGGGCGTCGTCGTGATGGAACGCGAGCAGCAGGCCCAGGCGCGTGGGGCCCGCGTGCACGGCTTCGTACGCGGGTACGGCGCGAGCTGCGACGCCCACCATGTCACCGCCCCGGATCCGACCGGCGCCGGCGCGGAGCACGCGATGCGCGCCGCCCTCGCCGACGCGCACCTGCCGGCCTCCCAGGTCGTCTACGTCAATGCGCACGGCACGTCGACCCGGCTCAACGACGCGATCGAGGCCGCGGTCGTGCACCGCCTTCTCGGCGACCGTGTGGCCGTCAGCTCCACCAAGGGCGTGACCGGCCACACGCTGGGCGCCTCCGGCGCCATCGAGGCCGTCTACTCGCTACTGGCGCTGCGGGAAGGACAACTGCCGCCGACGGCCAACCTGGTGTGCCCCGACGAGTCGAACCAGCTGGACCTCGTCCGAGACACGCCGCGAGCGCATCGCGGCGAGGTGGCGATGAGCAACTCGTTCGGCTTCGGCGGCCACAACGCAGTGCTGGTGCTCACCGCGACATGACGACTTCGGGTGCAGCACCTCGTTGTCGCGGGTCAGCCCGGACCACATGCGCGATGTTTCCACGCGTTCACTGAACGGAGGTTCGATGCGCGGCGGCCAGGCGGGCCGTTCAGCCAGCAGGTCTCGCCGTCGGGCACCTGCCTCACGACGCTCGGCGACCGGACCACAAGACCTTGGCCAGAGGCCCGGAGTGTCAGCGGTTGTCCTCGCCCCGTGACCGGGCCTCCCGCTCCACCTCGGCCAGATCCGCCTGGGTGACCAGCCGCAACTCGGCTGCCCGCCGGGCGACCGCGCCCCGGACGTTCTGCAACCGCCCGGGATGTGGGGCCAGGAACGGGTCGTCGCGCACCCCGAACGCGAGCGCGGAGATGATCCGGATTGCGTCGTCCACCCGTTGCGGGCGGTGCAGGTTCCAGGCGTACCGGTGCCAGTGCAGCACCCGCTCGTAGATCTCCCGATTCGACGGCGGTCGCGGATAGTCGTCCTGGCCAACCAGCCACGGCTCGGTCAGCGCGAGCGCGACGTACCAGTCACGGCTCTTGCGGACCAGGCTCGGCCCGGCCTCGGTCTCGGTCTCGGTCGACCCGGCCGGCGGGTCCGACACAGCCGGCCGGCCGGCCGAGATCCCCTCGACCTCGATGGTGAGCAGCCGATCGGTCAGCCGGCCGGCGGCGTCCTGCCGGCCCAGCAACAGGACCAGCTGGTTCTCGCCCTCGTCCAGCAAGGCGGACATGGACCGCGTCATGCCCACCCTGCGGGCGCCGCCGGGTGCGTTGAACAGACTGGACAACTGCGCCTCGCCGGAGCCCAGCCAGCGCAGCGTCACCCTGGTGTCGGCCACCACGAGCTCACCGAGCTGCCGGGAGACGTGCGGTGGGCAGTCCGGCAGGGTCATGGCGACCCAGCCGGGTCCGGGCGAGAGCTGCGGAGCCCGTCCGAACACCAGCGTTTCCCCCGGGCCCAGGACCACGTCGGGCAGTCCGGCACCCCGCACGGTCACCAGCGGCATGGCATTCCTCGCATCATCGGCAGGTCGGCGCCGGGCCGTGGTCGGGCCCGAGTTTGGCCCACTGCTGGGCCAGGGTGGCACGGTCGACCAGACCGCACAGGGCACGCAGGGCGTCATCGGTGTCCACGTCCCAGAGCCGGGTGGCGCCGTCCGCGCTGGCGGTGGCGACGCGCTGCCCGCTCGGGTCGAACGCGACATCGTTGAGGATGCCGCCGGACCGGTCGAGTTGGGCGATCGGCTGCAACGTCCGGACGTCCCAGAGGCGTAGCACCGTGTCCAGCGCGATGGTGGCGAGGGTGGCGCCGTCCGGGCTGAACGCGATCTGGCGCACGCCGGCGCCGGCGTTGTGGGCGATGGCGCCGACCGGTTGGCCGTCCCCCACCCGCCAGAACCGCACGAGGTTGTCGTTGCCGCCGGAAGCCAGGATCTTGCCGTCCGGGCTGTACGCCACGGAGGTGACGGGACCGTCATGCCCGCGCAGCGTCTGCCACGCGGCCGCGGGATCGGCCATGTCCCACAACCCGATCCGGCCGCCGAGCATCGCCACCGCCAGCGTGTGGCCGTCCGGGCTGAACGCGACGTTGCCGGGCGAGTTGCCCGTCGTGCCGATGCCGGGGATGTCGTTGTGCGGCTCCTGCGCGGTGGCGTGCTGGGCCAGCACGGACAGATCCGCCGTCTTGAGCAGCAGCACCTTGTCCTGAGTGGCATCGTTGGTCGTCGTGTTGGCCGACACCGCGATCTTGGCGCCGTCCGGGCTGAACGCGACGCTCATGAGGTTGGTGTCAGGCACGACGTATCGGTGAAGTTCGGCGCCGGTCGCCGGATCCCAGACGACGAGCGTGCCGTTCTTGTCGGCCGTCGCCAGTTCGCGGCCGTCCGGGCTGAACACGGCGGAATCCACCTCGGCGTCGTCACCGGTGAGCGACCGGACCAAGCCCTCGGTTGTGGTGTCCCACAACCGTATCGAGTTGTCGCCGGTGGCGGTCACCAGGAGATGGCCGCGCGGCTGGAAGGCCGTCGCGGTGACGGCGGCGGTCGTGATGGCGGGCAGGATCGACCGACCCAGCGCCCACACCGCGATGGGGCCGGCATAGGTGGAGCCCACCATGGTGTGCCCGTCCGCGGTCAGCGCGAGGCCGCCGACGAGCGACTGGCCCGGCGGCGTCAGGTCCTGGAGCAGTTGACCGGTCTCGGTGTCCCATACCTGCACCTGCTCGCCGGTTTTGCCACCGCTGGCCACCACCAACCGGCCGTCCGGGGACACGCGCGCCTCGCCCCCGTCCAGATCGCTCGACGCCGCCCGCAACGCCTGGGCCTGGGTCCAACTGCTGGTGCGCCACACCTGCACCGCGCCGTCGGACGTGCAGCTGACCACCTGATCGGCGTTCCGGTCGAAGTCCACGGACATGACGAAGCCGCTGGTGGCGGCGGAGAGGGTGGCGAGCTTCGTGCCGTCGGACACCCGGTACACGTCGATGTCCTTCTGGTCGCCCACGGCGATCATGGCGCCGTCCGGGCTGAACTTCATCGCGGCCGACGCGGTCACCGGGAGCAGGGCCAGTCGCGCGAACGAACTCGTGTCCCAGATCCCCAGGCCTTGCGTGGTGGCCGCGGCGAACAGCCGACCGTCGGCCGAGACGGCGCCGGCCGTGGACTCCCCGCCCGGCGGGGTGAAGATCTTCGCCCGGCGGCCGAGGTCCCACAGGCTCGCCATGCGCGAATCGGCGTCCAGCGCGACCAACAGCCGGCCGTCAGCGGACATCGACGTCGCGTGGTACCACGAGCCGTTCGTGGCCAGGGTGGCCACGGCCCGCCGGTTCGGGACGTCCCACAAGCGCAGTGTGCCGTCCTGTCCGCCGCTGACCGCGACCCGCCCGTCGGCGCTGACCGTCACCGAGGTCGCGGCGCTGGTGTGGCCCGCCATCTCGCCCCGGAAGCTGTCCTGCTGGGCATTCAGCACCGCGCTGCGGGCCTCGACGGTCTGGCCGGCCTGCCAAGCGCCCAGCGCGGACAACCCCAGCCGCAAGGGGTCGACGCCTCGGTAGAGCTCGGACTCGGCGGCCAGCTGCCGGGACAGGCTGACCCGGCCGGCGGCCTCGGCCTGGGCCTGCTGGTTCAGCGCGTCCTGGCGGAGCCGGGTGGCCACCACCACCGTGACCGACGCGACGACCAGCAGCACCGACAGCGCGGCCACCAACACACGCAGCCGTCTGGTCCGGCGCCGGGTGGCCAGCGCGGCGGCCTGCTCGGCGGCACTCGACCGGGCCAGGAAGTCCTGCTCGACGGGATGCAGCCGCACCCGGCCGCCCGCCGACTCCAGCCAGGAGGTCAGCGTGGCCAGCCGGACCCCACGGTAGAGGTCGTCGGCCTGCTCGCCGGACTCCACCCAGGCCTGGACCGCCTCGGCGAACCGGCGGTGCTGGACCAGGCCGGCGCGGTCCTCGTCGATCCAGTCCCGCAGCCGGGGCCACGCCGACAGCAACGCCTCGTGGGCCAGCCTGGCCCCGAACTCGTCGACGGTCACCAGCCGGGCGGCAATCAGCCGGTCCAGCACCTCGGCCCCGCCGGCCGCCGCGACGAGTTCACCCGGATCGACCCGGCGCCGGGCGAGCGCGCCGTCCTCGGACACCGCCACCAACCCCAGCAGCATCGTGCGCAACGCCCGCTGGATGGCCGGGTCGAGCTGGGCGTAGATCTCCTCGGCGGTGCGGGCCACCGCCCCGGCGATCCCGCCCGCGAGCCGGTACGCGGCCAACGTCAGGACGCGTTCGTCACTGCGATTCCATGTCTCCCGTAAGGCGTGCGCCAGCCGGGGCAACGCCCCCGGGTCGTAGCCGGCGTCGCCGTGCACGCCGAGGTCGGCTATCAGCCGTTCGGCCAACCCCGGCTCGACCTCGACCCCGACATCGTGGGCGGGCCGCACGATCGCCTCGCGCAGCGCCACCGTGTCCATCGGGCCCAGCAGCACCGGCGAGTTCAGCGCCGGCACCAGCGGGGCCAACTCGATGCACCGTTCGACCTGATCGGCCCGGACGGCCAGCACGACCAGTGCCGGCTGGGCATTGGCCAGCGCCGTGGCGAACGCCCGCCGCACCGGCTCCGGGACGCCGTGCGTGAACAACTCCTCGAACTGGTCGACCACGATCACCGGGCGAATCGGGTCCGAACCGACCTCGCCCGCGCACAGCGCGCCGAACTCGGCCGGCGCATCCCGGATCACCGCGGCCCAGTGCTCGGCGATGACGCTGGTGCGGGCGGCGAGCGCGGTCGCCAAGGCGCCGATCGGGTCCGCGCCCGGCGTGAGCACGATCTGCGGCCAGGCCCGCTGGTCCGACCGGTCGGCGGCGGCTATCGCCGGCAGCAGACCGGCGCACAGCACCGACGACTTGCCCGCCCCGGACGCGCCGATCAGCACCACCGGCTCCCCGGTGTCGAGCTGTTCGGCCAGTCGTACCAACAGATCCGCCACCACGCGGGAGCGCCCATGGAACCAGTCGGCGTCCGCGCGGTCGAACCCGCGCAGCCCGGGGTAGGGGCAGGGCGGTGGTTGGTCGGGTCGCGGCCGCGCGGCCGGCTCACGGTCGGCCGTGGCCCGCAGGATGGCGCGAACCAGGTGCGCCTGATCCCGTTCGCGGGCGGCCGGACCGAGCCGCGTCGGGCTCGGGGCCAGCCGCGTCTCGCCCGCGTAGGACGCCGACCGCGCCGCCGTCATCAGCGCGGTCGCGGTCGGAAAGCGACGCGCCGGATCCTTGGCCAGGCCGCGCATCACGACCGTGTCGAGGGCGGGCGTGACGGTCGGTGCGAACACCGACGGCGCCGGTGGCGGTTGGAGCAGGTGCGCGGCCACCTTGGCGGCCGGATCGATGGCCGGATGGGGCAACCGTCCGGTGAGGCACTCGAACAGGACGCACGCCAACGAGTACTGGTCGGCGCGACCGTCCACCGGTCCGCCGGACAACCGTTCCGGCGCCATGTAGTCCCATGATCCGAGCAGTTGTCCCGACGCGGTGAGCGCGGTCGCCTCCGGGGTGGCGTCCCGCGCGATGCCGAAGTCGGCGAGGAAGGCGTGCCCGTCCCGGTCGATGAGAATGTTCGACGGCTTGACGTCGCGGTGGACCAGCCCGTCCGCGTGCGCCGCGTCCAAGGCCGCCGCGACCTGGGTGAGCAACTGGACCGCCCGATCCGGGTCGACCGTGCCGGCGCCAGCGGCGCGGCGCAGGTCGGTCCCGTCGACCAGCATCATGTCCAGGAACAGCTGCCCGTCGATCTCGCCGAAGTCGTTGACCGGGATCACGTTCGGGTGGCGCAGACCCGCCACGATCCGCGCCTCACGCCGGAACCGGGCGCGAAACTCGTGTTCCGCCAAGGACACCGGCAACCGCTTGAGCGCGATCACCCGGTCGTGCCTGATGTCGTGAGCGCGGTGCACCACACCCATGCCACCCTGACCGAGCAGCCCCAGAATGCGATACGGCCCGAACTCCGCCGACGTGGACTCCTCGGAACTTGCCGCACCGGAAACCATTGGCACACTCCGGAAACCAAGGCTCGACCTGGCCGGCAGCCTACCCGTGATCCGGCCCCCGATCGAGCCCGGCGACGGGACACCGCGGAAACCGGAAGTTTCCACTGGTCGTGGTCACGGGCCCGCTTCCACCATTGCTCCAGCACGAAGAAACCACGTGAGGAGCGTCGTAATGAACGAGCTCGCGAGCGACACGAAGCAGGCCTTGATGCCCCGTCCGCTCCGCGTCGCCGTGGCCATCCTTGTCCTCCAGTCGCTCGGCAACGGCGTGCTGGGCTTGCTGATCGTCGACAACCTCGACCGGATCACCAGGCACGGCGGCGCACCGAGCGAGGCCGGCCTGGCGTACCTCGCCGGCTACGCCGGCATGGCGATCGCCTTGGTGCTACTGGTCTGTGTCGTGTTCACCCTGCGTCCGCGGGTGTGGGTGCGGCCGGTTGTCGCCACCGTCGAGGTGATCACCATCATCGGCGGTCTGGTCACGGTGTTCAGCGGCACGGTGACCGGGGCATTGGCCGTGCTGCTCGCCTTCACCGTCATCCGCGTGCTGATGACCGACGACGTGCAGGCCTGGTACGCGCAGGGCAGCATCTGGCGGTGATCCCGCCGGCAGTCACGAAATCCAGTTGATAGGGAAGGGATCGAGTCATGTTTGACCCCCGTTCCGCCGAATTCCCTGGGCCGCAAGCCGCATCCGTCGGTCCGCAACCGGCCGCGGGCGCGCCGTCCGCGCAGCCGCCGGAGTTCCACCACGACCCGCGCTTCGCCCCGATGCCCGCTCCGACCCCGCCGGAAGCGACGAGCCCGACGCCGCCGGCGAGCGGCCGGAGCCGAACTTCCCTTGCCGTGGTGGCCGCCGTGGTTGCGTGCGCCTTGGCGGCGGCCGGCACGACGCTCGTGCTCTACCTGAACGAGCAGACCACCAACGCCGGCCTGCACGAGCAGCTCGACCAACGACAACGGTCGTTGACCGACGCGAACCAGAAGCTGTCGGCCGCGAACGTGCGCATCGACCGGCTCGACGCCCAGGCTGACAGCCTCAACAGCCAGATCAGTTCACTGACGGCGAGCAACAACGGCCTGACCGCGTGCGTGGCCGCTGTGAAGACCTTGTTCGTCACCCTGAACACCGATCCCGGCTCACCTGACCTCATGCAGTTGGCCCGCACCGTCGACACCACCTGCGGCTTCTGACCCATTGTCCATTGTGGATGGCCGTGTGACCTGGCCGTCCATAATGGACATACGGTCCTGGCCGGGCTCCGCCGACCACGCCCGATACCTGCCGGCGGACAGTTCGACGTGCAGGGTGGCCGGCCGGCCTTCGGCGCCTATCGGGGGTGCGCTGCCTGGAACTGTGCGATCACCTCGGCCGGGATGGGCCCACGGCTGGAGATCTGCGTGCCGTTGGACCGAGCCCACTCCCGCATTGTCTGGAACGGTTCCTGGTCGGCGCCGGCGGCGCGCCGCTTCTGCCCGCCGACGCGGCGGCCGCGGGCGATGTGCTCGGCCAGTGTGTCGCGCAGCTTCGCGGCGTTCTCCCGGGACAGGTCGATGGTGTACTCCACGCCGTCCAAGGCGAAAGTCACGCTTTCGCCGGCCCTGCTGCCGTCCAGGTCGTCGATCAGTTCGACGACCGTTTTCTGTGCCATGGTCGAGGGCTCCCGTGGTTGAAGGTGCACGTACGGTTGTACCGGCCCGTGACGTGGTTTCGCTGCCCGCGGTGTCACTCGAACGGGTGGGAGTTGCGGATGGTCGCCCGGAAACGCGCGGCGCCGAAGAGGGCGAGCCCGTCGGCGATGGACATCGGCGTCTACCCGAGTCGGCGAAGCCGCCGGCGGTCGGCCGGCCCCAGCTCGGCGGTCATGCCGGTCTCGCTCCACCAACCCCAGCCGATCGACACCGCGGGCAGGCCGGCGGCGGCTCGATGCCGGGCCAGTGCGTCGAGAGAGGCGTTGGCGGCGGCGTGCACGACGCCGGTCAGCGGATGCGGCCGAGGATCGCGTACATCGCCCCCGTGATGGTGAAGCCGACGAGGAAGGTGATGTCGCCGACCTGCGGCATGGCCTTGGGCACCGGCGCGAGGTAGAGCGACTGGTTCGCGAAGAACACGATCGAGACCACAGCGCCGGTCAGGAACGACACCAGCCCCGGCCAGCCGATGCGCGAGCGGTCGGCGAGTAGGGGAGCGACGTCCTGGCCGGTGCGCAGCCACTGGTCGACGAGGATCACGGCCAGCCAGGGCGCGATCCAGTAGGAGATGACCAGCAGGAAGTTCTCGTACGCCGCGCCAGCGTCGGACAGGCCGAGCAGGGCGAGCACGAAGCCGACGGCGCCGAAGCCGAGCGCGACGATCGCCCGCCGCCAGGCCAGCGGCAGCGTGATGCCCAGGGTGAGGAACGCCAACGCGCCCGAGTAGACGTTGAGCGCGTTCGCCGCGACGGCCCCGAGCACGATCGCCAGCAGCGTGATCGCCGCCAGCCAGCCCGGCAGGTGGCCGGTGAAGGCGGCCGTCGGAGTCTCGTCGGCGCCGCCGCCGATGGTCGCGGCCGCGGCGCCGACGGCCATCAGCACGCTGCATGACAGGAACAGGCCCAGCGCGGCGAACCAGCCGACCGCCCGGCCGCTGACCGTGGCGGGCAGATAGCGCGTGTAGTCGGCGGCGTAGGGATTCCAGCCGGCCGCATAGCCGAACGCCGCGCCGGTGGTGAGCAGGAAGCCGCCGACGCCGCCGCTGCCGCCCGGCGCGTTCGGGTGCGACTGGGCGAAGGTGACTACGGCGACGATCGCGAAGATCACCGCCAGCACGGCGAAGACGTACTTCTCGTAGGCCTGAACCAGGTTGTGGCCGAAGAACGCGATGCCGATCTGGATCGCCACGACCACGGCGAGGCTGGCCGGCAGGGGCAGCGCGGTCAGCGTGTTGAGGGCGAACGCGCCGCTGACGCTGTTCACGGCGAACCAGCCGATGCCGGCCGTGACCGACATCAGCGTGGCTGGCACGAGGTTTCCCCAGTAGCCGAACCCGAGTCGGCTCAGCACCATCTGCGGCACGCCGTACCGTGGACCGCGGGCGGAAAGCACGCCGTGGGTCAGCGCGCCGAGGCCGTTGCCGAGCGCGATCGCGGCCAGCGCCGGCCAGAACGGCAGGCCGAACACCGACACCGCCAGCACCCCGACGAAAATCGTGGCGAACTCCAGGTTCGGCGAGGACCACGTCCAGAACAGCTGACGTGGTGTGCCGTGTCTGTCCTGGGCCGCGATGGGCTCGATGTCGCCGGGTTCGACGGCGACGACCCGGTCGCCGTACTCGCCCGGACGCGCCGGTCCTGCCGCCGAGACCGCCATGGCGCGCCTCCTCTGCTCGCTTCGACGCCGGAACGCTAGACCAGCGATGTTTCGACCGGGTAAGCCCCTTTCCCGGTGCGCGGACACGACGTCAGTCGAGGCCTTCGATGATGCGAAAGTCGCGCTCGAAGCCGTCGGGGAGTTCGGCCAGCGCCTCCTGGTAGGCCGCACTCGCGCGCGCGGCGACCGCCTGTTCGAAGCTGTCGAACTCGATCAGGACAACGCGCTCGGCGATTCCGGCTTCGTGTGCGACGACCCGGCTGCCGCCGCGGGCGAGCACCCGCCCGCCCGCGGCCTTGACGGCTGGACGGGCCAGTTCGTTGTAGGCATCAAGCCTCTCGGGGTCCGCGATGGCGGGATAGACGCTGACCCAGTAGCCCTTGGCCACGGCTCCTCCTGCGTTCGGGATTGATGATCAGAAACATACCCAGGTCGCCGAAGCCCTCGCCCCGTGATTTACGGTCGTCAACTACGACCGTCGTGGTCGCGGAGCCGGCGGCGACGTCCATCCCTGTGCCCGTGACCGCCATCGAGTTCTGGCGGTCCAGACGCCGAGCAGCGAGCTGGGAAACGTTCAGGGTGCGGGAGGCGCCGTCGGCCGGAAGCAGGCCGTCGTGACGGCGGCGAGCGCGGCGACGGCCACGCCGAACCCCACGCCGGCCGTGCGCAGGCCGACCAGCTGCGCCGCCAGGCCCTCTCCCACGACTGGCGCGGAGATGGCGACGTAGGCGACGACGAAGAAGCTGGACGCGACCTCGGCGCGCCGGTCGGGTGGGCTTGCCGCGGTCAGCAGCGCGAGCGCGGCGCGGAAGGTGGTGCCCTGGCCGAGTCCGGCGAGGGTTGTGGCGACGAGCAGGAGTGGAAGCGACCCGACCGCGAGGGCTCCGGCGAGCACCAGCGCGCCGAGGGCCAGGGTGCCCGATCCGACCGGCAGGGCGTGCGCGCGCAGTCGTGGGACCAGAACGGCCTGGCCGAAGGTCGACGCCACGAGCAGCCAGCAGACCAGGAGGCCGGCCGGCGCGGGGGCGGGGACGGCGAGCAGTGTGCGCAGGAACAGCGGTGTCACGGCGGTGAACAGGCCCAGCACGGCGAAACTGGCGAAACCGGCGACCGCGGCCTTGGCGAAGGTCGTCCGCATCGGAGCGGGCACCGCCAGGCGCGTGATGCGCAGTTCACGCGGGCTGCGGACGGTGACGGGCTCGGGTATCGCCTTGATGCCCCAGCCCACCGCGAGGACCAGCAGCAGGTGGACCAGGAAGGGCAGGCGCAGTGGGCCGGGTGCGTACTGCGCCAGGAGACCGGACACGAGCGGTCCAGCGCCGAGCCCGCCCATGTTGGCCACCGCCGCGACCAGGGTGGCGCGGCCACGGTCATCGTCGAAGTCGACGAGGGTGGCTGTCGCGGTGCCGGTGAAGATGCCCGCCGACAGCCCGGACAGCAGTCGCGCCGCGATCAGCGTCCCGACGTCGTCGGCGACGAGGAACAGGATCGCGCTCAACGCGGCGCAGGCCAGGCCGGGGATCAGGGTGCGCCGTCGCCCGATCACGTCCGACGCGCGGCCGACGAGCAGGAGCGCGGCCAGGACGCCGACCGCGTAGGCGGCGAAGACGACGGTCGTGGTGAGCGTCGAGAAGCCCATCGCGCGCTGGTAGAGCGGGTACAGCGGAGTGGGCAGGGTGGTGCCGGACATCGTCACGGCGAAGGCCGCCGCGACGATCCGGAACGCCGCCCGGCGCGACGTCACCGGTCGCGGTCGACCGGCTGGACCGGCTCGCATGCGACTCCTCGCTCGGCACGCCGCGGCGGCCACTGGACGGAAACATTAATGGCTACGTTGTAGCCGATATTGTCGGGCACGGTCAAGCCCGGACATACTTGACGCGTGCCACCATCCCCGAACAGCCGCGGCGCGACCTCCGCCGGCCGACGCGCCCCCGGCCGCCCGGCAATGCCGCGCGAGCAGATCGTCGCGGCGGCGCTGGCGATCCTCGACGAAGAAGGCGCCGACGCGCTGTCCCTGCGTGCCCTGGCCCAGCGGCTGGAGTCGAGCACGGCGACGCTGTACCGGCACTTCGACAGCCGCGCGGACCTGCTCGCGCAGGTGGTCGACCGCATCTTCGGCGAGATCGACGTCGACCCAGAACAAGCGGCGACCTGGCAGGACGCGTGCGGCGCGCTGGCGGCGGCGATGTTCGAGGTGCTGCGCAGGCATCGCAACGCGGCCCCGCTGATCGGCGAGCACGTCCCCGTCGGCCCCAACGCCCTGCTGCACCGCGAGCGCGCCCTGGCGCTCCTGCTCGCCGCGGGGTTCTCGCCCGCGTTGGCGGCGCGGGCCTACTCGACGCTGGCTCGGCACGTGCTCGGCTTCGCGATGCAGCTGAACCAGGACGCCGCCGCCCAGCGCCGTGAGGACACCGACGTGTCCGCCCGGCTACACCGACTGGACCCGGACCGGTTCCCGGCCACGGTCGCCGTCGCCGACGCGCTCCCGGTGGCCCTGGAAGACGAGTTCGAATTCGGGCTGCGGCTGATCATCACGGGCCTGGAAGCGGTCCGGACCGGCGACGCCCGCGCCTGACCCGACCACACCCCGACGGCCCGCTTGACCGCCGCTCCGTATTACGGCTACGGTGTATCCGAAATCGGTTGTCGAGCTGTCGGAGGCACGCCGTGACAATCCGGACCGTGCTGCCCCAGGGCGCTTCGGCGGCGACCAACAACGGATACGGAGTGACTGAAATGGAGCTCACGGACGCGACATCCCGGTTCGTCGACCTGGACGGCATGCGCGTGCACCTCCGGCGAACGGGCACCGGACCCACGCTCGTGCTGCTACACGGCAGCGGCGCGTCGCTGCACGTCTTCGATGCCGTCACGGACCTACTCGCGGACCGCTTCGACGTCGTTCGACCGGACCTGCCCGGCTTCGGGCTCACCGGTCCGCGTCCGGACCGCGACTACTCGGTCGGCGCGTACGTGTCCTTCCTCGACCGGCTGCTTGAACCGCTCGTCCCCGGGCCGTTCGTGCTCGCCGGGCACTCCTTCGGCGGCCAGATCGCCTGGACCTACGCGCTGGCCCACCCGGACCGGCTGCGCGGACTCGTGCTGATGAACGCCACCGGGTACCCGGACAAGGACATCCCGCTCGCGCTGCGCCTGGCCCGGATCCCGCCGCTGCGGCCGGTCCTGCGCCGGCTCAGCTCCCGCGCCGCGACCGCTCGCAACCTCGCCGGGCTGGTCGGACCGGGCTCGACCGTCGTCGACGACGCCCTGGTCGACCGCGTGCACACGCTGACGTCCCGGCCCGGCGCACGGGACGCGTTCATCGACTTCGCCACCACCGACCACCCCGACCGCTCGGCCGAGATCGCCGCCATCCGGACGCCGACCCTGGTGCTGAGCAGCGAACTGGTCTCAGGTCAGCACTTCGGCCGGGACATCCCCGACAGCCACGAGGTCGTGCTGCCGGGGGGCGGGCACCTCATGCCGGCCGAGGCGCCCGCCGAGGTGAGCCGGGCGATCGGCGCCTTCGCCGACGGCCTCGACCGGGAGGACGGCTGATGCGGTACTTCGTCGCGCGCGGTGAGACGGACCGGCTCGGACCCGACACGCGCGCCGGGCGGCGTGGCGACTTCGCCGTGCTCTCCGACGGCACGACCCACTACGAACTCGCGGGTCCCGCGAGCGGGCCGGTGTTCGTCTTCGTCCCGGGCCTCACGATCCCGCTCGACTTCTGGGACGAGGTCACCACGGTGCTGCACGGGCGGGGCTCGCGCACGCTGACCTACAGCGCCTACGGGCGCGGGTACTCCGACCGGGTCCGCGGCCGGTACGGGCGCCCGCTGTTCGTGCGGCAACTCGACGACCTGATCCGCCGTCTCGGCCTGTCCGACGTCCACGTGGTCGGGTCATCGATGGGCGCGCTGATCTCCCTCGCCTACGCCGCGAGCCCCGGCTCCCGCGCCGCGTCGCTGACGGTGAGCGGGCCGGCCGGGTTGTCCGCCGAACGCAACCCGATCGCGCTGCTGCCCGACCCGCTCACCCCGCTGGTCGGCAAGCACCTGCTGCGCCGCAACCTCCTGGCCCACCTCGACCGCAACGTCGAGTCCACTGTGGACGCCGAGCGGCTGCGAACGGTGGTGCTGGACGGCTTCCGGTTCGAGGGCTCGATGCACGCGCTGACCTCCACCCTCACGCACGTCCCGTTCACCAACCAGGACGCGCTCTTCGACGCCGCCGGCCTGCCGCCGACCATGCTGGTCTGGGGCGCGAACGACCGGGTCACCCCCGCCACCGCCTTCGACCGCGCCGTCGAACTGCTCAAGCCGGTGCGCGCCGAACACATCCCCGACTGCGGGCACATGGCGCCCTTCGAACGCCCGCAGCGGTTCGCCGACCTGCTCACCACCTTCGTCACGGAGCTCCAGACATGACCGACACCACCGACGTGCTCATCGTGGGCGCCGGACCCACCGGCCTCACCCTCGCCTGCGACCTGGCCCGCCGCGGCGTGCCGTTCCGCCTCGTCGACGCCGCCGACGGCGGCTTCCCCGGCTCCCGCGCCAAAGGCATCCAGCCACGCACCCTCGAAGTCTTCGACGACCTCGGCCTCCTGGACGACATCGTCGACCACTCGCGCAGCTACCCGCTGCTCGGCATCCACCTCGGCCCGGTCACGCTGCCGTGGCGGATGATGGGCCGCCACAAGGTCACCGAGGACGTGCCCCACCCGGAAACCAGGCTCATCCCGCAGTACGACACCGACGCCTGCCTACGCCGCCGCCTGGAGGAGCTCGGCGGCCGGGTCGAGTACGGCACGCGCCTGACCTCCCTCATCGACAAGGGCGACGCCGTCGTCGCGACCGTCACCGGCCCGGACGGCGAGCGGACGGTCCGGGCCCGGTTCGTCGTCGGCGCGGACGGCGGCGCGAGCGCCGTGCGTGTGCAGGCCGACATCCCCTTCGTCGGCCAGACCGACGAAAGCGACAAGATGATCGTCGCCGACGTCCTGGTGGACGGCCTGGCCCGCAACCGCTGGCACATCTGGCCCCGCAACGGCGGCCGCTTCATGGGACTGTGCCCGCTGCCCGGCGAGAAGTTCCAACTCATGCTGCGCCTCAAGCCCGACGAAACCCCCGACCGCGATCCCGCCGCCATCAGCCGCCTTGTCCACGAAGCGTCCGGACGAGCCGGCCTGCGCATCCGCGAGGTGTTCTGGTCCTCGATCTTCCGCCCCAACGTCCGCCTCGTCGAGCGGTACCGCGCGGGCAACGCGTTCCTCGCCGGCGACGCGGCCCACGTCCACACCCCCGCCGGCGCGCAAGGCCTCAACACCGGCGTGCAGGACGCCTACAACCTCGGCTGGAAACTCGCCCAGGTCCTCGCCGGCGCACCGCAAGCACTCCTGGACAGCTACGAGGCCGAACGCCGCCCCGTCGCCGCCCGCGTGCTCGGCCTGTCCAGCGACCTCTACCAAAAACTCGGCGACCGCCCCCTGGCCGCCGCCACCCGCGGCGACGAGGAGCGCCAACTCAAGCTGAACTATCGCGACAGTCCGCTCACCCACCACGACGCCACCGACACGACCGTCCACGCCGGCGACCGAGCCCCGAACGCGAGGTACCGCGACACCAACGGACACACCGGCGCCCTGTTCGACCGCTTCCGGGGTCCCCACTTCACCCTGCTGGCCATCGGCGACACCGCCATCGACGCATCCCGTTGGCCCACCACCGGCGCCGAGCTGCACGTCGTCAAGATCCCGGCCGACGCCGCGCCCAGCCTGACCAAGATCTACGGCGTGACCGGACCCACCCAGATCCTTGTCCGCCCCGACGGCTACATCGCCCACATCGCCACCGACAACCGGGCCACCGCCCTGACCCGCAGCGCCCAAACCCTGGCACCGCCCTCCATCGGCTGACGAGCCGTCGGTGTCGCTGCGCGTGTTCCAGCCGGCCGGGTTGGCCGCGCCGGCTCCCGCACTGCTCTGGACCCAGGGCGGCGGGTTCATCTTCGGCGCCCCCGAGCAGGACGACCGGAGGAACATCGCCTTCGCCCGCCAGCTCGGCATCACCGTCGCCGCCGTGCGCTATCGCCTGGCCCCGGACATGACCGTCCTGATCATCCTGCTCGCCGGCGCCCTCATCACGCACGTGCGCAACCACGACCGAGGCCGCGACCTCGTGCCGGCGACTATCTGCGCAGTGCTCGTCGCGGGCTACCTCGTGGCCCTCGGGGTGTCGTTGTGACGGTGCCCGTCGTCATCGTCGGGGCGGGCCCCAGCCGGCGCCGGTCTGAATGGCTGAGCCCCGGTCTCGCGTGATCAGCCGTGTCGGCCCTTGCCCGGCGGCACGATGCCAGGGCCGCCGTCCTCGGTCTTCTTGGCCTGGCCGGGCGGAACGTGTCCGCCGGCGCCGGTGGTCGGGCCGCTGTCAGGGCCGTGCGCACCGACCTCGGCGCCGGCCGCGAGGTCGACACCTGTCGTGGTGCTGGCTGTGGCGGTGGTCGGCGACGTTGTGGCCGGTGTGAAGGTCATGGTGGCCGGGGGAGGGGCATTCGTTGTCACCGGAGGGTCAGTCGGTCGCAACGCGAACGCCAGCAGCGCGCCGGCCACGAGCACGCTGCCGGCCGCCACCGCGACGGCGCCGCGCCGACGGGGCCGTTGCGGCAAAGGCATCGTCGACACTTCGGTCGCCCCGAGTTGGGCGAATCGCTCCACGCACTGCTCCGACGACGGTCGCAGTGCGGGATCGGCGCTGGTCATCTCGGCCAGCAGGCTCGCCAGCCCGCCGGGCAACCAGTCCGGGATCACGGGGTCGCGCGTCAGGCGCGCCAGTGCGGCCTCCGCCTGACTGCCCCGGTATTCCTGGTGGCCGGTCAGGCACTGCAACAGCACCAGGCCAAGGGCGTAGACATCGGAGGCGGGCGTCGCCCGCTCGCCGCGCACCTGTTCCGGCGCCAGGTACGCCGCGGTGCCGACGATCTCCCCGGAGCGGGTGATGCTGCCGGTGTCGATCAGGCGGGCCAGGCCGAAGTCGGCCAGATAGACCTCGCCGTCCAGGTCGACCAGGATGTTCGACGGTTTGATGTCGCGGTGCACGATGCCGTGGGCATGCACGTGGGCCAGCGTCCGCAGCAGCCGGTCGCCCAGCGCCAGCACCTCGTCGACCGTCGGCTTCTGCTTGGTCAGCGCCACGTGCAGGCTGGGTCCGTCCACCAGCCGCATCACCAGGTACTGGCTGTTCTCGTGCCGGCCGGCGTCGTAGACGGCGACCAGCCCCGGGTGTGACAGGCCGGCCAGCAGCCTGGCCTCGTCCTCGAACCGTCTGCGGTCGCTCGCGCTGGCCGTCGAGGCGAATCTCTTGATCGCCACCGGGCGCTCGAGCTTGAGGTCGTAGGCCCGGTACACCTCGGCCATCGCGCCGGCGCCCACCAGCGCGCCGATCCGGTAGCGCCGGGACAGCAGCGGTCGCGCGCCCGTCGGGCTGAACGGGTCACTGTCCATCCGCCTGCCTCCCCACGCCGTGGAACAACAACGATGGCTACCACGCTGGCGTCGAATTCACACCACGAACGACGGCATCGGTGGATCCTGCCGGATTGTCCGAGTCACGGCGCACGCATGAGCATGCGGAGCAATCGCCGTTCGGTGTCGCGCCGCAAAGCCGGCTTGGTTGGCGGGTCGGGAATGAAGTCGCGGCGCCGGCGGGTTGACCACCGTCGTCGAACGCTGCTGTCCCGGGAAGAAGGCAGGCCCTTGATGTCCTCGCTGATCACCATGCGCGCCATCCAGCTGTCCGCCCCCGGCCCCGTGGACAACCTGCGGCTGACCACGCTTCCACTCCCGCCCGAGCGGGACGGCTGGGTGCGCATCCGGGTCGAGGCGTTCGGGGTCAATCGCTCGGAGTTGAAGCTTCGACTGGGCCTGAGCGAGGGGGTCAGCTTTCCGCGGGTGCCGGGCATCGAGGCCGCCGGAACCGTCGACGTGGCTCCGGCCGGCAGCGGGCTGGCCCGCGGGCAGAAGGTCGTCGCGATGATGGGGGACATGGGACGCACCTACGACGGCGGCTATGCCGAGTACACGTCGGTGCCGTTGGCCCAGGTCATTCCGGTGGATACCGACCTTGCCTGGACAGTGCTGGGCGCCTTGCCGGAGATGGTGCAGACCGCCTACGGCTCGCTCACCGTCGGACTGGACCTGAAACCCGGCCAGACGGTGCTGATCCGCGGTGGGACCTCGTCGGTGGGCTTGGCCGCCGCCGCGCTGGCCGCATGGCGCGGCGCCACGGTGCTGTCCACCACCCGGCGGGCCGACCGTCTCGTGTTGTTGAAGGAGCACGGCGTCCACCACCCCCTGCTCGACACCGGCGAGGTCGCGCCCGCCGTGCGCGAGCTGTACCCGGACGGCGTCGACACAGCCCTTGATCTCGTCGGTACGCCGACCCTGCCCGACACACTGCGCGCGGTGCGCGTGCACGGCACGGGCTGTTTCGGCGGCAGCCTCTCCAATCAGTGGACGGTGCGAGAGTTCTCACCGAACGAGTACCTGCCGAGGGGAGTGCGCCTGGCAGGCTACTTCGGCGACGCGGCCGACCTGCCGCGGGAGGTGTTCCAGGAGATCCTCGACGCGCTCGCGGCCGGCCGGCTGACCTTCCCGGTGGACCGCGTTTACGACGGCCTGGAGCAGGTGCCGCAGGCTCACGACGACATGGAGCACAACCGGGCGACCGGCAAGCTCGTTGTCCGCGTTCGGCATTCGGACCCGGAGACGTGATCGACCTCGCACCCCGCCCCGGCGGCCTTCTCGTGACGGTCCGACTTCCCTGCGCTGGCCGATCAGGACGCGGCGCAGGGCCATCTGGGGGCGTCCAGCGCGGTGTTCTTGCGCATGGCGCTGAAGCCCATGGCCTTCGCCGACGCGCAGAACTGTGAGCCGTCCAACTGGTACTCCACCTCGAACACGGCCTTGCCCGCCTGCACGAAGGGTCGCAACTGCTCGCACTCCTCGTACTGGAAGCACTGCTCGTCGATGGCGAACTGGAAGTCGCCCACCAGCTGCGGGATCTGGTCCAGGTCGTTCTTCAACCCGATGGACAGGCCGCGCTGGTGCGCCAGCCCGGCCAGCATCCGGTTGTACGCCAACTGGTTCGCGGCAGTCAGCGGGAAGCCGGTGTCGTTGGCGTAGCCGTCCGTCTCGTCGGCCTCGACGGCGTCGAACCCCTTGCCGCGGCAGGTGTCGAAGCGGGCGGCCATGATCGGCTCCAGGACGCCGACCTGCCGGATGTCCAGCCACCGCTGGCCCGGCCAGCTCTCGGCCTTGCCGAGCACCGAGGACGGGAACGCCTTGGCGTCGGGCCGGTAGTCCTCGTAGCCGCCGGCGTCGACGTAGCAGATCACCTTGCGGCCGGCCGCATGCAGCGCGCCCACCTGCGCCGCAGTGGTCTCCGTGCCGTCGACGTCGTACACGGCGGCGTCGACGCCGGTGTCGATCGACCCGGCGAGCTGCCATTGCCAGGTGGCGCCTGGCTTCGGCTGCCAATACGACTGCGTCCCGCCGCTGGTCGACGACGCCTCGCCGGTCACCGGCCCGGTGCAGCCGGCGAGCACCAGAAGCAGCAGCGCCACGGCGACCAGGCGAGTCATGTCGGGAGGTCCTCGGGGAGGAAGGACCACGGATTGGGTGGCTGGCCCTCGGTGCACAGCGCGGAACCGACGTTGCGTTCCTCGGCCAGCACGGCGACCCGCCGGCGCAGCGTGGGGGAGACCGCGTAGACCAGGTTGAAGAACCGGTCCGCCGGCAGGTCGTGCACCCACCTGGGCACCTCGGCGTCGCGGAAGGACGGCCACGGGCCTTCGAACGTGCCCAGCAGGTCGCAGTGGGCAGCGAATTCCGGCGCCGGATGGGTGCCGTGGTTGAAGGCGACCACCCGCGACCCGATCGCCCGGGCGGCGTCGGCGAGCTCGGCGTAGCGGGCGACGTGCTCGATCCCGCTGGCCGCGCGGTCGAAGAAGACGCTCTCCACCCCGTACCACTCCCGGTACCGGCGCAGCTCGGACACCGCGTCCCGGGCGTCCTTGCGGCCGTAGTCGGTGTCCACGTACCCGGCGACCGTCACCCCGGCCGCGACGACCCGGTCGACGGCGGCCGCGAACACGCCGTCCACCAGGTGACCGGGGCCGTCGGCGATGTTGAGCACGACCAGCCGCGGGGCCGACCGTGCCAGCGCCTCCCAGTCGTCGGGCCGGACCGCGGGATGGAAGTACGCCGGCACTACCCGCCCCGTCACCGTCTGCCCAGTCATTCGCACCCCCGTCACCGTGCCGCCTGCCAGAGCTCCGTGAGGGAGGCCCGCAGCCCGATCCGCGGCCGCCAGCCGAGCACCCGCTCGGCGGCGGTGATGTCGGCCTGCTGCCACGGCACGTCGCCGGACCGCGCGGAGCCGTTGGCCGACTCGGCGATCGTGCCGGTGAAGCCGGCGATGTCGGCCAGGGTGTCGACCAGCGTCCGGACCGGCACGCCATGGCCGGCCGCCACGTTGAGCACCGGCGCCGCCACGGCCGGCGCGGTGATCGCCGCGAGCACGGCGTCGGCGACGTCGCGGGCGTCGACGAAGTCACGCACCGCGCCCAGCGGCCCGAGCGTGATCTCGCCGCGCCCGCCGGCGTCGGCGAACTGGGCCACCAGCCGGCCGGGCAGGCTGGACGGCGGGGCGCCGGCGCCGACCGGGTTGAACACCCGCAGCACCACGGCGTCGAGGCCGGCGGCATGGCCCAGTTCGACGGCCTGGGTGCCGGCCAGCTTGGTCACGCCGTAGACGCCGACCGGCCGCGGCAGCTGGGTCTCGGTGATCGGCACGTCCGGCGGGCAGACGCCGTACTCGGCCGCGGACCCCAGGTGCACGAGGCGGGCCCGCGGCGCGTGGTCGAGCATCGCCCGCACCAGCACGGCGGGGGCGGTGGTGTTGGCGGCGATCAGCTCGGCCGGGTCGCCGGTGACCGCGCCGGCGCAGTTGACCACCGCGTCCGGCCGGTACTCCTCGAGCAGCGCGGCCAGCCGCGGCGCCCCGTCAGGGCCGAGATCGACCCGCACCCGGCCGGCGCGGGACGCCGGCTGGACGTGCCAGCCGGCGGCGGCGACGATCTCGTGCACGTGCCGGCCGAGGAAGCCGGCCGCCCCGATGAGCAGCGCGCGTGGCACCGCTACACCCCCTTCAGCAGCGTCCCCCGCAGCCGGTCGAACTCGGCGTTGGCGCGGTCGTAGTCGTCCGGCCGGCCGATGTCGAGCCAGTAGCCGTCGAAGCGGTACTCCGCCGGCGGGGTGCTCTTGGCGAGCAGGTCCAGCACCAGCTCGTCGAAGCCGAGCGGCACGCCGGGCAGGTAGTCGGCGAGCGTGTCCCGGCTCACCCCGTACACCCCCATGCTGACCTGGTAGTTCAGCGTCGGCTTCTCGGTGAAGTCGACGATGTGGCCGGCCCGGCTGGTGAGCACGCCGAAGTCGACCTTGACCTGCCGGCAGTAGGTCGCCACGGTCATCGGCGCGCCGCAGCGCACGTGGTTGTCCAGCAGGTCGGCGTAGTCCAGGTCGGTGAGCACGTCGCCGTTCATCACCAGGAACTCGGCCGGCAGCCGGTCCCGCAGGTTCAGCACCGGCCCGATGGTGCCCAGCGGCGAGTCCTCGGTGTGGTAGTCGATCCGCAGGCCCCACTTGCCGCCGTCGCCGACGTAGGAGCGGATGAGGTCGCCGAGGTAGCCGATGGCCAGCGTGACGTCGCTGAAGCCCTGCTGCGCCAGTTGCCGCAGGACGATCTCCAGGATGGAGAACTCGTCGCCGATCGGCACCAGCGGCTTGGGCAGTCTCGTCGTGTACGGCCGCAGGCGCACTCCCTTGCCGCCGGCCAGGATGATCGCGTGCATGATCGCCTCCGGTCACTGGTGGTAGATGCCGGGCTTGTACCGGGCGAGGTTCTCCGGCCGCCGGAACCAGTCGATGGTCCGGCGCAGCCCGTCGTCCCTGGTGTGCGCCGGCCGCCAGCCGGTGTGCTCGGCGAGCTTGGCGGCGTCGGCGACCAGGCGTTGCACTTCGGAGTCCTTGGGACGGATGCGCTGGCTGTCCTCGGTGATGTCGACGTCGGCGTCCATCAGCCGGGCGATGTCGGCGGTCACCTGGCCGATCGTCACCTCGTCCCCGGTGCCGGCGTTGAACAGCTCGCCCACAACTGCGCTCGCCGGCGCGGTCCCCACCGTGACGAACGCCGCCGCGGTGTCGGCCACGTACAGGAAGTCCCGGCTGGGGTCCAGCGCGCCGAGCTTGATCTGCCGGGCGCCCGCGGCGATCTGGCTGATCACCGTGGGAATCACCGCCCGCGCGGACTGGCGCGGCCCGAACGTGTTGAACGGCCGCAGGGTCACGGCCGGCACCCCGAAGCTCAGGTGGTAGGACTCGACCAGCTTGTCGGCGGCCGTCTTCGACGCGGCGTAGGGCGACTGGGCCTGCAACGGGTGCTGCTCGCTGATCGGGACCGTGCGGGCGGTGCCGTAGGTCTCGCTGGTCGAGGTGTGCACCAGCCGCGGCGTGTCGCAGGCCCGCACCGCGTCCAGCACGTTCAGCGTGCCGATGACGTTGGTGTCCACATAGGACCGCGGCGCGCGGTAGGAGTACGGGATCGCGATCAGCGCCGCCAGGTGGTAGACGGCCGCCGCCCCCTCGACGAGCTCCCGCGCCGACGCCGCGTCCCGCACGTCGCCGAGGACCACGTCGACCTGGTCGAGCACGTCGGCGTCCAACTCCTCCAGCCAGCCCCACGAGCCCATCGAGTTGTAGAGCACCATGGCCCGCACCCGGTGGCCGGCGGCGACCAGCGCCTCGACCAGGTGCGAGCCGATGAACCCCTCCGCCCCCGTGACCGCTACCAGATCCGCCATCGAATCTCCTTCCGGCTCAACGGTGTCGTGCCGGCTTGTCGAGCACGACACCGGCGCGTAGGACAAGTGCGATCAGCAGGCCGCCGCACACCAGCAGCTGCACGCGCAGCACCGAGGCGGTCCGATCGAACATCACGTACCCGACCTCGGCGGCCAGCGCGCCGCCGGCCCACGGCAGCACCGCGGCCGGCCCGGAGAACGCCTGGAGCAGCAGCGCTAGGAACAGCGTGCCGCCCAACACCAGGCAGGCCGCGTACGCCAGCATGCCCGTCCACTGTGGACTGATGCCGACGGCGGCTCCGAGTTCCCGCGTCGCTGCCATCAGCACCCCGGTGCACAGCAGGTACCAGGCCACAGTGGAGACCAGCTGCCACCAGGACCGGGCGGCGAAGTCCTCCACCCGCCTGGTTCGCTGTAACAGCCGGCGCGTCCCGCTGCGGTAGCGGTGGAGCAGCCACTCCGCGGCGCCCATGCTCAACGACAGCGGCAGTGCCGCCAGCATCGCGTTGGACGCGCCGCCCGCCGTGGACGGCACCAGCAGCATCGCGATCAGCGGAAAGGCGAGCAGGCCGGCGGCGATCGCGCCGAACGCGAGATACGGCCAGGTGGCCCGCAACTCGGTCCATCGCAGCGCAGTGGCGGCTTTCGGCGCCGGCCAGCTCGTCCGGCCGAGGGCGAAGCCCAGGGTGAGCAGCGGCGTGCCGGCCACCGCCGCCAGCGCGCCGCCGCGCAGTCCGTCCGGTGCGCCGAGCGCCAGAAAGACCGCGCCGGCCAGCACTCCCGGCGCGAGCCCGGCCACCAGCCACCGTTCGCCCCGATCGACGAACAACACGGTCGCCGCCAGCAGGTATCCGCCCTGGCCGGCGGCGAAGACCGTGGCCGGACCGATCCGGCCGGCCAGCGCCGCGCCCAGCCCGACGACGGCCAGCAGCAGGACGAGCGCGCCGAGCAGCCCGAGGCGGAGCACGCGCCGCGCGCCGTCCCGGTCCACGTTGCCGAGTCGTGCGTAGCCGAGGTAGGACAGGCCCTGGCTCAACGCCCAGGAGACGATGGTCGACACCACCAGCAGCGGCACAGCGTCCACTGTGGACAGCAGGGGCGCGGCGACCGGGTAGCACAGCGACGGCAGCCCGAACAGCAGGCCGCGCAGCGCGTGCCGCCACACCGAGGTGCGCCACGGATCCGGTTGCGGCGCGGGCTCCGCCGGGCTGGGCGGCACCCGTCGGTGCAGGTCCTCGGCGAGGGCGAACACGTCGGGGAAGCCGAAGCCGACGCGTACGCTCTGGTCGCTGAACCCCTCGGCCTCCAGGCCGGCGGCGATCTCCAGCGGATCGACCGCGTTGGCGCACAACGACTCGAACCGCTCGCACAGGTCGGCCAGCTGCACCTCGGCGACCGGCCGCGCCAACGACGGCTGGAGCGGCTCCAGTTCCGGCACGGTGCCCGCGCTCACGTCTTCGCTCCCACCAGGACCGGCTCGCCGGCGGCGAGCGCGCGGTAGAGCTGGCCGAACGTGGTGATCGCCTGGTCCAGGGTGAAGTAGGTCAGCACCCGCTGCCGCGCTTCCGCGCCCATCCGGGTCCGCAGCTCGGGGTCGCCGAGCAGTGTGACGCATGCCTCGGCCATCGCGTCGGGATCGCGCGGGGGCACCACCAGGCCGGTCTCGCCGATCGCCTCCGCGACGCCGCCGACGTCGGTGGCCACGCACGGGCGGCCGCAGGTCATCGCCTCGATCACGGTGTACGGGAAGCCCTCGGAGATGCTGGACAGCACCACCACATGGCCGGCCACGTAGGCGTCCCGGATGTTGTCCACCCGCCCCTCGAAGGTGGCGCAGTCGCCGACGCCCAGCTGGTCGGCCAGCGCCCGGCAACGGTCCAGGTAGGCCTGGCCGCCGGCCGGCGTGCCGCCGAACAGGCGCAGCCGCGCGTCCGGAATCCGCTGGCGCACCAGCGCGAACGCCCGCAGCAGCGTCTCGATGTCCTTGATCGGGTCCACCCGGCCGGCCCAGCTGACGGTGGGCGCCTCGGGCTCGGCCTCGACCGGCGGGAAGTGGTCGGGCTCGACGCCGTTGTAGACGGTGCGGATGATGGCGTGGTCCGCGCCGAGCCGCTCCTCCCAGCGCTGGTTGTACATGTTGCCGGGCGTGATCTGGCTGGCCTCGAGGTACGCCAGCGAGCACAGCTGTCGGAACAAGCCCAGCACCATGGCTTTGGTCGCCCACCGGTACGGGCTCACGCGGTAGCCGAGATAGCGCTCGCGCAGATAGATGCCGTGCTCAGTGAGCAGGATCGGCGTGCCGTACGACCAGCGTGCGGCGAGCGCCGGCAACACCGCCAACCCGTTGGCCACGCAGTGCGAGACCGCGGCCCGCACCGGCCGCGCCGACAGCGGACGCAGCAGGTGCTCCAGCAGTTGCAGGCACTCCAGCGCGTCGAACAGGGTCGGCGCCGCCGGCCCGTCGGTGGGCAAGTGGTCGTGCCAGATCTCGGTCAGGGTGCGCACGGTGTCGTCGGTGCGCAGCGCGGCGGTCAGGCTGTCCTGCTGGGCGTACTCGAACAGCTGGCGCAGCGCGACGCCGAAACGCGCGACCGCGGTGTCGGACCGGTCGAGCAGGCTGCTCAGGAACTCGTGTCCGAGCGGCCGGAACCTGGCCCGCGCCGCCCGGCCGATCCTGGGCACGCCCGAGTCGCCTCCCCACAGCGGAATCGCCGTGACGGACGCGACGTTCGCCGGCAGCTCCCAGGCGACCCGCGGGTCGCCGCCGCCGACGAGGGCGACGACGTGGTAGTCGTAGTCCGCCATGCCGCGTACCAGCTGGTCGCACCAGACACTGACGCCGCCGAAGCTGTGCGGGTAGGTGCCTTCCGTCATCAGCGCGATGCCCGTCATGACCCACCTGTCCGTGTCATCCGCCGACGACCCGGGAAATTCCCGGGAAACTCGTTGTTAATGCACGGAATTGGCCGGCTGTTGGCCCGACGTATCGGCACAGCTTGCGGCTACCGACGCTCACGGCGCTCCTTTGACAGTTCACCCGCGGGCAGCACGGCAACGTTGCTGCGCCCCCAATTATCCTCAGTTGGTCACAGGCTAGAGCGTCGCGAGAGTCGCTCACTTGAAGCCCCCTGGGAAAATGGTAACGAGTTGATAAATTGCGGCGACGTACGCCGCGAGCCGGCATTCGGTTCAATCCTCCCCCGAATGGGGTATGTTTCCTGCTCGGGGTGGTCGCGCGGGAATAGGCGCGTTGGTCCAACTTGTGCTTTGTCGCGCATTTTGGTAACCCCCTTTGGAAAGAATCTTTCCTATCGACTTCGACAGCTCGGGCGAGTTGGATAAAAAGGGCGTGGCCGGTGTGTCGGTGTTAATGTCAATCGGAGCCGTTGCGCCGTCCCCTCGATGCGGTATAAAGGGATCGCCGAGTCTGGCATCCTCCTTCTGCCGTGCCGCCCCTGAAAGGGGTTCTTACGTGAGCGGACTGGTTCGTCGATCCATCGGTGTCGTCGCGGTCGGCGCCGTCGGCGCATTGTTGACGGCCTTGTGCGCCGCCGCCCCCGCGGCGGCGGCCACACCCTCCCGCCTGGACCTGAACGTGCTGTTGATCGGGGCCGGGGCGTCCGACCCGACCACCGCGGCGTGGCAGTCCGCGCTGAGCGGAGAGGGCGTCGCGTACACGACGGCCACGGTGAGCGGGGCCGCGGGCAGCCAAACGGTGAGCCTGCCCGCGCTGTCCACCGGCGCCGAGGGCCACTTCAACGGCGTGGTGATCGCCGACTCGCCGACCAACTTCGCCGCCGGCGCGCTGGACACGCTGTACGACTACGAGGCGGCGTTCGGCGTCCGGCAGGTGGACGGCTACATGTACCCGTCGCCGGCGCTCGGCGTGACGGCCGGCCCCGGGGGCACGTTGGACAACACGACCGCCCAGCTGACCGCGGCCGGCCGCGATCAGCTGCCCGAGCTGAAGGGCCCGGTGCCGATGGACGCCGGCACCTACGGTTATCCCGCGACCGCGGTCGCCGGCGCGCCGTTCACGCCGTGGCTGGAGAACTCCGCCGGCAACGTGCTCGCCGGCGTGTACCAGCATCCCGCCGCCGACCGGCAGGCCAACGTCTCCGAGCTGGCGCTGACCTTCGACTACAACGCCAGCCAGACGCAGTGGCTGCTGCTGGCCCCGGGCCTGGTCAACTGGGTCACCCAGGGCCTGCACCTGGGCCTGTACCGGAACTACTTCGGCGAGGACGTCGACGACCTGTTCATCGCCGACAACGAGTGGAGCTCCGAGCTCCAGTGCACGCCCGCCGCCACCGAGCCGGTGGACGTCGGCTGCCCGACCTCGGCGCAGGGCAATCCGGCCGCCGGGCCGCCGGACTCCCAGATGACCGCGGCCGATGTGGCCTATGTGGCGAACTGGGAGAAGCAGACGGGCATCACGCTGGAGTTCGCCTTCAACGGCGTCGGGGCGTGCACCGCGCCGAGCGCCACGGCCGCGTCGAACGCCAACTGCACAGGCAGCACGACGGTGAACGGGACGACCTACACCCAGCCGGGCCTCACGGTCGACGCCGCCGCCCCCAACAGCTCCGGCCTGGTCAACGCGTTGCTGGCCAACCAGTCCTCGTTCAACTGGATCACGCACACCTGGTCGCACCTGTTCCTGGGCTGCGTCGTGTGGCAGCCGCTGCCGGTCGACACGCCGGTCGTGGGCAGCGGCGGCACGCTGGCCGCCGGCAGCTACAGCTACGAGGTGACCGCGGCGACCGCGTACGGCGAGTCGGAGCCGTCCACCCCGGCCACGGCGACGGTCGGCGCGTCCGGCTCGGTGTCGCTGAGTTGGGCCGACGCACCCAACGGCGGCGGCCCCTCGCTGTCCACACTGGAGTCGAAGTTCTCCGGCGGCAGCGGGTTCTGGGGCTACAACGTGTACCGGAAGGACCCGGGCGCCACCGGCTACGGGCTGGTCGGCCAGGTCGCCGAGGACGCCACCGGCGCGACCGGCGCCTACCAGTTCACCGACACCGGCGCGACCGCGCCGGGCGCCGCCCCGGCGACCACGTCCACCTTCCCGACCGCGACCGACCCGGGCATCTCGTGCGGCGGCGCCAACAATTCGGGATGGACGCCGGCCGGCGGCGCCGGCAGCATCGGCCAGGAGATCGGCCTCGACGACGCGTTCGCGGTCAACAACGGCCTCACCAACTGGTCGCCGAGCGCCGTGGTCACCGGCGAGCACTCCGGCCTGGAGAACCCGAACATGCCGGCGGCCGTCGCCGGCCTCGGGGTCACCACGCTGGCCGCGGACGCCTCCCGGCAGCCCAACCAGTACCCGATCGGCGGCGCGGCCTCGGCCCCGCGCTATCCGAGCAACATCTACTACAACGCCAGCAACTGGCCGGACCAGCTGAACGAGTACAACACGCTCTACGTTGCCGCCGGCCACTCGCTCGGCGACGCCCAGTTCCCCAACGAGACCGGCCGGTGCGTCGCCAGCGCGGTGACCACCTGCCTGACCACGGCGGCCACCGAGGCCTCGGTGCTGGCGTCGGAATCGCACATCATGCTCAGCCACGTGCTCGCCAACGACCCGCGGGTCGGCTACGCGCACCAGTCCGACCTCATCGGGCCGGCCACCCAGACCGTCAACGGCGTGACGCAGGACTACGGCTACACCCTGCTGACGCTGATCTCGAACATGCTGTCGCAGTACAACAGTTGGTACGCCGCGCCCATCGCGCCGGTCACCGACGCCACCGAGTCGCGGATCCTCACCCAGCAGTCCGGCTGGTCCGACGCGCAGCGCGCCGGCACGGTGACGGCGTCCGTGCAGAACGGCGTCGTCACGGTGGCCAACACCGGCGGGACCGGGGTCGACGTGCCGATCACCGCGCCGGCTGGCACGACGGTGAACGGCGCCGCGTTCGGCGAGTCCTACGGCGGCGCGCTGTCCACCTGGACGAACCTGGCCGCAGGCGCCTCGCTGACGTTGACCGAAAGCATCGCCCCGGCGGTCATCAGCGGCGACTCGGCCACCTCGATCGTCGGCGCCCCCTTCTCCACGACCGTCGCGACCACCGGCTCGCCGACGCCGGCCCTCACCGAGTCCGGCGCCCTGCCCGCCGGGCTCACCTTCACCGACCAGGGCAACGGCACGGCGCTGATCGCCGGGACGGCCGTCGGCGGCAGCGGCGGCAGCTATCCGATCACCATCACGGCGACGTCGACATCGGGCACCGCCGTGCAGAACTTCACCCTGACCGACGCGGAGGCGCCCGCGATCACGAGCCCGACGACGGCGGCGTTCACGACCGGCGTGGCCGGCGCCTACACCGCGACGACCACCGGCTACCCGGCCGCGACGATCACCGAGAGCGGCCCGCTGCCGGCCGGGCTGACGTTCGCCGACAACGGGAACGGCACCGCCACGGTGTCCGGCACCCCGGCTGCCGGCGCCGCCGGCTCCTACCCGGTGACCATCTCGGCCACCAACGTCTCCGGCAGCACCGCCACGCTGTCGGTGACGATCACCGTGCAGGACCCGAGCCCGCCGGCGATCACCAGCCCGGCCGCCGCCTACTTCACCGTCGACTCGAACGGGGCGTTCGCCGTCACCGCCACCGGAGTGCCCGCCCCGGCGATCACCGAGTCCGGCCCGCTGCCGGCCGGGTTGACGTTCGCCGACCAGGGCAACGGCACCGCGCTGCTGTCCGGCACGCCGACGACGGCCGGGGCCGTCGACGTGGTAGTCACCGCGACCAACGCCTCCGGCGCCATCACGCAGACGCTGACCGTGAACGTCGCCCCCGCGCCGGCGACCACCGCCGCGGCCGCGGCTCGCTTCGGGATCCGTTCGCCCAGCCAATAAGCGAGCAATCCTCGGCCACCCCGGCATGCCCGCGCGGCGCATGCCGGGGTGTCTCAGGTCATGGCGACTGGTCGTCACATCCATTCCCAGGCGCACGAGCCCAATGCCTTCGCGCTGGCCGCCCGGTGCGCCGACATCGTCTACGTGACGCCCACCCACGAGCACGATGCCGCCCGGATCGTCGGCTTCCACCTGCGACCGGCTTCGTCACTCCAGGCCCCCAGGTCACAACAGCTCAAACCCGGTCAAGCACGGGACGCTCCGGGGCCCTGGGGGCATAGCGACGCAGCGCAGGCAGCCGCGAGTGTCAGACCCCGCCGTTAGGCTCCCCGCCATGCGGGAGCTCATTGACGCCCTGGTCCGGTCCGCCGAACGCGAGGGCATGGAACTCTACGGAGTGCACATCTACCGCCGCGGTGCCGAGCCGGTCGAACGCAGGCTCCGCTCGGACGACCGAGTCGACGTGCGGTCGGTCTCGAAGACCTTTACGTCCGTAGCGCTTGGCATCGCCGAAGCCGAAGGCCGCCTCGCCCTGGACGACCCCGCCCTCAAGTACTACCCCGAGCTAGCCGGCTCTGCCGCGCCCGGCCTGGACCAGGTCACGCTCCGGCACTTGCTCATGATGACGTCCGGCAGCCCGTACTTCTGGTCCGCTTACGACCCCGTCGTAGTCCCGGACCTAGCCGCTGACTTCTTCGCGACCCCGCTGGCGCACGAGCCCGGCACGTATTTCAGGTACACCGGCATCGGCCCGTACATAGCGGCCCGCGCCCTGCGCGCCGCGACCGGCGCCAACGTCCGCGACTACCTGTTGCCCCGCCTCTTCACCCCGCTGGCCATCCACAACCCCCAGTGGCACACCTGCCCCCTCGGCCATCCGGTAGCGGAGAGCGCCCTGCACCTGAGGACGTCCGAACTGGCCCGCTTCGGCCGCCTCCTGCTCGACGAGGGCCGCCACGAAGGCCGCCAGTTGGTCCCCGCCGAATACTGCGCGCGAATTGCGACTGAAACCGTCCCGACCGTGCAGGACCCAACGGACGAAGGCTTCCGCCTCTCGGACAGTTACGGCCTCGGCGTCTGGTGCACCCGCGGGGAAAAAACGTACAAAATGGCAGGCCTCTACGGTCAGCTCTGCATAATCTCCCCGGACAAGGAGGCGGTGGTAACCGTAACCGCCCACGTGGAAGGGGGCGTCCCCCGGCGAACCTCTATAACAGCCCTAATAGACGAAGAGATCGTAGCCCGCCTATAAAGGCAAGCGTTCCTCGGGTGAAGCCCAAGAGTGCCCGTGTCAGCATCGGGCCACGGGAACGATTTCCCTGTCGGCGTGCCGGAAACTGGCCAACGCGTTCTCGGTCGCACACCTGATCGCCATAGCCACCCCTGGTGCTGCAACGGCATTCTGCTCAAGGTATTTCGTGACTATCGGTTCGCGTCCGAGGCCTACCAGTTCTTCTATGTCTCGGTCGAGGGCGGTGACTAGAATGGCGACCTGTGCCCAGTATCTGGGCCACCAGACATGGGGCAGCCGCAGACCCGCCTTGGCCCGCCACAACAACTGCGCGCCCGTGTCGGCAGCGGCGCACCAGTCCGCCCAGTTGTAGAAGTTGCGGTCGGCGATCAGCAGCCAGTCGGCGTCCAGCCGCGGATACATCCTGCGGGCCAGGGCCTGCTCCCGGCTGCCCTTGCCCGCGATCCCGCCGATCTCGGCGTCCACCACCGCGTGCGAGGCGCACTCGCTGACGGTGACCACCCGGATTTTCGCGAACGCCGACTTGTCGTCCTCGCCGCCGGCGTCCCCGAACTCCGCGGTGTCGGCCTGGCTGGACGGGGCGTCCCACTCGAACCCGTCAATGGCCATCACCCGCCACGGGCCCAGAAACGCCCCGCGGGTCAGGTGGTCCGCGACCGGGACCGCGACCTGGGCGAACAGCTCCCGCAGCGGTTCGTGCCCGAGCCGCTGGCGGGCCTGGGTGATCCCACCCGAGGTCGGCACACTCCACCCGTCATCCCAGCAACCCCACGAGGACAGCGTGTCGGTCAGCCGGGCCGCGACTTCCTCGTAGTCCTCATCGGCGAACAACGCCATCGCCATCGCCGTCAGCCGGTTCCCGGCAGCCACCCCAACATCCTGCGCTATGACAGGTGATCATGCCGCCCGAGCGTCATCGTCCAGACACCAGGACCACCAAGATCAAACTAAGCCAAGTGACATTGGACCCGGGTGGAGCCCATCCGCGATATCGGCATGGTCGGCTCAGCCGTCCGGAACGGGACGCGGGGGGCGGCCAATGTCAGCTTTAGGGCCGGTTCAGCGACTCGGGCTACGTTTTCCCCACGGCCGTTTCGTCCGGCAGCCACGTGTAACCAAGCAAAGGGGAGCGATTGATGACCGTGCGGACCAGCGGGTTGCGGCTACCGGCCGCGGCGACGGCGGTGTTGTCCGACCTGTCCTCGTTCGCCATCAGTAAGCTGGTGGTGCCACCGTTCGCGCCGGCGAAGGACGATCCCCGGGTGGCCGATCCGGCCAATTCCCTGGTGCTGGTCGACCTCGTCGAGAAGCTGCTGAAGTACGAGTCGAACAACGAGGACTTCAGCGGCGAGAGCCCGACGGTGAACGACCGCGCGGAGGTGGCGTACGAGTTCTTCGACGCCGCGGGTGACAAGGTCGGCCAGAGCAAGGGCGTCGGGCAGATGCTCTATCAGCGTGAGGACGGCGGTTTCGTGGCCTACTTCGGCGAGGAGATCCGGTTGCGGGACGGCAATGTCATCCGCACTGGCGGCCTCATCGACGACGCCCGGCTGACCGCGGGGGAGCAGGCGACCATTACGGCGGTGGGCGTCGCGGGCCCGTTCCGCGGCGCGGTCGGCTTCCGGCAGTTCCGGCCGGTGGTGCCGCATAAGGAATACGCGTCGGCGATCGTGCTCTATCGCCGGTGATCTGATTCGTGTCCAAGGGCGGTGGCCGGTGATCCGGCCACCGCCCTTGGCGTTCACGCGGTGAGTTCGGCGCGGAGGTAGCGGGCCAGCGCGGCCGGCGTCGGGTGGTCGTAGATGGCGACCGGCGGCAGGTCCACGCCGGCCTCCGTCTTGAGCCGGTTGCTCAGCTCCAGCGCGGTGAACGAGGAGAAGCCCAGTTCGAGCAGGCTGTGCTCGCCCTCGATACGATCCGGCGACTGATGACCCAGGACCGCGGCGACGTGCCGGCGCAGCAGGTCGAGCAGCAGCGTCTCCTGCTCCGCGGCCGGTGCGGCGACCATGTCCCGCACCCATGACTTGTCGGTGGGCTCGGGTGGGACGGGTGCCTCGACACGATTCGTGGCGCGCCAGTCCGCCAGCGCGGGCCACAGCTGCGCCAGCGCGTCCCGCAACGGCGCGTCCAGGCCGAGGGTGTCGGCGAGTTCGACGCTGTCGGGCCGGTCGAGCGCGGCCAGGAATCGGCCTTCCGCCGAGGAGGTCCGCACGCCGAGCGTGGACTGGTCCAGCCAGTAGCGGTCGGACTCGAACGGGTAGGTGGGCAGGTCCAGCCGGTAGCGCACCGGCCCGGCCCGCCAGTCGACCCGGGTTCCCCGCACATGCAGCGCGCCGAGGGCCGTGGCCACGGTCGTGAGCTCCGGCCGGTCCGGGCGCAGGACCGGCGCGAACACCGGGTCCGAGGTCGCGCCGGTGAGGCACTGAGCGCCGAGGCCGCACAGGGTCGCGTCCGGGCCGAGTTCGACGAACCGGTTCACGCCAAGTCCCTCCAGCAGGCGCATGCCGTCCAGGAAGCGGACGCCCCCGCGGAGCTGGGCGGTCCAGTAGTCCGGCGACGTGAGCTGCCCGGCGCCGGCCACGCCACCGGTCACAGTGGACACCAGTGGAATCCGCGGCGGCGCGAAGGCGAGTTTGCCGGCGACCGCGCGGAAGATGTCCAGCACGCCGTCCATGTGCGGCGAGTGGAACGCGTGACTGACCCGCAGCCGGCGGGCCTTCACCCCCTGCGCGCGCAGATCGGCGACCAGTCGGCGAACGGCCTCGGCGTCCCCGGACACCACGGTCGACCGCGGACCGTTGACGGCCGCGACGGACACCAGGTGCTCCTGACCGGCGAGCAACGGCGCGACGACCTGCTCCGCCGCCTGAACGGACACCATGGCCCCGCCGCTGGGCGCGGCCTGCATCAGCTTTCCCCGGGCCGCGACCAGAACGGCTGCGTCGGGCAGGGTGAGCACGCCCGCCGCGTGCGCCGCGGCCAGCTCGCCGATGGAGTGGCCGATGAGGTAGTCGGGGGTGACACCGTAAGAGCGCACCAGACGGTACAGCGCGGTTTCCACGGCGAACAGCGCGGCCTGGGTGAACGCGGTCTGGTCGAGCAGCGCGGCGTCGGCGTGCCCCGGCTCGGCGAAGATCACGTCGCGGATCGGGCAGTCGAGGAACGGGTCCAGCTGCGCGCACACCTCGTCCAGCGCCCGCGCGAACACTGGTTCGTTCGCATAGAGCTCGCGGCCCATCCCCAGCCGTTGGCTGCCCTGGCCGGTGAACAGGAAAGCGATCGCACCGGGCCGGGGTTGGCCGCGGACCGCGGTGTCCGCCGCCGCGCCATCGGCCACCGCGGCCAGGCCGGCCAACGCCTCGGCGCGATCCCCGGCCGCCAGCACCGCCCGGTGCGTGAACTCGGCCCGTCCGGTCAAGAGCGCGGCGCCGATGTCGCCGACCGGGATGTCGGGATTCGCCGTCACGTATTCGGTCAGCCGGGCGGCTTGACGGCGCAGGGCCTGCTCGCCGCGGGCGGACAGCACCCACGGCAGGATCGCCGGTCGCGCGGTCTGCTCGGGCGTCTCCGCCGGCGCCTGTTCCAGAATGAGGTGCGCGTTGGTGCCGCTGATCCCGAACGAGGACACCGCGGCCCGCCTCGGCCGGTCCACCTCGGGCCAGGCGGTCGGCTCGGTCAGCAGGTCGATCGCGCCGGCCGTCCAGTCCACGTGCCCGGACGGCGCGTCGACGTGCAGCGTCTTCGGCACGACGCCGTGCCGCATCGCCAACACCAGTTTGATCACGCCGGCCACGCCGGCGGCGGCCTGGGTGTGGCCGATGTTGGATTTGATCGACCCCAGCAACAGCGGTCGGGGCCGGTCCCGACCATAGGTCGCCAGCAGCGCCTGGGCTTCGATCGGATCACCCAGCGTGGTTCCGGTGCCGTGCCCCTCGACGACGTCCACATCGGACGGACGTAGTCCGGCGTCAGCCAGCGCCGCGCCGATGACCCGTTGCTGGGCCGGCCCGTTCGGCGCGGTCAGGCCGTTGGTGGCGCCGTCGGCGTTCACCGCGGAGCCCCGGATCACCGCCAGCACCGGATGGCCGTGGCGCTGCGCGTCGGAGAGCCGTTCCACCACCAGTTGGCCGACGCCCTCGGCGAAGCCGGTGCCGTCGGCGGCCTCGGCGAAGGCCCGGCAGCGGCCGTCCGGGGACAGACCCCGCTGCCGGCTGAATTCCACCAGCAGCGCCGGATTCGCCATCACCGTAGTGCCGCCGGCCAGGGCCAGGTCGCATTCGCCGTTGCGCAGCGCCCGGACCGCCAGGTGCAGCGCGACCAGCGATGACGAGCAGGCCGTGTCCACGGTGAGCGTGGGCCCCTCGAAGCCGAAGGCGTAGGCGATCCGACCGGACGCGACGCTGGCCGCGTTGCCGGTGAGCAGGTATCCGTCGAGGCCGGCGGGCGGCGGCGCGGACAGCGGCACGTACTCCTGCCCGACGAGACCAGCGAAGACGCCGGTTCGGCTGCCGCGCAGGGCGTGCGGCGGGATGCCGGCGCGCTCCAACGCCTCCCAGCTGGTGGTCAGCAGCAGCCGTTGCTGCGGGTCCAGGGCCAGCGCCTCGCGGGGCGTGATGCCGAAGAAATCGGCGTCGAACTCGTCCGCGCCGGTCAGGAACCCGCCGGATCTGGTGTAGCTGGTGCCACTGTGGTCGGGGTCGGGATCGTAGAGGGCTTCCAGGTCCCAGCCGCGGTCCTTGGGGAGTTCGGTGATCGCGTCCACGCCGTCGGTCACCAGCCGCCACAGGTCCTCCGGCGTGCGCACGCCGCCGGGGAACCGGCAGGCCATGCCGATGACGGCGATCGGCTCGTGTCGCGCCGTCTCCAGCTCTCGCAGCCGTTGTCGGGTGCTGCGCAGATCCTCGGTGGCCCGGCGCAGATAGTCGAGCAGTTTGTCCCGCTCCGCATCGTTTTCCGGCATGGTCGCTCCTACCGATCGGACAGTCGCCCGAGCTCGTTGTCGATGAAGTCGAAGATCTCCTGGGCCGACACCGGTCCGGCCGGCGCGGGCGGGGCGGCGTCGAGCCGGGTGACCAGAAGGCGCAGCCGTTCGGCGATCCCGGCGCGCGCCGCGTCGTCCGATCCGATTCCGGCCAGTGCGCGGTCCAGCCGGTCGAGGTCGGCCAGCGCCTCCTCGACTCCGGTCGCGGCCGGCTCGATCACCAGCTCGGCGGCCAGTTGGCCGGCCAGCGCCTCGGCGGTCGGGTAGTCGAAGACCAGGGTCGGGGTCAGCCGCAGTCCGGTGGCCGAGCCGAGCCGGTTGCGCAGCTCGACCGCGGTCAACGAGTCGAATCCCAGTTCCTTGAACGTCCGGTCGGCGTCGACCGCCTGCGCGCCGGCATGTCCGAGCACGGCGGCCGCCTGCTCGCGGACCAGGTCGACGAGCACCGCCGCCCGTTCGACGTCGGTGAGCCCGGCCAGGCGGCGGCGCAGCTTGTCCTCGTCGACCGTCGCCTCCGCGGCGCGCCGCACCGAGGTCGCCGCCAGCCCCCGCAACAGCGGCCCCGCATCGCGCAGCGCGGTCGGATCCAGCCCACTGGCCACCAGTTCGGCCCGCTCCGCGGCCATCGCGCCGTCGAACAGACGCAGGGCCTGCTCGTCCGCCAGCGGGACCAGGCCGGCCCGGCGGAGGCGATCACGCTCGGCCTGGTCGAGCCGACCAGTGATGCCACTGGTGCGCGCCCACAGGCCCCAGGCGATGGAGGTCGCCGGCAGGCCGAGTGACCGGCGGTGCGCGGCGAGCGCGTCGAGGAACGTGTTGGCCGCGGCGTAGTTGCCCTGCCCGGCCCCGCCGAACACGCCGGCCACCGACGAGAACAGCACGAACGCGGCCAGGTCGAGGTGACGGGTCAGTTCGTGCAGGTGCCAGGCCGCGTCCACCTTCGGCCGCAGCACGGCGTCGAGCCGCTCCGGCGTGAGCGAGGCGAGCACGCCGTCGTCGATCACGCCCGCGGTGTGCACCACGGCGGTGATCGGGTGCGCGGGATCGATCCTGGCCAGCAGGCCCGCCACACCATCCCTTGTGGACACATCGGCCGCCGCGACATCGACCCGTGCGCCCAACTCGGTCAACTCCGCCACCAGCTGGTTGGCGCCGGCGGCGGCCGGGCCGCTGCGGCTGGCCAGAAGCAGATGCCGGACCCCGTGCGTGGTGACGAGATGCCGCGCGGTGGCGCCGGCGAGGGACCCGGTGCCGCCGGTGACCAGCACGGTGCCGTCGCGGTCGAGCTCGTGCGGAATGGTCAGCAGCACCTTGCCGACGTGCTTGGCCTGACTGAGGAAACGGAACGCGTCCGGGGACCGGCGCACGTCCCAGGCGGTGTGCGGGGACAGTCGCAGCGCCCCGCTCTCGAACAGGGCGAGCAGCTCGGTCAGCATCCGCTGGATGCGGTCCGGGCCGGCGTCCATCAGCTCGAAGAACCGGTAGACGACGCCGGTGTGCTCGGCCGCGACGCGCTCCGGATCGCGGATGTCGGCCTTGCCCATCTCGACGAACCGCCCGCCGGGGCCGAGCAACCCCAGCGATGCGTCTACGAAGTCCTTGGTCAGCGAGTTCAGCACGACGTCGACGTGGCCGAACCGCTCGGCGAACTCCAGCGTCCGGGAGGAGGCGAGCCGGTCCTCGGCCAAGCCCAGCTCCCGCAGCACCGGCCACTTGCCGGGGCTGGCCGTGCCGTGCACGTCCGCACCGAGGTGACGGGCCAACTGCACGGCGGCCATGCCCACGCCTCCGGTGGCCGCGTGCACCAGGATCGACTCGCCCGGACGCAGGCCGGCCAGGTCGACGAGGCTGTAGTACGCGGTCAACCACACCGCCGGGACCACCGCCGCCTGGGCGAAACTCCACCGGTCCGGCATCCGGCCGACCAGTCGGTGATCGGTCGCCGCGACCGGCCCGATCGCCCCCGGGAACAGCCCGAACACCCGGTCGCCGACGGACAACCCGGCCACGGCCGGACCGACCTCGGTCACGACCCCGGCGCCTTCGCTGCCGAGCAGGACCTCGCCCGGGTACATGCCCAGCGCGAACAGCACGTCCCGGAAGTTCAGTCCGGCCGCGCGCACGGCGACCCGGACCTGGCCTGCGCCCAGCGGCTGTTCTTCGATCTCCTCGAACGCGAGGTTGTCCAGGGTTCCCCTGCCGTTCAGGCTGAGCCGCCACGCGTCGGTGGCCGGCGCGATCAGGCCGTCATGCGTGCGGGGGACCAGTCGGGCGGCGAGCACCGCGCCGTCGCGGATCGCCAGCACGGGCTCGTCGGCGGCCAGCGCCGCCGGCAGCGACTCGGCGGACTCGCGGACTCCCATGTCCACCAAGGTGATTCGGCCCGGATGCTCGGCCTGCGCGGAGCGGATCAGACCCCGGACCGCAGCGGCGGCCAGGTCCCGCACCGGATCCCCGCCGGTCACACCGACCGCGTCCCGGGTCAACACCACCAGCCGGCTCGCGGCGAACCGCTCGTCGGCCAGCCAGCGTTGCAACGCCTCCAGGACGTGGGCGGTCAGCTGGTGGGTCGCCGTGTCGATCGGCAACTCGGGGTCGCCCGCGACCGACAGGACGGCGATCTCGGCCGGGTCGTCGAGCTGGTCGGCCGGCAGCACCTCGGCCAGCCCGAACGGATCGCCGCCGATGAGCTGGATCCGTGCCGGCGCCGGACCGTCGGCCACCGGAACCACCGGCCAGTCGACCTGGTGCAGCCCCTCGGGCACGGTCGGGCGGAGGGCGGCGAGTTGGGCCTTGTCGAGCGGCCGGACGGTCAGCGCGTCCGCCATCAGGACCGGCGCACCGGTCGGATCGGTGGCCAGCAGCGCGATCGTGTCCGGTCCCGTCATGGTGATGCGGACCCGTAGCGCGGTCGCACCGATCGCGCACAGGGTCACCCCGGTCCAGGAGAACGGGAGCGAGGCGGAGTCGAGAGCCCCGAGGCCGAGGCCGTGCAGGGCGGCGTCCAGCAGGGCCGGGTGAAGGGTGAACTCGGTCGCGTCCGCCCGCTGGTCGGCCGGCAGCGCGACCTCGCCGAACACCTCGTCGCCTCGCCGCCACGCCGCCTGGAAGCCCTGGAAAGCCGGACCGTACCGGAATCCGACGGCCGCGAGGCCCGTGTACAGCTCGCTGGTGTCGACTGCGGCCGACCCGGCCGGCGGCCAACTGTCCAACGTTTCGCCGAGGGGTTCCGATGTCGAGCTCAACCGGCCCGTCGCGTTGGTGGTCCACGGTGTCGTGTCGAGCGGGTCGCCGGCGCGGTGCGGCCGGGAATGCACCCGCACTGTGCGTAGACCCTGGTCGTCCACCGGGCCGACGGCCACCTGGAGGTCGATCGCGCCGTGCTCGGGCAGCAGGAGCGGCGTGGCGAGCACGAGCTCGTCGATCCGGTGGCAGCCTGCTCGCTGGCCGGCCTGAAGGGCCAGTTCGACGAATCCGGTGCCCGGGAACAGGACCGCACCGCCGACGGCGTGTCCGGCCAGCCATGGGTGGGTGCGCAGGGAGATGCGGCCGGTCAGGAGGAACCCGTTCCCGTCGGCCGGCCGGACCTCCGCGCCGAGCAACGGATGCCGCACCGCGTCGAGGCCCAGATCGCCGGCGTCGCCGACCGCGGCCGGCGCGTCCAGCCAGAACCGTGAGCGCCGGAACGCGTAGGTGGGCAGGTCGACCCCGTTCTGGTCGCCGAAGACCGGTGCCCAGTCGACGGCCACCCCGTGGACGTGGGCCGAGGCGACCGCGCCGACGAACGTGTCGACCTCGGGTCGGTTCCCGCGCTGCGTCGGGATCAGGACCGGGTTGTCGTCGAGGATGGCGTCGACCAGCGGAGTGAGCACGGCATCGGGCCCGATCTCGAGGTACGTGCGCACGCCCCGCGCGTGGAGGGCCCGGATGCCGTCCGCGAACCGCACGGTGTCCCGCACCTGACGTACCCAGTGGTCCGGCGAGTCGAGCGACGCCGCGGGGTCCACTGTGGACACGATGGGGATGCGTGGCACGTGGTAGGTGAGTCCGGCGGCCACCGCGGCGAACTCGGCGAGCATCGGCTCCATCAGCGGCGAGTGGAAGGCATGGCTCACCCGCAGCCACCGACTGTCCACATCGGTCAGTCGGGCGGCGATGTCGGCGAGTTCCTCGGCGTCCCCGGACAGCACCACCGCGTTCGGCCCGTTGATCGCCGCGATCGACACCCGGTCGCCCAGATGCTCCGCGACCCGCTCCGGTCCGCACCGCACGGCGAGCATGCCGCCGCCGGCAGGAAGTTCCCGCATGAGCTGTGCCCGTGCGGTGACGAGGGTCGCGGCGTCGGCGAGATCGAGCACGCCGGCGATGTGGGCGGCGGCGATCTCGCCGATGGAATGGCCGATGAGGTGGTCGGGGACGATGCCGTGCGCGGTGAGCAGGCGGTGGAGGGCGACTTGGTGGGCAAACAGGGCGGGCTGGGTGTACTGGGTCTGGTTGATGCGCTCCGCGTCGTGGATGACGTCGGCGATGGGGAGGCCGAGGGCGGCGCACACCTCGTCGAAGGCGGTGGCGAACACGGGATAGGCGTCGTAGAGCTGCTGGCCCATGCCGGGGCGTTGACTGCCCTGCCCGGTGAACACGAACGCGGTCGAGCCGGGCGAACCGGCGTCGCCCGCGACGACGTTCGGGGCGGTGACCCCGTCGGCGAGGGCTTGCAGGCCGGCCAGGGCCGCGTCCCGGTCGGCCGCGACCACGGCGGCACGCCGCGGCAGGCCGGCCCGGCTGGTGACCAGGGTGTGGCCGATGGCGGCCAGGTCGGCCGCCGGGTTCGCGACCAGGTGCGCGTGCAGCGCCGCCGCCTGTGCGGTCAGCGGCCCGCGCGCCGTCAGCACCAGCGGCACAGGAGTGTCCACAATGGACGACTTACGTTCCGTGCCGGCCGGTGGTTCCTCGATGATGACGTGCGCGTTGGTGCCGCTGATGCCGAACGCGGACACGCCGGCCCGCCTCGGCCGGTCCACCTCGGGCCAGGCGGTCGGCTCGGTCAGCAGGTCGATCGCGCCGGCCGTCCAGTCCACCCGCTCGGACGGCGTGTCGACGTGCAGGGTCTTGGGCAGGATCCCGTGCCGCAGGGCCAGCACCATCTTGATCACGCCGCCCACCGCCGCGGCGGCCTGGGTGTGGCCGATGTTCGACTTGAGCGACCCCAACAACAGCGGCCGTTCGCGGTCCTGGCCGTACGTGGCCAACAGGGCCTGGGCCTCGATCGGGTCGCCGAGGGTGGTGCCGGTGCCGTGGGCTTCTACGGCGTCCACATCGGACGGTCGCAGTCCGGCCGCGTCGAGCGCGGCGCGGATGACGCGCTGCTGGGACGGGCCGTTCGGCGCGGTCAGGCCGTTGCTGGCGCCGTCGGAGTTGACGGCCGAACCCCGGACGACGGCCAGCACCGGATGGCCGTTGCGCCGGGCGTCGCTCAGCCGCTCCACCACCAGCTGTCCCACGCCCTCGGAGAAACCGGTGCCATCGGCGGAATCGGCGAACGCGCGGCACCGGCCGTCCGGCGACAGCCCGCGCTGCCGGCTGAAGTCCAGCAACAGATGCGGCGTGGCCATCACCGTGACGCCACCGGCCAGCGCGAGGTCGCACTCGCCGTTGCGCAGTGCCTGCGCGGCCAGGTGCAGCGCGACCACCGAGGACGAACAAGCGGTGTCCACGGTGAGAGCCGGGCCGACCAGACCGAACGTGTAGGCGACCCGGCCCGATGCCACACTGGTGGCGTTGCCGGTGCCGAGGTAGCCCTCGAAGCCCTCCGGCGTGTTGTCCTCCAGCCGGGCCCAGTAGTCGTTCACGTTGACGCCGGTGAACACGGCGGTTCGGCTGCCGCGCAACGACGTCGGGTCGATGCCCGCGCGTTCCACCGCCTCCCACGCGGTCTCCAGCAGCAGCCGCTGCTGCGGGTCCGTGGCCAGCGCCTCCCGCGGGTTGATGCCGAAGAAGTCCGCGTCGAACTGGTCGGCGTCGTGCAGGAACCCGCCCTGGCGGGTGTAGACGGTGCCGTGGTGGTCCGGATCGGGGTGGTAGAGCTCGTCGAGCCGCCAGCCGCGGTTGGTGGGGAACTCGCCGATCGCGTCCACTCCGTTGATCAGCAACTGCCACAGGTCCTCGGGCGAGCGCACGCCGCCCGGGTAGCGGCAGGCCATGCCGACGATGGCGATCGGCTCGTCGACCGGCGTCGTCCGAACCGGCGGCCGCGCGGTGGTCGCCCCGCCGACGATCTGCGCGCTGAGGTGGCCTGCCAGCGCGGCCGGGGTGGGGTGATCGAACACCAGCGTGGCCGGCAGCCGCAGGCCGGTGGCCGCGGCCAGCCGGCCGCGCAGCTCCACGGCGGTCAGCGAGTCGAAGCCGAGGTCGCGGAACGACCGACCCGACTCGATCTCGTCGATGCCGTCGTGTTTCAACACCGCCGCCGCCGTCTGCCGCACCACGTCCAGCAGCACGGTCATCCGCTCGGCGTCGGCCAGACCGGCAAGCCGGTCGGTCGACCCGGACGGTTCACCGTCCGTGGCGGCCGTACGCCGAACGGCGACCGGCGCGGCGCGCGGGGCGGGCTCGGCGACGACCAGCCGGGAGAGGTCGACGGGCCGCAGGGTCAGGGCTTCGACGTCGGCGACCGGGGCGCCGGTCGGATCCGCGACGGTCACGGCGAACGTGTCCGGCCCGATCGGCGACAGGCGTACCCGGACGGCCCGTGCACCCACCGCGTGCAACGCCACTCCGTTCCAGGCGAACGGCAGTGTCACCGCGGACTGCTCGCTGACGGTGGCGGCGGCGAGAACCTGAACGGCTGAGTCCAGCAGGGCGGGGTGCAGTCCGAGGCGGGCCGTGGTCACCTCGTTGGGCAGGCGCGCTTCCCCGTACAACTCCGCGCCGACCCGCCACACCGCGCGCAGGCCGCGATAGCTCGGCCCGTAGCCGACCCCGAGGATGGCCAACCGGTCATAGAACTCGGTCAGGTCCACCGGCTCCGCGCCGGCGGGCGGCCAGACAGACAGGTCCGCCGAAGCCGGCTCCCGCGTGCTGACCGCGAGGTAACCGGTGGCATGCCGGGTCCAGTCCTCGCCGTGCCGCGCGTGCACCGCGAACTCCCGCCGACCCGTGTCGTCGGACTCGGCCACGGTGACCTGGAGATCGACTCCGTCGGCCGGCAGCGCCAGGGGCGCCACCACGAGCAGCTCCTCGACGCGGTCACTGCCGACCTGGTCGCCGGCCCGCAGCGCCAGTTCGACGAACGTGGTGGCGCTGACCAGCGTGGTGTCGCCGACGCTGTGCTCGGCCACCCAGGGCTGATGCCGCGCCGCCAAGCGGCCGGTGAGCAGCGTCCCGGCCCCGTCGGCCAGCCGGGTGCTGGCGCCGAGCAGGGCGTGTTCGGTGGCGGCCAGGCCGAGGTCGGCCGCGTCGGTGACCGCGTCCGGCGCGTCGAGCCAGTGCCGGCGGTGCTGGAACGGGTAGGTCGGCAGGTCCAGGTGCCGTCCCGGCGCCCCGGCGAACACCGTGCGCCAGTCGACGGTCGCCCCGTGCGCGTGCGCGGTGGCCAGCGAGGTGAGGAAACGGGGCCGGCCGCCATCGTCGCGGCGCAGCGAGCCGGTTGCCAGTGCGGTGTCGCCGATCCCGGCCTCGTCCAGCGACTCCTGCACGCTGACCGTCAACACCGGATGGGGACTGGTCTCGACGAACAGCCGGTGCCCGCGTTCGATCAGATGCCCGACGGTGTCGGCGAACCTGACCGTCACCCGCAGGTTCCGGTACCAGTACTCGGCATCGAGACCAGTGGTGTCCAGTTCGCCCGCGGTGACCGTGGAGAAGAACGGCACCTCCGCGCGACCGGGCGCGATGTCGGCCAGCACCTCCAGCAGGTGTTCGCGCAAGGGCTCGACCTCGGCCGAGTGCGACGCGTAGTCCACCGGGATGACGCGGGCCCGCACCCCGTCCGCCTTGCAGGCGGCCACGAACCGCGCGAGCGCATTCGCGTCGCCCGAGATGACTGTCGATTGTGGACCGTTGACGGCCGCCACACTCAGCCCGTCGCCGACGCGCGCTGCGGCCTGGTCGGCCGGCAGTGCCACCGAGGCCATGCCGCCGGTGCCCGCGATCCGGCGAATCGCCTTGCTGCGCAACGCGACCACCTTGGCCGCGTCGGCCAGCGACAGCGCGCCGGACACGTAGGCCGCCGCGATCTCGCCCTGGGAGTGTCCGATCACCGCGGCCGGCCGAACGCCGTGCGAACGCCACAACGCGGCCAGCGACACCATCACCGCGAACAGCGCGGGCTGGACCACGTCGACCCGATCCAGCGGCGGTGCGTCACCGGTGCCGCTGATCAGGTCGAGCAGCGACCAGTCCACATGCGGCGCCAGCGCTTCGGCGCAGGCGCGCAACTGCTCGGCGAACACCGGCGACGACTCCAGCAGGTCCCGGGCCATGCCTGGCCACTGAGAGCCCTGTCCGGGAAACACGAACACCACCGGGCCGGGCTCGGCCACGGCCGGCGGCACCACGGTGGCCGCGCTCTCCCCGGCGGCCAGCGCGGCCAGTCCGGTGAGCGTCTCCTCGGTGTCGGCGGCGATCACCGCCGCGCGGTGGGGAAGTTCCGATCGCGTGGTGGACAGAGCCCGGCCCAGTTCGACGACCGACACGTCCGGACTGGCCAGCACGAACTCGCGTAGCCGTGCGGCCTGCTCCGCCAGTGCGGTCGCGGACCGGGCCGACAGCAGCAGCGGCACGGCGACGGTGGGATCGTCAGTGGCGGCCGAAGGCGTCGGTGCGGGAGCTTCCTCCAGGATGAGATGGGCGTTGGTGCCACCAACCCCGAAGCCCGACACCGCGGCCCGCCGGGGGCGTTCCCCGGCTGGCCAAGCCACCGGCTCGGCGAGCAGCGACACTGCTCCGGCCGACCAGTCCACTTGGGGTGACGGCTGTTCGACGTGCAGTGTCCGGGGCAGCACTCCGTGCCGAAGCGCCTCGACCAGCTTGATCACGCTGGCGACGCCGGCGGCGGCCTGGGTGTGGCCGATGTTGGATTTGATGGAGCCGAGCCATAGGGGTTGGTCGCGGTCCTGGCCGTAGGTGGCCAGCAGGGCGTGGGCCTCGATCGGGTCGCCGAGGGTGGTGCCGGTGCCGTGGGCTTCTACGGCGTCCACATCGGACGGTCGTAGTCCGGCCGCGTCGAGCGCGGCGCGGATCACCCGTTGCTGCGATGGGCCGTTCGGCGCGGTCAACTGACTGCTCCGGCCGTCCTGGTTGACCGCGGAACCGCGGATCACCGCCAGCACCGGATGGTTGTGGCGCTGGGCGTCGGACAGCCGCTCCAGGACGAGAACGCCGACGCCTTCGCCCCAACCGGTGCCGTCCGCGCCAGCCCCGAACGCCTTGCACCGCCCGTCCGGGGACAGACCGCGCTGCCGGCTGAACTCGATGAACGTGTTCGGCGTGGCCATCACGGTGGCGCCGCCGGCCAGGGCGAGATCGCATTCGCCGTTGCGCAGGGCTTGTGCGGCGAGGTGCATGGCGACGAGGGAGGAGGAGCAGGCGGTGTCCACACTGACCGCCGGGCCGGTGAGACCGAACGTGTAGGAGACGCGGCCGGAGGCGACGCTGCCGGCGCTGCCGGTGCCCAGGTATCCCTCGAAGCCGTCGGGAGTGCGGCCCAGCAGGCGCAGCGCGTAGTCGTCGTACATGACGCCGGTGAACACGCCGGTCTGGCTGCCATGCAACGAGAGCGGGTCGATGCCGGCGTGTTCCACCGCTTCCCAGGAGGTTTCCAACAGCAGCCGCTGCTGCGGGTCGATCGCCGCCGCCTCGCGTGGATTCACGCCGAAGAACGCGGCGTCGAACTGGTCTGCGTCGTGCAGGAAGCCGCCGGAGCGGGTGTAGACCTTGCCGGGCCGGTCCGGGTCCGGGTCGTAGAGCTCGTCGAGCGGCCAGCCGCGGTTGGCCGGGAACTCCGAGATCGCGTCGACTCCGTCGTCGACGAGCCGCCAGAGATCCTCCGGCGTGCGCACCCCGTGGGGATAGCGGCAGGCCATGCCGATGATCGCGATCGGCTCGCCGGCGCGGGACTCCACGTCGTGCAGCCGCTGTCGCGTCTTCTGCAGGTCGCCGGTGACCCGGCGCAGGTAGTCCCGCAGCTTGTCCTCAGTGCTCGTCATGCGATGTCGTCCGTCCCCCGGAACCGGTCAGGAGATACCCAGTTCGTTGTCGATGAAATCGAACAGCTCGTCGTCGGAGGTGGCGCTCAGCGTCGAGCCCACGGTGTCGGTCGGCGGCGCCGGCTCGGCCGTCGGCGACAGCAGGTCGGCCAGATGGTCGGCCAGGTCGCCGGGCGTCGGATAGTCGAAGGTCAGCGTGCTCGGCAGCCGCAGCCCGGTGATCTCGTGCAGCTGGTTGCGCAGGTCCACCGCCGTCAACGAGTCCAGCCCCAGATCGAGCAGGCCGGTGCGGTCGTCGACGCTGGCCGGCGACTTGTGCCCGAGGACCGCCGCGATCCGGGACCGCACCTCGTCCTTCACCGCCGCCCGCGCCTGCTCGGATGTCAGGCCGGCCAACCGATCCGTGAGCGAGTCGGCGGTGCTGGCCGGGCTTTCCCGGACGGGCAGCAGTTCCCGCATCAGCGCGGGGCGTCCGCGCAGCCCGGACAGGTCGAACACGGTCGGCGCCAGCACCGGTTCCGGCCGGCCGAGGGCAGCGTCGAACAGCGCGAGGGCCTGGGCCTGCGACATGGGCACGATGCCGGTCCGCGCGATACGTCCGAGGTCGGTGTGGGTGAGGGTGGTGGCCATGCCGGTGTGCCAGAGGCCCCAGGTGAGTGAGGTGGCGGGTTGTCCGTGGGTGTGGCGGTGGTGG
>NZ_JBIUAG010000011.1:0-149295 GCF_044547355.1 Kutzneria sp. NPDC052558
TCCGCCCAGTGGCAGGCCGAACTCTGGCTCCCCAGCTGGCGCTGACCCCATGCGACGCCCTTGACGCTTGGAAGGGGGCTTTCCTTCACTCGGAGTGGAGGAAAGCCCCCTTCCAAGCGCAAGGGGGTGTGGCGGGGGGCGTCGGGATGGGACCTTCATGACGAATCCTGGTCCAGCAGCGACGCCAGGATCGTGATCACGTCGCCGTGCAGCGCGTCGACGTCGAGGCTGTCATCGCCCTCGATGCGCTGCACGGCGGTCAGCAGCGCGGCCAGGCCGCCGTTGCGGGTCATGCACGTGCGGACGATCGCGCGCACGTCGGTGCGGGCGCGGGGACTGCGCGGGATGGACACGCGGATCTGCATCGGCAGCTCCTCGACCACGTCCCGGCGGGCCAGGTCGTCCACCATGGACGGCACCTTCAGGAACGCCTCGGCCAGCGCGTGCAGGGCCTCGTCGGGGGAGCTGTGCAGCTCGTGCTGGGGCCAGCGGGACCGGGTGGCGTCGAGCAGCGTCGGGGACTGGCGGATCGCCTGCACCAGTTGGCCGACGAGCCGTTCGCCGCCGGGCACGACCCGCACCACACCGTCGTCGGCCTCGATCACCAGCGGCAGCCGGTCCGGCTTGGGGACGACGGCCTGGACGACGCCGCCACGCAGCCAGCCGACGGCCTCGGTCTCCTTGGAACTGACCTGCACCTCGGCGAAGCTGCCCGGGGCGGCGGCGGGCTCGCCGAGCACGACCTCCCGGTAGAAGTGGTCCGACACGATCAGCGCCAGCGGCGCCTCGCCGCGTTTGAGGGCGTCCCGCACCGGGTGGCTGTCCACCAGCCGGCAGGCGTGGATCACCGCCGCCGCCGACGCGCCGGCCTCGTCGAAGAACACCTGACCGTGGTGCAACGCCACCCGCAGGCGGATCTGCGCGCCGTTGGCGTAGCGGCTGTTGTGTTCGCGCAGCAGCTCCTCCAGCGCGGCCGGCAGCCGCCGCACCAGCTGGCTCTCCGGGATGTCGGGCGGGATGAACACGACCACGCCGTCGCCGGTGTCGTTGTGGTAGCCGGCCTGGTAGTCGTGCCCCAGGGCGCCGAGCGTGGCGACGAGCATGTCGCGCAGGCCGGTGCGGACGATCCGGCGGTGGTCCTCCGTGCGGTGGCCACCGCTGAAGCTCTCCACGTCGACCACGAGAATCGCGCGGTACACCGAAGGCTGACGCTGCGACATCCGTGTCGTGCCCTCCCAACAACTACTCTTGCCGAACACCATAGGGGAGGTGATCGCGCTGACCGGTCCGGCCGGCACGTTCTGGGGGCGGCTGTCACCGGCCGAGCAGGCCGCGTTCGCTGCCGCGTCGACGCGCAGCACGTTCGCGGCGGGCGAGGTGATCGTCGGCCAGGGGGAGCAGACCAAGCAGGTCTACGTGGTGCTCTCCGGGCACATCAAGGTCATCGCCGGCGCGGCCGCGGGGCACGGCGTGATGCTGGCCGTCTGCGGGCCCGGCGAGGTGCTGGGGGAGATGTCGGCCATCGACGGCGAGCCGCGCTCGGCGACGATGACCGCCATCGACGCCGTGGATGTGTTGCTGCTGCCCGCGGTGCGGTTGCAGGGGCTGTGCGACGCGCATCCCCGGATCGCCTGGTCGCTGCTGGAGGTCATCGCGCGGCGGCTGCGCGAGACCGACCAGCAGCGGGCCGAGTACGGCGGGGGCAGCACCATGCAGCGGGTGGTGACGCTGCTGCTGGACCTGGCCACCCGGTTGGGCAGGCCGGGGGTGGGCGGCGTGCACATCGCCTCGCCGTTCACGCAGCAGGAGTTGGCGGAAACGGCGTCGACGTCCCGGGAATCGATGGCCAGGGTGCTGCGGGAACTGCGCGAGGAGGGAACCATCACCACCGGCCGCGGCCAGTTCGTCATTCACCGGATCGAACGGCTGCGGGAGCTGGTCCGCTAGGGTTTTCGCAGGTCAGGCCCCAGTTGTGCCGTCGACGGCCTCCCGGATCAGATCCGCGTGCCCGTTGTGGCGGGCGTACTCGTGAATCATGTGGTGCATGACCAGCCGCAGGGAGACCCATTCCTCCCAGCGCGGCTGATACGCGGTGACATCGAGCGACTCGGCCGCCCGCTCGATTCGCCGCGATTCCTCCACCTCGGATTCCCAGGCGGCGAAGGCCTCGTCGCGGGTGGCCGTGGCGGCGTCGTAGGCCACCTGGTAGTCGTGGCTGTCCGAGTAGACCAGCCCGACCGGCTCGCCCTTGATCAGCTTGCGGAACCAGGTCCGCTCGACCTCGGTCATGTGCCGCACCAGTCCCAGCAGCGACAGCGTCGAGGGCGGGCTGGCCTGACGGCGGAGCTGCTCGTCGGACAGGCCCTCGCACTTCATGGCCAGGGTGGCGCGGTGGAAGTCGAGGAAGGCGCGCAGCGTCTCGCGTTCGTCGCCGCGCAGCGGGGGTTCGGGTCGGTCGTCGGTCACCGGGACAGGGAACCACAGCGGCCGGCGAGCCACGGGCCCGACGTGGCGGCGGGCCGGCGAACCGCGGGTGTCCGGCGTGCAAGTGCACGGCGAAATTTCCTCGTGAAGTTCCGTTCTGTGTCATGTGACGCAGAACTCCACGTCAGAGGGGTCTACAACTGTCTTACCGGCCGGATCGGCCGGTGGAGGAGGGGACCAGAGATGAGCACGCTGCACGAGGAGCGCCGACCCTACAACCGAGTCTTCGCCCGAGTCGTCCTGACCGTCTTCTTCACGGCGGTGCAGCTGTGGGCCGCCGTGGTGCTGCTGACCCAGCTGCACGTCGAGGGCGTGGCCGCGGTCGCGCTGGCCATGGTCATGGCGGCGGCCGTGCTGGCGGTCATCTACGGCTGGCAGGAGGTGCGCGCGGCCGGCCGGCAGCAGACCGGCGGCGACGAGCTCTCCCGGCGGGTCCGCCGCAGCCGCGACAACACCCGCTTCATGGACGACTTCTATCCCGTCGAGCAGCGCCAGCGTCGCCAGGAGGAGCGCGACCGGCTGGCGGTCTAGAGCCGGGGGGAGAGGCCACCCGCTTCGAGGTTCGGGGCCCGGGGCGGGTGAGCAGCAAGAGGGGGAACAAGTCCGTGGCGCTTCCTGTCGGGGCAGGAAGCGCCACGGCGTTTCTGCCTTTTCGGCCCCGGTTCGTCGGCAGTTCGTGGAATCCTGCCCGGAATCGGGACCGCCGAGGTTAATCTCCGCCAATGCAGTTGCCGTGGCGGACGTCCGCTCGCACCGGCCTGAGCAGTGGAAGTTCCGTCGTGGTGGCGACGGTGACCGGCCTGCTTCTGGCTTTTGTCGCCGCATCGGCCGTGTTGAGCACGGTGAGCACCGGCAACGCCGCGCTGAGTTACCAGGTCGGCCGGTCGTGCCCGCAGTCGCTGGCGGTGGCGGTCAACGGCATCGCCACCCCCGCGCCGCTGGTCGCCAAAGTGGCGCAGGATGCCCGGGAAGTCGCGGCGCAGCAGGGATTCCCGCAGACGTTGGTCGGCGCGTACACCCGGACGTTCCATCCCAACCTCGGCGACCGCGCCACGCCCTGGCTGCGGTTCGGCTTCCGCGACGACGCGACCGGCAACCTGCGCGTGGTCCAGGGCGGCGCGCCGAACGGCCTGTGGCTGGCCCGGAGTCCGGCCCAGGACGCGCACATCGGCCTCGGCCCGCTCAGCCCGGCGCTGCCGCCGGTGACGGCGATCTACTCCGACATCCAGGAGCCGGTGCCGGACTTCTGGTGCAGCGAGGTCGCCACCGTCTTCTACAACCTTCAGGCCGCCGACGGCGCCAGCTCGACCACCGCCTTCCTGCCGACGCTCGACGACGTCGTCAAGATCGGCCGGCCGTTGGACACATCGGTGCGGTTCCCGGTGGCGATCCCGAAGACGCTGGCCGAGGCCCGGGATCTGGCGGCGCGCAGCGCACGCCTGGCCGACGCGCTGCGGGCGAAGTTCGCCGCCGACGGATTGACCGCCTACGCGCCGGTGCGGCTGCCGTTCGCGTCGGCCCTGGCCGAGGCGGAGAAGGCCCAGGCCAACGTGATCGCGTTCGTGTTGCCGCTGACCGCGATCAGCCTGCTGGTCGGTCTGGTCGGCGTGGCGGCGATCGCCGCGCAGTGGTGCCAGCGCCGCCAGACGGTGCTGCGGCTGCTGTGGGCTCGGGGCAGTTCGCCGATGGCCTTGGGGGCCAAGGGGTTGCTCGAACTCGGTGGGCCGCTGCTGGTCGGCGCGATCGCCGGGCTGGTGGTCGCGCGGGCGGCTTTGCCTTGGTACGCCCCGGTTGCCGCGCTGGATCCGGGCACGACGACGTGGGCCGCCCTGGTGGTGTTGGGCGCCGTGGTGGCGGCGGTCGCGGTCGTGACCCTGACTGCGGCCCTGCGCACGCACCGCATGTTCCAGGCCCGGGCCCGCCGGCGGATGCCGCGGGTGCTCAAGCTGATCCCGTTCGAGCTGCCGGTCGCGGTCGCCGCGGTGTTCTCCTGGCTACGGCTCACGGCCGCGACCCCCAAAGCCGGCGTGGTGACGGTGCCGGTCGACGCCTTCGCGCTGGCGTTCCCGGTGCTGGTGGTCGTGGTGATCGCCGGCATCGCGGCCCGGCTCGGCCGGCTGCTGCTGGCCTGGTCGCACCGGTTGAGCGTGTGGAAGCTGCCGTCGGTGCAGCTGGCTGTGCGGCGGCTGGCGGCGGCCAGCACGGCGGCGACCGGCGTGGTGCTGGTGGGGGTGCTGGCCGTCGGCACGCTGGCGGTCGGCGACAGCGTGAACCGGGCCGAGCAGAACGCGTTGGCCAGCAAGTCCGGCAATCTGTTGGGGGCTGTCACCTCCGTGCAGATCTCCACCACCTTCGGCCAGAGCAGCGCCTCGTTACCGTCCACTATGGACGGTCATGCCACCGTGGTCGGCGTGGTCGACAAGGGCGTGAGCAACATGGTCGCGGTCGACCCGGCGACCTTCGCCGACGGCGCGTGGGTGGATCCCGACCGACGCGCGGAAATGCTGGGCCTGGTCGGTCGACTCGGCCACGGCGCGGCGATCGCCATCGGCGGCGCGCCAACGGGATCCGTGTCCGTGCCGGGGTTCGCGCCGCTGCACACCATCGGCAAGCTGCCGTACTTCCCGGGCATGCCGGGCAATGTCGGCTACGTGGCGGCACGGTCGGACAACACCAGCGCGGCGGAGATCAACTCCTTCTTCCTGTGGTCCGGGCAGGATGCCGACACCGTGCTCGGGCAGTTGGCGGCGGCGCACATCGACCACATCGGGTACCAGACGGCCGCGATGGCCCTGGACGCGCTGCCCTTCTACACGGTGTCCTGGACCTTCGGCTACATCGAATCGGTGGGTGCGCTGCTGGCCGTGATCGCCGCGGCCTCGCTGCTGCTGGCCGTCGGCGCGCGGCGCAAGCAGACGGCCCTGTCCGGCGCGCTGGCGACGCGGATGGGGCTGCGGCCGGCCACGCTCATCGTCAGCCACCTGCTGGAGTTCGGGGCCGTGGCCGGGGCGGTGCTGCTGGCCGGGGTGACGGTCGGGCTGGCGACGGTGGCGGTCTCGGCGGCCCGGCTGGATCCCGCGCCGTGGCTGCGGCCGCTCGTGACACTGCCGGATTCGGCTACGTTTGTGGTGATCGCGGTGGCGGCCGGGCTGGCCGTCGTGGCGGTGGCGGGGTGGATCGCGGTGCGCGGCGTGCGCACGGCCCGAGTCGGGGAGCTCATTCGTGGCTGATGTCCTTGTCGCCCAAGGAGTCGGCGTCGACTACCCGACGCCCGCCGGCGCGGTGACGGCGATCGACGACGTGACGGTGTCAGTGCCGGACGAGGGCATCACCGTGTTCGCCGGGCCGTCCGGCTCCGGCAAGTCGACCTTGCTGCGGGTGCTGGCCCTGGTGGAGCGGCCGACCCGGGGCGTGGTCGAGCTCGGCGGCGAGGCGGTCAGCGGGCGGTCCCACCGTGAGCTGCGGGCGTTGCGGCGCAAGACGATCGCGCTGATGTTCCAGAGCCCGCTGGAGAATCTGCTGCCGGAGCTGACCGCCACGCAGAACGTGATCGCCGCGGCGCAGAGTGCTGGGCGCAAGATCGACCCCGGCCTGCTGGATGTCGTGGGCCTGACGGGCATGGGCGACTACCGGGTGCCGGCGCTGTCCGGCGGCCAGCAGCAGCGGCTGGCGCTGTGCTGCGCCCTGGCCCGGGAGCCCAAGGTGGTGCTGGCCGACGAGCCGACCTCGCAGCTGGACGACACGTCGGCCGGGTTGGTGTTGGAGTCGTTGAAAGTGTTGGTGGAACGGGGAGTTCCGGTCGCCGTGGCGTCCCATGACGACCGGCTGACGTCGTTGGCCGACCGCGTGGTGCGGATGAGTTCTGGTCGAGTGGATTCTGGTCGAGTGGATTCTGGGCGGGTGGCGTGATGGCCCTGGTAGCCAACGGGATCGGCCGGTCCTTCCGGCAGGTCGAGGTGCTGCGTGGGGTGGATCTCGCCGTCGCGCCGGGGGAGTTCGTCACCATCGGCGGGCCGTCCGGCTCCGGCAAGAGCGCGCTGCTGTCCATCCTGTGCGGGTTCGACCGTCCCGATGTCGGCCGTGTGCTGATCGGGGACGTCGAGCTGGACGGCGCGCCGAGCTGGCAGCACTGCGCCGTGCTGCCGCAGGCCCTCGGGTTGGCCGGCGAGCTGACCCTGGCCGAGAACACGGCGTTGCCGTTGCTGCTCACCGGATCCGCGGAGGCCAGGTCGCGCAGCCTGGCCGTGCTCACTGAGCTCGGCATCGGCGATCTCGCCGACCGGTACCCGAACGAGGTGTCCTACGGGCAGCAGCAGCGCGCGGCGCTGGCCCGGGCGATCGTGGTGGAACCGGCCGTGCTGCTGGTCGACGAGCCGACCGCGCACGTCGACCACGTCAGCGCCGAAGTGGTGCTGGGGGTGCTGCGTCGGGTGGCCGACCGGGGCACGGCAGTGATCGCCGCGACGCACGATCCCCGTGTGCACGCGGTGGCCGACCGGCGGCTCCGGCTGGACAAGGGCCGGCTGGTGGCGTAACCAGGAAGGCATGCGGGAGGCGATGCGGCTGGTCGGCGGTTCGCGGCGGATCACCGTGCTGACTGGGGCCGGGGTGTCGACCGCGTCCGGCATCCCCGACTTCCGCGGCCCGAACGGCGTGTGGACCAAGGATCCCGAGGCCCAGCGGCTGTCCTCGTTGCAGGACTACCTCGCCGATCCCGAGGTGCGGCAACGGGCTTGGCGCAGCCGGGCCGTGCATCCGGCCTGGACCGCCGAACCCAACGCGGCCCACCGGGCGCTGGTCGACCTCGAACACTCCGGGCGGCTGCGGTCGTTGCTGACGCAGAACATCGACGGCCTGCACCAGCGGGCCGGCTCCTCGGCCGACCTGGTCGTCGAGCTGCACGGGTCGCTGACCGAGACCGAATGCCTGAGCTGCGGCGATCGCCGGCCGATGGCCGAGGCGCTGGACCGGGTCGCGCACGGCGAGGCCGATCCGCCGTGCCGCGTGTGCGGCGGGATCATCAAGTCGGCCACCATTTCCTTCGGCCAGGAGCTCGACCCCGACGTGCTGCGGCGGGCCCAGCGGGCGGCCCTGGACTGCGACCTGTTCCTGGCCGCCGGCACCTCGCTGACCGTGCACCCGGCCGCCGGGCTGGTCGGGATGGCCGCGCGGGCCGGGGCCCGGGTGCTGATCGCCAACGCCGAGCCGACCCCGTACGACGAGATCGCCGACGCCGTGGTGCGGGCCCCGCTGACCGAGGCGCTGCCCGAGCTGGTGGCCGCTGAAACGATCGAGCCCACGGGTCGGCTGTCGACATGGGGCGATCCCGCCACTTGGTAGATAGGGTGCAGTGATGCGGGTCCCACTCACCGTCAGTGACTTCCTGGACCGTGCTGAGACGGTCCTCGCCGACAGCGTCGCGATCGTGGACGAGCCGGCCCAGCCGGCCGATCCCGTCGCCACCACCACCTACCGCGAGCTCGCCGGGCGGGTCCGCGCCTGGCAGGCCGGCCTGGACGCGCTGGGCGTCGGCGAGGGCGAGCGGGTCGCCGTCGTCAGCCACAACTCCGCGCGGCTGATGGAACTGCTGCACGCCGTGCCGACCAGCGGCCGGATCTGCGTGCCGGTCAACTTCCGGCTGCGGGCCGACGAGATCGCCTACATCGTCGAGCACAGCGGCGCGTCCGTGCTGCTGGTCGACCCGGAGCTGGACGAGTCGCTCAAGGCCGTCACCGCGCGACGCCGGTTCGTGCTCGGGGCCGAGACCGAGCAGCTGCTGCGCTTCGACACCGAGCCGCGGCCGTGGTCGGCGCCGGACGAGGACGCCACCGCGACGATCAACTACACCTCCGGCACCACCGCGCGGCCCAAGGGCGTGCAGCTGACCCACCGCAACATCTGGACCAACGCCGTCACCTTCGCCATGCACACCCGGGCGTGGGAACGCGACGTCTACATGCACACCCTGCCCATGTTCCACTGCAACGGCTGGGGCATGCCCTACGGGCTGACCGGCGTCGGCGCGCGGCACATCGTGCTGCGCAAGGTCGACGGGGCCGAGATCCTGCGCCGGGTCGACGAGCACGGCGTGACTCTGATGTGCGGGGCGCCGGCGGTGTGGAACGCCGTGCTGGACGCCGCCCAGACCTGGACCGGCGAGATCCCCGGTCGGGACAAGGTGCGCATCGTGTGCGCGGGCGCGCCGCCGCCGACCCGGACCATCGCCCGCGTGCAGGACGAACTGGGCTGGGAGTTCCTCCAGATCTACGGCCTGACCGAGACCTCCCCGCTGCTCACGTTCAACCGGACCCGCCCGCAGGACCTCGACCTGCCGCCGCTGGAGCGCGCGGCCAAGCTGTCCCGAGCCGGCGGCGCGGCGCTGGGCGCGCGGATCGCCATCTCCGACAGCGGCGAGGTGCTGGCCCGGTCCAACGTCGTGCTGGAGGGCTACTGGGAGAACCCCGAGGCCACCGCCGACGCGCTGGAGGGCGGCTGGTTCCACACCGGCGACGGCGGCTCCATCGACGAGGAGGGGTATCTCGTCATCTCCGACCGCCGCAAGGACGTGATCATCACCGGCGGCGAGAACGTGTCGTCCATCGAGGTCGAGGACTGCCTGTTCAGCCACCCGGCGGTGGCCGAGGTCGCGGTCATCGGCGTGCCGGACGAGAAGTGGGGCGAGACGATCAAGGCCCTGGTCGTGGTGGCCGAGGGGGCCTCGGTGGACGAGGCCGGGCTGATCGCCCACTGCAAGCAGCGGCTGGCCGGCTACAAGGCCCCCACCTCGGTCGAGTTCCGCGAGTCCATTCCCCGCACCGCCACCGGCAAAATCCAGAAGTACAAGCTCCGCGAGCCCTACTGGTCCGCCCACACCCGCAAGGTCAACTGACCCCACCCCCGGCGAGTCGCGCTCAGGGACAGACCGAATGCCGGCCTCAGGCCGGCATCCGGTCTGGTGGAGAGCGCGGCTCGCGGGGGTTCTGCGCCGAACGCTGGTGTGTGCTGATACTTTCGGTGTATTCGCATTTTCGGTCGATCCTGTCTATTTTACGTCTTGTTGGGCTCAGCTATAGGCATGGTTGACCTCGGGGGTGCTCGCCTTTCCTGAACGCCCTCGGCGACATCAGTGTTTTCCCCAGTCGCCCGTGCCCATTCCTCCTGCGCCGAACCGGTTACGCCGCATGCTCCCGCCGGAAGTGCGAACAACGGGGAGCGGTCTGTGCTGTTATCAGATGGAAGAGCGGCGGACACGTCCGTCGCCGAGACGAGGACGGCGACGGCGGCTTTCGCCGTGCTGCCGGTCACGATCATCGCCGGCGCGCTGGGCGTCGTGCTGCTGGCGATCAGCGGTCGCTACGGCTACTTCGGCGACGAGCTCTATTTCGTCGCCGCCGGACGTCATCTGGACTTCGGTTATGTCGACCAGCCGCCGCTGGTGCCTTTCCTGTCACTGATCGCCGACACGATCGCGCCGGGAAACGTCGCCGTGCTGCGGATTCCCGCAATTCTGGCCACGGTCGCCGGCGTCGTGGTGGCCGCGCTGACCGCCCGGGAGCTTGGCGGCCGGCGCCGGGCCCAGGTCATCACCGCGGCCGCCTACGCCCTGGCGCCGGTGGTCGACGTCGGCGGCCATCTGCTCGCCACCACCAGCGTCGACCTGTTCGGCTGGACGGTCATCACCTGGCTGCTGGTGCGGTGGTTGCGGCTGCGGGAGGACCGGCTGCTGCTGTGGGCCGGCCTGGTCACCGCCGTCGACCTTCAGTCCAAGTACCTGGTGGTGTCCTTCTGGGTGCTGGCTGGCGTCGCGATCCTGTTCGTCGGGCCCCGGGACATCTTCCGCAGCCGGCTGCTGTGGCTCGGCGCCGGCATCGCCGTGCTGACCGCGATGCCGTCGCTGCTGTGGCAGGCCGGCCACGGCTGGCCCCAGGTCGACATGGTGCACGAGGTCGCCCTCGAGCAGGAGAACGGCGGCAGCGGCAACGCGGGCGGGTTCCTGCTCGCGTTCGGCGGGACCGTCGGGGTCATCGGCGTGCCGCTCGGTCTGTACGGCCTGTGGCGGGCGATTCGCCTGCCCCAGTTCAGGTTTCTCGCCATCGTCGCGGTGGCGCTGATCGTCGTGTTCATCGTGATGGCCGGCCGGCCGTACTACGCCGCCGGCATCCTGCCCGTGCTGTGGGCGTTGGGCGCCGTCGGCCTGGACGGCCCACGCCGTCGTTGGGTGCCGTGGGTCGCGTGGCCGGCCGCCGCGCTGTCGGTCGTGATGCTGGCGCAGACGTTGCCGGTCGAGCCGCGATCGCTGCGCGGCGTCGACGACTCCGTGGACGCCCTCGACGTCGAGAGCGTCGGCTGGCCGGAGGTGACCGACGACATCGCCGCCGCCTATCGCGCGCTGCCCGCGGACGTGCGGCGGCACACCGCCATCGTCGGCGACTCCTACTGGGTGGCCAGCGCGATCTCCCTCTACGGGCCGTCGCGCGGCCTGCCCGCGGTCTACAGCCCCAACCGCGGCTTCTGGTACTTCGGCGTGCCGCCGGAAAGCGCTACCAACGTGCTGTACGTGAATTCCGCCTTCGACACCGACACGACCATGCGCCAGCACTTCGCCAAGGCCACCCAGGTGGCCACCGTGGACAACAGGCAGGGCGTGGACAACATCTACGAGGGAGCGCCCATCACCCTGCTGGTCGGCCGGGACGAGCCGTGGTCCGCGCTGTGGCCGCGGCTGCGCAACCTCTGAGGCATTGGGCCGTTCGTGTGACACAAGTGGCTGATGATGGGTGAGTTTTGCACGGGATTTGTGGCGTTGGTGGGGCACGAGTGGCACAGTGATCTCGTGCCCGGTTGACGCCGTTCAGTCCAACGCTGCTGCTCCGAACGGCTCATCCCGTGAGGAGGTGTGCGGTGGTGCGAACATCCGTGGTGGCCACGGTGGTGCTGGCCGTCCTGGTGGGAGCGGCCGCGCCCGGGGCGGCGGCGCCCCCGCCGCCGGGCAACCCGTCGGACTCGGACATCAACGCGGGCAAGGACCAGGTCAGGGACAAGGCGGCCAAGGTCGGCGACCTGACCAACCAGCTGGCGGCCGCCGACGCCCGACTGTCGGACCTCCAGGACCAGGTCGAGGCCCGGATGGAGGAGGTCAACAAGGCCCGGGTCGATCTGGAGACCGCGCAGGCGGCGGCCCAGCAGGCCCAGGACGAGGCCTCGGCGGCCAAGGTGGAGGCCGACGCGGCGGCCAGGTCGATGGACGACGCCCGCAAGCGGCTGGACGAGTTCGCGGCGGCCAGTTTCTCGCAGGGCAGCGCCGTCGGCGGCTTCTCGGCCCTGTTCGACGCGACCAGCCCGGGCAACCTGCTGGCCCGGGTGCAGATGCTCAACGCCGTCAGCGAGTCCGAGCTCAAGGCCATGGACGTGGCCCAGCGGGCCGACGTGGACCGGGCCAACAAGGACTCGTCGGCGCGTAAGTCCCTCGAGGTGGCCAAGCAGAAGCAGGGCGAGGCCGACGCGGCCAAGCGCAAGGTGGACGCCGCGATGGCCGCCGCCGTGGCCGCCCGGCAGCAGGAGGCCGATCAGGAGAAGCAGCTCCAGTCGGCCAAGTCGGACATGGAGAACCAGCTGTCGGCGGCCCAGGCCAACGTCAGCGATCTCCAGTCGCAGCGCCAGCGCTACGACGACTGGGAAGCCGAGAAGAAGAAGGAGGAGGCGGCGGCCGCGGCTGCTGCCGCCGCCGCGGCCGCGTCCCGGCCGGCCCCGCAGCGCCCCGCCCCGCCGCCGGCCTCGGTGTCGGTGTCCGCCCCCGGCCGCGCCGCCGCCGTGATCGCCCGGGCCATGGCCGAGCTGGGCATGCCGTATGCCTGGGGCGGCGGCACGCCCAGCGGCCCCAGCCGGGGCATCAGCGACGGCGGCGGCGACGCCGACTACTTCGGCGACTTCAACAAGATCGGCTTCGACTGCTCGGGTCTGATGGTCTACGCCTTCGCCGGCGTCGGCGTCTACTTGCCGCACTACAGCGGGTACCAGTACTACGCCGGCCGGCACGTGCCGCTGTCCCAGATGGCCCCCGGCGACATGCTGTTCTACGGCAATCCCAGCAACATCCACCATGTGACCATGTATATCGGCGGCGGCCGCATGATCGAGGCCCCGTACTCGGGTTCCTATGTGCGGGTCGTTCCGGTGCGCTGGGGCGAGATCATGCCGTACGCCACGCGGGTGCTCTGACGGCCGATCATCGCCAGCGGCGTGAGCAGGATCAGGCCGCCCGCGGCGGCGATCGCCTCTCGCGGTCCGATCAGCGCGGCCAGCAGGCCCCATCCGGCGGTCATCGCGGCCGTGCTGACCTTGGTCGTGACGGACCAGGCCGACAGGACCCGGGCCACCGTGTCCGGCGTCGAGTGCTCCAGCCGGGCGGTCGCCGACACCGGGGCGTAGACGCTGCACGACGTGATGATGCCGAGTTCGAGGGCGATCACCAGCAGCAGGCCGGGCAGCCCCGGTCCGACAAAGGCCAGCCCTGGCACCCAAAGCACCCGGATCACGCTGCTGGTCAGCAGCACCCGCCGTTGGCCGAACCGCGCCACCAGCGGCCGGGCCAGGCGTGCGCCGATCAGGCCGCCCAGGCTCGGCAGGCCGAACGCCAGGCCGTACTGCCATGGCGTGAAGCCCAGGTCGCCGAGCATCAGCACCGCCAGCAGCGGGGCCGTGGCCATCAGCAAACCGTTGAACAGTCCCGAGTTCAGGAACAGCGGCCGCAGCACCGGATGCCGCAGGATGTGCCGCCACCCGTCGAGGATCTCGTTGAGGCTGATTCGCGCCGCCCGCTCCGGCTTCGGCTCTCGGCCGCGAATGGCCCCAATCCCCAGCGCCGACACCAGAAAGCTCACCGCGTTGGCCGCGATCGTCGTCATCGGCCCGAACGCCCCGATCGCCAGCCCGCCCAGCGGTGGCCCGACCGCGACGGCCGCCCAGTTCGTGGCCTCGAACCGCCCGTTGGCCTGGAGCAGATGTTCCTTGGCCACCAACGACTTCAGGAACGCCCCGCTGGCCGCCGTGAACACGATGTCGGCCGCCGCCGCCACCACCGACACCACCACGAGCTGGCCAAAGGTCAGTCCTCCCACCAGATATGCCGCCGGCAGCGTCAGCAGCGCCAGGAACCGCAGCAGGTCCGCCCCCACCATGACCGGCCTTTTTGGCCGGAACTCCACCCATGGCCCCAGCGGCACCGCCACCAGCGCCCCCACGGTCAGTCCCGCCGCCGCCAGCAGCGAGACTTCCGCCGGTGTGCTGTGCAGCACCAGGATCGCCACCAGTGGAAAGGCGTCGAACGCGAACCAGGTGCCCACCGCGCTGGCCGCGTACGCCGCCCACAGATATCCGAAATCCCTACCCATGGCCGCCATCTTCACGGCCTCGCGCCGTTCTGGCGCGCCGACCACCCTCACCCCGCCCTCCCCGAGCTCCGCCGCCACCTCACCGTCAACTGGACCGCCAGCTGGGCCCGCTAGCCTCAGCCCGCCTTCCGCCACCGCCCGTGTCCGTCGCTGAACACGGGCAGCCCCTCGTTGATCTCCACCGTCCAGTCGCTGTGGTGGACCAGTCGATGACAGGCGCTGCACAGCAACACCAGATTGTCCAGACTGGTCGGCCCCCCGTCAGCCCATTCCACCACATGATGCGCATGGCATTGCCGAGGTTTCCTTCCACATCCCGGAAACGCGCACCCCTTGTCCCGGATGATCAACGCTCTGCGTATCGCGTTGGGGATTGTCCGGCTGGCCCGTCCGATGTCCAGCACCTCGGACCTGGCCCCCAGCACCACCCGCAGGATCGTGCTGTCACAGGCGATCCTGCGCACCGAGGCCGCGTTGAGCGGCCCCATGCCCGCCAGCTCGGCAGTGCCCCGCTGCTCCTGAAAGTCCGTCCACGACATGGTGAGGGCGATGTGCGGCTTCTCCCCGCCCTCCTCGGGCAGGTCCTTGCAGCCGGCCGCCAGCTCGAGGATCTCCACCAGCGCGTCGCCCTGCCGCTCGGCGGTCGTGCGCGGGTCCTCAGCCGATGTCGGCTTGGCCAACGGGCTGATCAACGCCTCCAGCAACGCCAGGCTCTCCAGGTCGAGGAACCCGTCGATGTCCCCGCCGTTGCGGCGCTTGCGGATGGTCAACGTCCGCTTGGGCTGGGCCGACTCCCGGTCATCAGGCGCTTTCCCGTCCTGGTCCAGCAACACCAAGATCCGCTGGGCGACGTCCTTGAACTGGCCGAGGTCGAGCGTCGCCGCGTATCGCACCAGCGCCGCCTCGACCTTCTCCCGGTCCGGCTCCGGCGCCTCGGCGAGCGTCTTGTCCATGACGACCAGATGCTGCCTGCTCAGCAACGCCTCGGCCGCCACCTCCCGGACCGCCTCCCGCTGAAACAACTCCGCGTGCCGCACCAGCTCCCGGGCCTCACCCCGCGTGATCTCCCAGTCCACCGTCAGATCCGCGACCAGCGCCGCCCGATCGTCCTTGGTTCGGTTGGTGCGGTTCCACAACTCCCGCACATCCTCGACCTGCCCCAGGTAGTCGGCCCTACGCCGCCGCTCCCGCCTCTTCCCGTCACTGCGCAGCGCTCCATCGCTCAGCCGCCACCTCTCGGCGTCGACTGGCAATTCCGGGTTCGCTGACATACCCCCATCTTACCACTCCCCAGAGACCAATCCCCTTACCAGACAAGGACTACCCGATCGTGTCCACCCTGAAGATTCCTTCAGGAAAGCGCTTTCCAATCTTGAAAAGCGCCACCCTTAAACGGCAACCGAACAAGGAAAGCCGCGCCCCCTCCCACGTCCCAAGCCCTCTGTAAACCGCACCCCCCACCCCCCTGCCACCGCGCCACGGACCCCACCCCCCGCTTCACTCGCGGCAACCGAGGTCTGCGCGGTGGACGGTTCAGTGACAGCGAGAGTGTGTTCGGCGAGGGGAAGTTTGGCGTGGAGGAAGGGATCGCCGGATTTGGCCCGTGGCGGAGTTGGTTGTGTGGGGGTGGGTGGGGACCAAAAGCCAACCACCCAAACGGCAACGGGTGGGCCCACCTCAAACCCGAAACCCCCCAACCCCGAACCCGAACCCCGAACCCGAACCCCGAACCCGAACCCCGAACCCGAACCCCGAACCCGAACCCCGAACCCCAAACCCCGAACCTCAAACCCCGAACCTCGAACCCGAACCCCAAACCCCGAACCTCAAACCCCGAACCTCGAACCCCGAACCCTGAACCCCAAACCCGAACCCCAAACCCCCAAACCCAACCCCTACAGCGCCCGGACGATGTCCTCCACCCGCTGCTTGGCGTCCCCAAAAAGCATCTTGCTGTTGTCCTTGAAGAACAACGGGTTCTGCACCCCGGCATAGCCAACAGCCATGGAGCGTTTGAACACGATGACGTTCTGGGCTTCCCACACGTGCAGCACGGGCATGCCGGCGATGGGGGAGCCGGGGTCGTCGGCGGCGGGGTTGACGGTGTCGTTGGCGCCGATCACCAGGACGACCGAGGTCTGGGGGAAGTCGTCGTTGATCTCGTCCATTTCCAGGACGATGTCGTAGGGGACTTTGGCTTCGGCCAGCAGCACGTTCATGTGCCCGGGCAGCCGGCCGGCCACGGGGTGGATGCCGAACCGCACGTCGACGCCGCGTTCCCGCAGCTTGCGGGTGAGGTCGGCCACCGGGTACTGGGCCTGGGCCACGGCCATGCCGTAGCCGGGGGTGATGATCACGGATTCGGCTTCGCGCAACAGTTCCGCGGTGTCGTCGGGGCTGATCTCGCGGTGTTCGCCGTCGATGGCGGTGAAGGTGCCGGCTTCGACGCCGAAGCCGCCGGCGATCACCGAAATGAACGAGCGGTTCATGGCCTTGCACATGATGTACGACAGGTACGCGCCGGATGAGCCGACCAGCGCCCCGGTGACGATGAGCAAGTCGTTGTCCAGCAAGAATCCTGACGCGGCGGCGGCCCAGCCGGAGTAGCTGTTGAGCATGGACACCACCACCGGCATGTCGCCGCCGCCGATGGAGGCGACGAGGTGCCAGCCCAGCAGCAAAGCAACAACCGTCACGGCGGCCAGCACGGGCAGGCTTGGGGTGATGACGAAGAGGACCGTCAGCACGAAGAATGCCACGATGGCGCCGAGGTTGAGGAAGTGGCGGCCGGGCAGGGTCATGGGCGCGGACTTGATGCGGGCGGAGAGCTTGAGGAACGCCACGATGGAGCCGGTGAAGGTGACCGCCCCGATGAACACGCCGATGCACACCTCGGCATGGTGGATGCCGGGCAGGTCGCCGGCGTCGCCGTCGAGGTAGCCGTTCCAGCCGACCAGAACCGCCGCCAGACCGACAAAACTGTGCAGCAGGGCGATGAGTTCCGGCATGCCGGTCATCTCGACCACCCGGGCCCGCCACAGGCCGATGCCGCCGCCGGCGGCCATGGCCACCACCAGCAGCACGATGCCGGTGACGGCCATTCCCTGTAGCGCCAACACAATGGTGGCGACCAGGGCCAGGGCCATGCCGGTGATGCCGAACAGCACCCCGTTGCGGGAGGTCTCGTGCTTGCTCAGCCCGGCCAGGCTGAGCACAAAAAGCAGTGCTGCGACGAGATACGCGGCCTGAGCCGCCGTGGCCACGGTCATGGGTCAGCTCCTCGTGAACATGCTGAGCATGCGCCGGGTGACGGCGAATCCGCCGAAGATGTTGATGCTGGCCAGCAGCACGGCGGCCGCGGACAGCACGGTGACGACCACGTTGCTGTGGCCGATCTGGAGCAGGGCGCCGACGACGACGATGCCGGAGATGGCGTTGGTGACCGACATCAGCGGCGTGTGCAGGGCGTGGTGCACGTTGCCGATCACGTAGAAGCCGATCACCACGGACAGCGCGAACACGGTCAGGTGACCGATCAACTCGTTGGGGGAGAAGCCGACCAGCAGGAACAGGGCCAGCGCGGCGGCGGCCACCACGACGTGCCGGGCCCGGCCCGGCTGCTGCTTCTCTTGTTGTGGCTCAGGGGTTTTCGAGACCTGCGGGGCCGGCGCGGCGCTGACGCTGATCTTGGGCGGCGGCCAGGTGGTCTCGCCCTCGCGGACCACGGTCATGCCGCGGATCACCACGTCCTCGAAGTCCAGCACCACTTCGCCGTCCTTGCCCGGCGTCAGCAGCTTGAGCAGGTTGACCACGTTGGTGCCGTACAGCTGCGAGGCCTGGGTCGGCAGCCGGCCGGCCAGGTCGGTGTAGCCGATGATGGTCACCCCGTTGTCGGTGACGACGGCCTCGCCGGCCACGCTGCCCTCGACGTTGCCGCCCTGCGCGGCGGCCATGTCGACGATCACGCTGCCGGACTTCATGCTGGCCACCTGCTCCCGGGTCAGCAGTCGCGGCGCGGGCCGGCCGGGGATGAGCGCGGTGGTGATGACGATGTCGACGTCCCGGGCCTGTTCCGAGTAGATCTCGGCCGCCCGCCGGTCGTACGCCTCCGAAGTGGCCTTGGCGTAGCCGTCGGTGCTGGCCTCCTGCTCCACGTTCACCGCGAGGAATTCGCCGCCGAGCGACTTCACCTGTTCGGCGACCTCGGCCCGCGGGTCGGTGGCCCGCACGACCGCGCCGAGGCTGTTGGCGGTGGCGATGGCGGCCAGCCCGGCGACACCGGCCCCGGCGACAAGGACCTTGGCCGGCGGCACTTTGCCGGCGGCGGTGACCTGGCCGGTGAAGAACCGGCCGAAGACGTTGGCGGCCTCGATCACGGCCCGGTAGCCGGCGATGTTGGCCATGGAGCTGAGCACGTCCAGCGCCTGGGCCCGGGAGATGCGGGGCACGGCGTCCATGGCCAGCACGGTGATCGGCCGCTCGGACAGGGTCTGGACCAATTCAGGCCGTAATGCCGGGCCGATCATGCCGATCAGGGTGGCGCCGTCGTGCAGCGACTCGATCTCGGGCTCGGTCGGCGGGTTCACCTTGATCACGACATCGGCCGCCCAGGCCTCGCCGCGGTCGGCGATCCGGGCCCCGGCCTGCGCGTACGCCTCGTCCCGGAAGCTCGCGGCGATCCCGGCCCCCGACTCGACGAGCACCTCGTAGCCGAGGGCGGCCAGTTGGCGCACGGTCGCCGGCGTGGCCGCCACCCGCGTCTCGCCGGCGGCGGTCTCGGTGACCACGCCCAGTGTCCGACCCATCACGGCTCCCGTCTGTCGCTCGACCCCCCGGTCACGATCCTTGTCGTCATCTTCGTTCAGCATGACCGCTCCGCGGCGGTTTTCGGTTCACACGTGAATGGGATTACCAAGGTTTTCCTCGGTGACGGCGGTTCAATCGTTGCCTGGGCGTGATGTTTCCGTTTACGTTCCTTCTAGCGCGGCCAGTCCTGGTGCCAGCAGCAGTGACGCAGCCAACACCAGGCCGCCGATCACCAGCGGCGCGCGGACGCCCAGCGCGGTGCCGAGAATGCCGCCCAGCGCCGCCCCGACCGGCCCGCCGCCCCACCCGATCAGCCGATAGGCGCTCGTGACCCGGCCCATCAGCTCGCGCGGCACGAGCCGCTGGCGGATCACCACCACCTGCACGTTCCAGAGCATGATCCCGAAGCCGCCGAGGGCGTAGCCGACACCGACCACCGGCGCCGACCAGGCGAAGCCCACCAGCAGCAGGGCGGCGGCGACCACGCCGATGGACAGGGCGAGCCCCGGGCCGAGGCTCAGGCTGCGCCGGACCCAGCCGGCGGCGAAGCTGCCGAGCAGGCCGCCGGCCGCGCCGGCGGCGAGGACGACGCCGTAGACCGCCGCGGGACCGTGCAGGACGTTGACGATGAGCAGCACCAGCACGGTGGTGCCCATCTGGAGCGTGAGGTTGGCCAGGCCCAGCTCCAAAGCCAGCAGGCGCAGGCCCTTGTGCCGCCACAGCCACCGCACGCCTTCGGCGATGTCGGCGCGGATCGTCGTCGTCACGGCGGAACGGACCGGGGCGTGCCGGGCGCGGATGGCGAAAACCAGGCCGGCGGCGGCAATGAAGGTGACCGCGTCGACCACCAGCGGCGCGCCGGCGGAGACGGCGAACAACGCGGCCCCGACCGGCGGGCCGAGGAATTGGAAGCTGACCAGCTGGCCGGCCTGGAGGCGGCCGTTGGCCTGGGGCAGCTGGTCGGGCTCGACGAGATCGGCGATGAACGACGCGGAGGCGTTGTCGAACACCGCGCCCGCGCTGCCCAGCAGGAACGTCATCGCGGCCAGGCCCCACAACGGCGGCGTGGTCGTCAGGACCCAAACGGCGAAGGCGGCGACCACGAGTCCGCGGGCGAGATCGATGCGCCACATCAGGTTCCGGCGATCGTGCCGGTCGGCCAGCGCCCCGCCGAACAGCGAGAACAGCACGATCGGCACGGTTCCGGCGAAGGTCACGATGCCCACGGCGGCCGGCGTCGGCGACAGCGACGCGGCCAGCAGCGGCAGCGCCGCGGTGCGAATTCCGTCCCCCAGCAGGGAAGTCGACGCGGCCGCCCACAACAGGCGGAAGTCGGTGCTACGAACCAGTGCCCCCATGCCGAGTCAGCCTACGTCACGCTGCTCCGAGCTTCCCGGCGCATTGCCGCCGAATCGGGCCGCTGCCCGCCGCGCCGGCCAGGCCGCGCCCACGGCCTCGTAGCGGCGCACCGCCTCGGCCAGGGCGGCCTCGCCCTGGGGACGACTACCGTTGTGGGACAACAGAACGGCCAGATCCTCCAGGGATTGGGCCAGCTCGACCGTACGGCCGACCTTGCGATAGTGGGCCACGGCTTGCTGCACCAACGCCCAGTCCCCGGTCGCCAGGCCACGGCAGCGCAGCAGCGCGGCGGCGGCCCGAGCCGGCACGACCTCCCGCTGGGCCTCGCCCTCGCAGATCTCCAAGGCCCGCTTGACGATTCCGTCGTCCCCGGCCTGCAACGCCAGCCGCACCACGTCCGGCAGCCACTGGTGGCGCAGCATCATCGGCGCGTAGCGGGGATCCAGCACCGGCTCCAGCGCGATCAGGGCGGCGTCGACCCGGCCGTCCCGCTCCGCCGCCTGGGCCTCGGCCATCAGCAGGAAGTCGCAGTTCTCCCGGTCGGCGCTGGTGAGCATGGGCAGCTCGTCGGCGGCGGCGAGATGGGCCGACACCTCGGCGCCGTCGTCCCGCAGGGCGGCGATCAGCGCGGCCACGCCGTGCGAGAGCAGCAGCAGCGGGCTGCTTTCCCGCAGCCCCAGGAAAGCCAGCTCCGGCCCGGTCTGGGTGAGCACCGACAGCTCGACCAGGGCCTCGCTCCAGCGACCGGTCCAGTAGTGGTTGACGGCGGTGGACATCGGCAGGCCGCCGGGCAGCTGGAACCGGTGCACCAGGCCGCGCACCGAGGCCAGCGCCTGGTCGGCCTGGTCGAGCCGGTCCAGGTTCTGGAGGCTGAACACCCGGTTGTCGAGCAGGCTCAGGTGCAGGTGCGCGAGCCCGGGATCCTCGGCCACGACGGCCAAGGCCTCGTCCACGTACCGCAAGGCCTGGGCGTGGTCGCGGGCGATGGACTGGAACAACCACAGCGCCTGCAGGGCATATGCCACGGCGAAGCCGTCGCCGGCCCGCTCGCCCCGGGCGATGGCCGCCGCCGCGGTGGTCTTGGCCAGGTCCATGTCGCCCAGCCCCATGCCTTCCCGGACGGACAGCAGGGCCTGGCAACGGGCCTGCCACACCGGGGAAACCTCGGGCGCGTCGACCGCTTCCCGAAGCGCGGCAACGGATCGGACCTCCTGGCCGCGGCGATAGTGCACCACGGAACGGATCCACTGCATCTCGCCGGCCAGGTCGGGATCCCGGGTCAGCGCCAGCACGGAGCGGACCTCGTCCTCGGGCAGCTCGCCGCGCCAGTACAGCACGCGGGCCAGCGCGGCGGTCAGCTCGATGTGCCGGGGATCGTCCTGCTCGCAACTGGTGACGACCTTGCGCAGCAGGTCCAGGCCGATGTCCGGGGCCCGGTGGGCGACGCGCTCGCCGTGCCGGAGCATCCAGTCGATGACCCACGAGTCGACCGCCACCGGGGCCGCGACCAGCTGGCGCGCAACGGTTTCCATCGACGCGCCGGCCCGGTCCAGCCGCTCGGCGGCCTGCCGGTGCAGCACGGTGCGCACGGTCGGCGAGGTCGCGTCGTAGAGGGCCTGGCGGATCAGGGCGTGCCGGAAGCCGTAGCGATCACCGTTGGCCAGCAGCACTTTCGCCGAGGCGGCTTCCTCCAGCGCCGGCCGCAGCTGCCCGGCCGGCCGGCCGAGGATGACCGACAGGTCGGCGACCACAAAGTCGTTGCCGAGCAAGGCCGCGCGCCGCAACACTTCCGCGGTCGTGGAGGACAGAAAGCCCAGCCGGTGGGTCAAGGCCGACGACAGCGAGGTCGGCACCGACACGTCGTCCCCGGTCGACACCTCGGCGTGCCCGGCGGACACAGCTATATGACGGTCTCGCAGTAAAGCTTCCGCCAGTTCGCCGACGTACAGGGGATTTCCGGCGGCGCGGTCGGCCAGGCCCAGCAGCCCGGCCCCCGGCACGCCGCCGACGATGCCGGTCAGCATCTCGGCCACCTCGGGCTCGGCCAGCGGGGCCAGTTGCAGCACCGCGCCGCCCTGCCGGGCCACGACCTCGCGCACGCCGTCGAGCACCGGGGTCCGCGGCACCGGCCGCAGCGCGCCGACGAGCAGCAGCGGCAGTTCCGTGGTTTCCAGCGCCAGCCGGCTGAACACCAGCAGGCTGGCCTCGTCGGCCCACTGGATGTCGTCGGCCACCAGCGCCAGCGGCCCCTCGGCGCACATCTCCTGCACGATCGCGACGAGCTCGTTGACCACGGCCAGCGTCGGATCGCCGCCACCAAGCGGATCCCGGCTGGATTGGGCCTGCCGCATCATCTCGGCCACCCGGGCCCGCGCCGGATCCGGCGAATCCGCTTCCACGCCAAGGCAATCCAGCATCAGCCGCAACGGGAAGCGACTGGCCAGCTCGTCGCCGGCGCCCCACACCAGCTGCACGCCCTCGTCCTCGCAGCCGGCCATGCCGGTGGTCAGCAGCTCCGACTTGCCGATGCCGGGCTCGCCCTCGACCAGCAGCACGCCGCCCCGGCCCGCCGCCACGTCCTGCACGGCCGCCCGCAATGCCGACAGCTCGTGGTCACGGGCGACGAACGTCCGGGCCCGGGGCCGAGGCCGGGCGGCCCACCAGGCCGCGCGGCGGGGAACCCGGGCCGGCGCGGGCGCGTCGGGCGCGGCCAGCGCCGGGTCGTTGGTGAGGATCTGCTGGTGGATCTCGGCCAGCTCGGGCCCCGGCTGGGTGCCGAGCTCCTCGGCCAGCACCCGGGACGCCGCCCGGAACTGCTCCACCGCGTCGGCCTGCCGGCCGACCCGGTACAGGGCGGTCATCAGCAGCCCTCGCAGGCCTTCGTGCAGCGGGTTCTCCCGGACCAGCGCGGTCAGCTCGGCCACCAGCTCCGCGTGCTGGCCGCCGGCCAGCCCGGCGGCGGCCCGGATCTCCAGCAGGTCGAGCCGGTCGGACAGCAGGCGGTCGCGCAGGCTGGCCGCCCACGGGCCGGGCAGGCCGGACAGCGGTTCGCCGTGCCACAGCGCCAGAGCCTGGTCCGCGGCCTCGACCGCCGCCGCCTGATCGTCGGATTCCGAGGCCCGCTCGGCTTGCCGCTTGAGGGCGTCGAACTCGTGCAGATCGACGGCGTCGACCCGAAGCAGGTAGCCCGGCCCCTCGGACAGCAGCACCGACGAGGCGGCACGGCTGCCGCGATCGGGCTCCATGGCCCGGCGCAGGCCGGAGACGTAGGTGTAGATGCTGCCGTCGGCCGAGGTCGGGGCCTCATGGCCCCAGATCGCGTTGATGAGGTCCTCACGGGACACCGCCCGGCCGGCGCGGGAGGCCAGCACCGAGAACAGCACCCGCTGCCGCGGCGCGCCCAGACGCAGCTCCTCGCCGCCGCGCCGCACGAGCACCGGGCCCAGTAGTTCGGCCCGAAGCGCCTGCTCAGCCACCGTGCTCCTAACCCGCTCCCCGTGAATGCCCGGACACCTTACCCATCAGATCGGGTCGGGAGTCCACTCCCAGCTTCTGCATGATGCGCGAAACGTGCGCCTGCACGACCCGTCGGGACAACGCCAGCTCGGCGGCGATCTCCGGGTTGGAGCGGCCGGTGGCGACCAGTTCCGCGACCCGCAGCTCGTCGCCGACCAGCGAGTCCCAGCCGGCGATGGTGGGCTGGCCGGTGGACACGCCGGCCCGCCGGATGCCGAACTCCCGCAGCCTCGACTCGGCCCGCCGGATGTCCCAGGACGCCCCGAGATCGGCGTAGACCAGCAGCGCCTCCTGGAAGGTCTGGCGGGCCCGGTCGACCTCGCCGCGCCGCCCGAGCAGCACGGCCGCGTCCTCGCAGGTGGCCGCGAACTCCACGCGACGGCCGACCTCCCGGTAGCGCTGGGCGACCGCCAGCAGCGGCTCGGGATCGCCGTCGATCAGCGCCGCGCACCGCTGGGCCGCGTTGGCCGCCCGGATCGGCACGTTCTCCGAGGACGCCTCGGCCTCGGCCACCCGCAGCGCCTCGCGGGCCACGTCGGGCGCGCCGGCGTCCACCGCCAGCCGGGTCAGGTCCGGCAGCCACTGGTGGCGCAAGGTCATCCGACCGTAGGACGAATCCAGGATCGGCTCGTACGCGGCGATCGCGGCGTTCAGGTCGCCGTCCTGCTCGGCGGCCATGGCCCGGGCGGCCAGCGAGAAGTCGCTGTTCTCCTGATCACCCGGGGCGATCACCGGGTACGAGGACGCGGTGTGCAGATGCGCGTGCAGCTGTTCGCTGTCGCCGCGGTGGCCGGTGATCATCGCCGCCGTGCCGTACTGGAGCAGCGGCACCCGGGAGCGCAGGTCGAAGATCGTGATCACCGGCTCGTCGCCGATGATCGAGTCCAGCTCGGCCAGCGCCTCGTCCCAGCGCCCGAGCCAGTAGTAGTGCACCGCGGCCCCGATGTGCACCCGCCCGGACGGCCGCCCGCTGCGGCGGACCATGGCCTGGGTGCGGGCGACGGTGTCGGTGCCGTCGTTGAGCCGGTCCAGGTTCTGCAACGAGAACAGCCGCGCGCCAAGCAGGTTGATCTGGAGGTCGACCAGGTCCTGGTTGCCGGTCGCCGCCGCCAGCGCGTTGTTCACGTGCACAAGCGCGGCGGAATGGTTGCGGCGCACCGATTCCACGTACCACAGCTCGTGTTCGGCGGCGGCGATCGCCGGCGCGTCGTTGGTCTCGGTCGCCTGTTCCAGGGCCGCCGCCGCGGTGGCCTCGGCGGTGTCGAGGTCGTCAAGGCCGGTCCGCTCGAACTGGGCCCGCAGGGTGTCGTGCCGCGCCACCCAGAAATCCGGCGCGGACGGATCCTTCGCCGCCGCACGCAGATCCGCGATCGCCTGCGCCACGTCGCCGCGACCGTAGGTCAGGCAGGCCAGGATCCACCGCATCTCCGCGGCGTGGGCCGGATCCCGGGTCATGTCCAGCAGCGCGCGGGCCGCCGCCTCCGGCTGCCGGCCCAGCCGGAACTCCCAGCGGACCTGGCTCACCATCAGCACTTCCCGCTCCTCGCGGGCCGGCGTCGTGCTCTCCAGGGCGGCGTCCAGCAGTCGCAGCGCCAGCTCCGGATCGCGCCCGGCCACGGCCTCCACGTTGGCCAGCAGCCACTGCACCGACCACGGATCGAAGGCCCCGGCGGCGGCCAGCTGGGCGGCGGTTCGCTCCACCGGCGCGCCGGCGTGGGCCAGCGCCTTGGCCGACTCCCGGTGCAGCGTGGTCAGCACGCCGGCCGACCGCTCGCCGTACAGCGCCTGCCGCACGGCCGGATCCCGGAACGCCAGGCGGTTTCCGGCGTCCACCAGCAGTCCGGCGTCGGTGGCCTCCTCGATCGCGCCGACCAGATCGGCCGGCGTGGAGCCGACGATCGCCGCCAGGTCGGCCAGGTCGAACTCGACGCCGAGCAGCGCCGCCCACCGCAGCCGGTCCAATGCCGTGGGGGACAGGAACTCCAGCCGCCGGGTGGCCACCGCCGCCGTCGCGCGGCGCGTGTCGAAGCCGCTGGACGGGTCGATGTCGGCGACGCCGTCGACCGTGCGCAGCACCTCGTCCCGCAGCAGGCCGGCGACCAGTTCACGGATGTGGAACGGGTTGCCGGCGGCCCGGTCGACCAGCCCGCGCAGCACCGGGCCGAGCGACGCGCCGATCAGATGCGCGACCAGCTCGTGCACGTCGTCCTCGTGCAGCGGGCCGAGCGCCAGCGTGCGGCCGCCGGCCAGGTCCACGTGGTGCGCGGTCGGGTTGGTGCGGCGGGCCCCGACCAGCAGCAGCGGCAGCTGCTGGGTCAGCCGGGACAGCCGGTGCCAGGCCAGCAGGCCGGGCTCGTCCAGCCACTGCACGTCGTCGATCACCAGCACCAGCGGGGCGTCCGCGCACGCCTCGTCGACGAAGGACAGCAGCCGGCTGATCGGGGCCAGCGGCCCCTCGCCGGACAGGTCCTCGCCCAGCGCCCACACCACCCGGCAGCCGGCCACCGGCGCGTCGGCCAGGCCGACCGCCAGCAAGGCTGACTTGCCGATGCCCGGCTCGCCCTCGATCAGCACGCAGCCGCCGGCCCCGTCGGCCAGCGCCACCACCAGCGCCCGCAGCCACCCCGTCTCGCGCTGCCGGCCCACGAACCGGGCCGGCGCCTCCGGCTGCCGGGTCGAGGTGGCCAGCTGCTCATGCTGCGAGCCGATGCCCGGGATCGGCACCTTCTGCCTGGCCCGGATCCGGTCGTGGATGTCCTGGAGCGCCGGGCCGGGATCCAGGCCCAGCTCCGTCACGAGGAACTCTCGGGCGGTCTCGTACTCGGCCAGCGCCTCGTCCCGGCGGCCGGCCCGGTGCAGGGCCACCATCAGCAGGCCGTGCAGGCCCTCCCGGCGCGGGTGCTCGCGGGCCAGTCCGGTCAGCTCGGCGATGGCCGTGGCCTGGTTGCCCAACGCCAACAGCAGCGCGCAGCGCCGTTCGAGGGTGGCCAGCCGCAGCTCGCCGAGCCGGGCCCGGTGCAGCTCCGCGAACGGGCCGGCCAGACCCGAGAGCGCCTCACCTTGCCACAGCTCCAGCGCCGCCGTGACCGCCCGCAGCTGGCCGCCGAGGTCCTCGGCCGAGGTGCGCAGCTCGTCGAAGCGGGTCACGTCGAGCTGCTCGCGGTCCACCCGCAGCGCGTAGGAGGAGCCAACCGACTCCAGCAGGTGGTCGGCCGGCTGCTTGCCCCGGCGCACCTGCTCCTGGAGGGATCGCCGCAGGTCGGAGACGTACGTGTGCAGGATGCCGACCGCGCGGGCCGGCGGGTCCTCGCCCCAGATGCCGTCCACCAGCTCCTCGCGGGTCACCGCCCGCCCAGCCGCCAGCGCCAGGATCGCGAAGACCGCCCGCCGGCCGGCGGAGCCGAGATCGACCTCCTGGTCGCCGCGCCAGGCGCGGACCGGGCCCAGCAGCTGGACCCGCAGTGGAGCGGTCACGCCCGGGCGTCCCCGGGGTGACTGGCGGCGGTGCGACAGAGCATGTGCGGAGTGTAGCCACCGCCCCGTCAATGTCGATGCCGCCCAATGGATTGATCACACCGGACGGGTCCGGCGACGCCCACCCGCGACAAGCAGGCAAAACGCGCGGATGGACGAAACCGGACAACCTTCTGGCCGTGTCGCGCGTGAACCCTCGGAGACTCAACTGATCCAAGGGGGCACTGCATGGGGTGGAAGACGCTCGGCGCCGTGGCGGCGGCCGTGATCGCGACCGTGGCCACCGCGACGCCGGCGCTGGCCGACACGCCGCACTGGGAGGTCAGCGCGCTGCCGCTGCCGGCGGAACTGGAGAACGCGCCGGGCTACGTGCTGGCGTCGGACCGGCACGGCGGCTACGCGGCGATCATGTTCGCGGACAAGGGCCACGACCTGGTCACCTGGAAGAACGGCAAGGTGACCGACCACGGCCTGCTGCCGGAGAGCGGCTTCGGGTTCGTGTTCGGCGAGAGCGACAACGGCACGGTTCTGCTCGGCGCGTCCACCGAGACCTCGGAGACGCACCTCTACACGGCCGATGCCACCGGCTACCACCCGGTGTCGCTGGGGCAGTACAAGGGCGTGCTGTCGGCGGCCATCGGCCCCCGTGGCGACATCGCGGTGCAGGTGGCGGATCCGGCCGGGCCGGTGTCCTCGTCGGTGGTGCTGTACTGGTCACCGCTCGGCCCGGTCGGCCCGAGGCCGCTGCCCGGCGCGTTGCCGAACTCGACCGTGACGGCGATCGACGAGGACGGCACCGTGTTGCTCGCCGACGACGCCGGCCCGTATCTGGTGCGCGCCGGCGCTTCCCGCCGACTGGCGATTCCGTCGGGATATGAGCGCCCGTGGGCGCGCACCATCCGCCACGGGGTCGTGGTCGGCGGCGCGGTTCCGACCGAGCTGCCGGGACCGCAGGCGATGGTGTGGACCGCGCCGGGCTATGCGGCGGCGCTGTTGGACCACGGCGCCTCGGCGAATGACGTCAACACTTCCGGGCTGATCGCCGGTGCGGAGTTCGAGCTGGCGGTGCCGGCCGGTCCGGCGGCGGTGTGGCAGGGCACGACGTTCCTGACCGAACTGCCGGTGCTCGACGGCACTCGCAAGGCGTCGGCCCGATTCGTCGACGAAGACGGCACCGTTGCCGGCTGGTCGTCGCCGGGCGATGTGGACGACGGCGGGCGGCCGGTCGTCTGGCGGCTAGTGTCCTCTGTGTGACGGACTTCGCCGCGGTGCTGCTGGCCGGGGGCCGTGGCCGACGGATGGGCGGGGTGCACAAGCCGGCATTGGTGGTCGCCGGCCGCACCCTGCTCGACCGGTCCGTCGCCGCGGTCCGGCCGGCGGACCCGATCGTGGTGGTGGGCCCGCAGACCCCGACCGAGCATCCGGTGCGGTGGACCCGCGAGGACCCGCCGGGCGGTGGTCCCGTGGCCGGGCTGGCCGCCGGGCTGAAGCTGATCGACGCTCGAACTGTCGTGGTGCTCGCGGCGGATCTGGTGGGTGTCACGGCGGACACGGTGGCGCGGCTGCGTGATGCCGTGCGCGCCGACGGGGCGGTGCTGGACGACGGCCACCGGCAGTGGCTCATCGGCGTGTGGCGGACCGAGGCCCTGCGTAGAGTGCTTCCCGAGAACCCGGCGGACGCGTCGCTGCGTTCGGTGCTGGGGGCGTTGGACTACGCCTGCGTGGCGGCGGAGCCGGGGGAGACCGTCGACGTGGACACGCCCGCCGACCTGGCCAGGGCTGCTTCACAGCACCCACACCGGTGATCGGGTTACCTACCGTCGGAGCACGCCGTTCATCTAGGAGGTCCGCACGTGGCCGAGCCCGTTACCGCCGAGGGCACGCCGCCGAACACCCCGGCTCGGGACGCCCAGCTGCTCGAGCGCACGGTGTTCGAGGTCAAGCGGGTGATCGTCGGCCAGGACCGGCTGGTCGAGCGCATGCTCGTGGGCCTGCTGGCCAAGGGGCACCTGCTGCTGGAGGGCGTGCCCGGCGTGGCCAAGACGCTGGCCGTGGAGACCTTCGCCAAGGTGGTCGGCGGCTCGTTCAGCCGGGTGCAGTTCACCCCGGACCTGGTGCCCGCCGACATCCTCGGCACCCGCATCTACCGCCAGACCAGCGAGACCTTCGACGTGGAGCTGGGCCCGGTGGTGGCCAACTTCGTGCTGGCCGACGAGATCAACCGCGCGCCGGCCAAGGTGCAGTCGGCGATGCTGGAGGTGATGGCCGAGCGGCACGTGTCGATCGGCGGCCAGACCTTCCCGATGCCCGACCCGTTCCTGGTGCTGGCCACCCAGAACCCGATCGAGAACGAGGGCGTCTACCCGCTGCCCGAGGCCCAGCGCGACCGGTTCCTGTTCAAGATCGTCGTGGAGTACCCGACGGCCGAGGAGGAGCGCGAGATCGTCTACCGGATGGGCGTCGCGCCGCCGCAGCCGCAGCAGGTGCTCGGCACCGACGAGCTGGTCCGCCTCCAGGACGTGGCGGCCAAGGTCTTCGTGCACCACGCCCTGGTGGACTACGTGGTGCGCCTGGTGCTGGCCACCCGCTCGCCCGGCGACCACGGCCTGACCGACGTGGCCGGCTGGGTCGCCTACGGCGCCTCCCCGCGCGCCAGCCTCGGCATCGTGGCCGCCGCCCGGGCGCTGGCCCTGGTTCGGGGCCGCGACTACGTGCTGCCGCAGGACGTCGTGGACGTGGTGCCGGATGTGCTGCGCCACCGCCTCGTGCTGTCCTACGACGCCCTGGCCGACGGCGTGCCGCTGGACCACATCGTGGCCCGCGTGCTCCAGACGGTGCCGCTGCCGCAGGTCTCCGCGCGGCCGCAGGCCGGCCAGCCGGTGGTCGGCGCGGGCCCGCAGGGCCAGCCGCCGTTCCAGCCGCACCTCGGGCCGATGCAGCCGCCCGCGCCGGTCGGTAGGCCGTGACCGAACCTCGCCCCCGCTGGGCTCCTCCCGTGCTGCGGGAGGAGAAGCTGGAGTCGGCGCTGCGCACGCTGGAGCTGGACGTGCGCCGCCGGTTGGACGGCCTGTTGCAGGGCAACCACCTGGGCCTGGTGCCCGGGCCGGGCACGGAGCCGGGCGAGGCGCGGCCGTACCAGCCGGGCGACGACGTGCGCCGGATGGACTGGGCCGTCACAGCCCGCACCACGCAGCCGCACATCCGGGAGACAGTCGCCGACCGTGAGCTGGAGACGTGGCTGGCGATCGACCTGTCGGCCAGCCTCGACTTCGGCACCGCCGCGTGCGAGAAGCGCGACCTGGCCGTCGCCGCCGTGGCCGCGTTCACGCACCTGACCGGCGGTGGCGGCAACCGCATCGGCGCCGTGCTGTCGACCGGCGAGGAGATGGTGCGACTGCCGGCGCGGGGCGGTCTGGCCCACGCCCGCACCCTGGTGCGGCGGGTCGCGACGACGCCGCGCGCGCCGGAAGGCGTGCGGGGCGACCTGGTGGCGCTGCTGGAGCAGCTGCGCCGGCCGCCGCGCCGCCGTGGGCTCGCGGTCGTGATCTCCGACTTCCTGGGCGATCTGTCGTGGCAGCGGCCGCTGCGCGGGCTGTCGGCCCGGCACGACCTGGTGGCCGTCGAGATCGTCGACCCCCGGGACGTCGACCTGCCCGAGGTCGGTCTGGTGACCCTGGTGGACCCGGAGAGCGGCCGCCAGCGCGAGGTGAACGCCTCGCCGCTGCTGCGCCGCCAGTTCGCCGCCGCGGCGGACGAGCACCGCTCACAGGTCGCCGCCGGGCTGCGGCAGGCCAACTGCGCGCACCTGGTGCTGCGCACCGACTCCGACTGGATCGCCGACATGGTCCGGTTCGTGGTGGCACGCAAGAGGCGCTGGTCCGGGGGAGTGGCGGGGTGAAGGAGCTTGCGGATTCACCCATCGACACCGCGAGCCGGCGAACGCCGCCGCCGAGCCCCGGCGAGGCGGTGGCACAGTGAGTTTGACGGGTTTTACCGACCCGCTCTGGCTGCTGCTGATCGCGGTGGTGGCCATCTTGGTGGTGGCGTACCTCGTCGTGCAGCGATTGCGCCGTAGGGACGCTCAGCGCTACACCAACCCCGAGATGCTGCCCCGGGTCGCGCCGCGTCGGCCGGGCTGGCCCCGGCACGTGCCGGCGGCTTTGCTGGCCGTCGGCCTGATCCTGCTCAGCATCGCGCTGGCCGGGCCCACGGCCGAGCAGAAGGTGCCGCGCAACCGGGCCACGGTGATGCTGGTCATCGACGTGTCGCTGTCCATGAACTCCAAGGACATCCCGCCGTCCCGGCTGGCCGCGGCCCAGCAGGCGGCCAAGTCCTTCGCCGACCAGCTGACGCCGGGCGTGAACCTGGGGCTGATCGAGTTCGCCGGCTCGGCCACCACCCTGGTCGCTCCGACCTCGGACCGGCAGCAGGTCAAGACCGGCATCGACTCGTTGAAGGCGGCCGAGGGCACCGCCACCGGCGACGCCATCGCCGCGGCCGTGCAGGCCATCCAGTCCTTCGGCAAGCTGATCACCGGCGCCGACGGGCCGCCGCCGGCCCGCATCGTGCTGCTGTCGGACGGCCGGGAGAACAACCCCGCCGACCCCAACGCCCCGCGCGGGGCGTACACGCAGGCCAAGGCGGCCAAGACGGCGCAGATGCCGATCTCCGGCATCTACTTCGGCACCCGCGGCGGCACCGCCGACGTGGAGGGGCAGGCCGAGGACGTGCCCGGCGACCAGCAGGCCATGCGGCAGATCGCCCAGCTGTCCGGCGGGGACGCCTACGACGCGGCCAGCGCCGGCCAGTTGCAGAACGTCTACAGCAACCTGGCCTCGCAGATCGGCTACGAGACCAAGCAGGTCGACGCCAGCCAGCCGTGGCTGGCCCTGGGCACCCTGCTCTCCCTGCTGGCGGTGGCCGGCTCCATCCTGATCAGCCAGCGGATCACCTGACGACGCCGGGAAAGGGCCGTTCCTGGCGCATGGGGGGCGCTGAGGGGCAGGCCAATCTGTCACGTTCACCAGAAAGTCGATCTTGATCTTGCGGCGGCCCGGCTCCGTCTCCGATGATGCCCCGATGGGGCGCTGCCTGTGACGAGATGGAACCGCCCCGGCGGACTTCGCGGCTACTCGATCCTGTGGGCCGGCCAGATCCTGTCGGTCAGCGCCGCCCGCATGGTCAATTTCGGTTTCGGCGTGTGGCTTTTCCTACGCACCCACAGCGCGGTCGACCTGTCGGTGATGACCGGCGCCGCGTTCGTGGCCACGATGCTGGTCAGCCCGTTCGCCGGCGCGGCCATCGACCGGCTGCCCCGGCGGCTGACCATCGCCGTCGGCGACGCCGGCACCGTGGTGGTGCTGGGCACGCTGCTGGCGCTGTTCGCGATGGACGGCGTGCAGGTGTGGCAGCTGTTCCTGGCCAACACGGTCATCGGCGTGCTGGTGGCGTTCGAGGTGCCGGCCTACACGGCCACGATCTCGGTGATGGTGGCCAAGGAGGACCTGTCCCGGGCCAACGCCATGCGAACGATTGCCGACTCGGTGCAGAACGTGGTCGCCCCCACTTTGGGGGCGATTGCCTTGCAGTGGCTGGGAATCGACCTGGTGGTGCTGATCGGCGCGCTGGCCGGCCTGGTCGCCGTGGGCACCGTGTTCCTGGTCCGCATCCCGCAGCCCGACCGCACCGCCGCCCGCGCCGACGGCTGGTGGCACGGGGCGTGGGTCGGCTTCCGCTACATCGCCGCCCGGCCCGGGCTTGTCGGCCTCCAGCTGACGTTTTTCGTGGTCAGCATGCTGTCGGTGATGGGCTGGCAGGTGCTGACGCCGATGGTGCTGTTACGCACCGGCAACGACGAGCTGGCCGCCGGTCTGGTGCAGACCGTCGGCGCCGTCGGCGGGGTCGTCGGCGGGGTGATCATGCTGTTACGGCCGCCGCCGGTGCGGCCCGTGCGCTCGATGCTGCTGGCGGTGCTCGTGTACTACTCGCTGGGCCGGATCGTGCTGGGCATGGGGGACGGCATGGTGTGGTGGGCGGCCAGCTGGTTCTGCTCCTGGATGTGCATGCCGTTCCTGCGCGGCAACATGGACGCCATCTGGCAGGTGAAGGTCGACCCGGCCATGCAGGGCCGGGTGTTCGGGGCCCGGCAGGTGATCGACAACCTGGCCCTGCCGCTGGCCCTTGCGGTGATCGGCCCGCTGGCCGACTCCGTGCTGGAGCCGGGCATGCAGCGCGGCGGCGCGCTGCTGCCGCTGTTCGGCTCGCTGGTGCCGGGCGGCCCCGGCGGCGGCATGGCCCTGGTCTTCTTCGGCACCGGCGTGCTGGGCGTGGTGGTCGGCCTGTGCGGCTTCTTCGTGCGCGTGGTCCGCGACGTCGACATCGACCTGCCCGATCACGACGCCCTCCCGGAGCTGGTGAGCCTCCCTCGATAGGGGGACGCCGGTTGCCGGCCCGTCCGGGCAGGATCACCCTCCGAGACATGACGAAGGCGGAGCGGCGCACGGCGGTGGGCGGATTCCTCTGGATTGTCGCGATGGTCCAGTACTTCGTCGCCCAGGTCGTGGTCGAGGCGCAGTGGCGCACCCCCTACAGCTGGTGGGACAACTACATCAGCGACCTGGGCAACACGGCCTGCGGCCAGTTCATGGCCAACTACGTGTGCTCGCCGCTCAACGGCGTCATGAACGCCTCGTTCATCATCGCCGGCCTGCTCACGGTGGCCGGGATCGGGCTGATGCGGTCGATGTGGCCGGCGACCGGCATGGCCTCGCTCGGCGTGCTGCTGTGGATCCTGGCCGGCGCGGGCAAGGTGCTCGTGGGGGTGGCGCCGGAGAACGAGAACCTGGCCCTGCACATGATCGGCGCGCTCAACCTGCCGCTGGGCAGCGTGGCCATCCTGTTGCTGGGACTGGCTTCCCGGCGCACCGGGCTCGGCGTGTTCGGCATCGTGATGGCCCTGGTCGGGCTGGCCGGCCTGGCCCTGTCGATCTTCGCGCCGGACCTGATCGGCGTCGGCGGGGCCGAGCGACTGGCCGGATATCCCGGGAATCTCTGGCTTTTTGTCGTCGGCGCCGCCGCGCTGCTGCCCCGGCGCGAGCAGGCCTCAGCCGAGGTGCTCACGCAGGTGTCGTAGCTGCCGCTCGATGTGCCCGCGCGGCGTCTCGTGCACGCCGAACGGGGACACCGCGATCTCCTTCGGCGCCCGGATCTCGTTGTACGCCGCGAAAACCGTGGACGGCGGGCAGATCATGTCCATCAGCCCCACGCTGAACAGGGTGGTCGCGGTGATCCGCCGGGCCAGCAGCGCGCAGTCCACGTGGCGCAGCGTCTCCAGCGCCGCCGGCACCATGTCCACGTGCTGGGCCAGGAAGTCCGCGACCTCGGTGTACGGCGACTTCGGCCCGATGCGGATCGCCCGGTGCAGGTCGCACAGGAACGGGATGTCCGCGTGGCACACCCGGACCCGGCCGCCGGCCAGCGCCGCCGCCGCGATCGCCAGCCCGCCGCCCTGGCTGGCCCCGCCGACCGCGATCCGATCCGGATCCACACCGTCCAATTCGGACGCCACGTCGACCGCGCGCACGGCGTCCACGAAAAGCCGGCTGTAGTAATAGGTTTCCGGGTCGGCGATGCCCCGGGTCATCACGCCCGGCACCTCCGGCCCGGCCGGCGACCGCCCCGGGTCGCCGGTCGCGCCGACCGTCCACCGCGCGCCCTGGCCCCGGGTGTCCATCACCAGCACGGCGAATCCGGCGGCGGCCCACAGCGTGTGCTCCAACGGCAGCCCGCGTCCGCCGCCGTAGCCGATGTACCGCACCACGACCGGCAGCCGCTGGCCCTCGGTCCCGGCCGGCCGCAGGTGCCAGGCCCGGATCCGGTCACCGCCGTCGCCGGAGAACTCCACGTCCCACACCGGCGTCGGCCCGTAGGCGAGTTCCTCGTGCCGCACCAGGGTTGTCGGCTGCGCCGCCGCCCGGGCGCGCTCGATCCGGCCCGCCCACCACGCGTCCAGGCCGTCCGGTTCGGTCGCGGTCACCCTGTGCTCGGCCAGCTCCGGTTCCGAGAGGTCGAACAGGGGCATGCGTTCCTCCTACTGGCAGCAGGTCTTGTCCTTGGGCGAGTATCGCAGCAGCACGACATCGCCGACCTGGGTGCAGCCGAGGAGTCTCATCCGGGCCGTCGGCCCGCCGGGATAGTTGGCGGGGCGCAGGAAGCGCGGGGCTTCGGCCTGGCCTACCACCAGCGGCGCCACCGCGACGTGCAGCTCGTCGGCCAGGTTCAGCGCCACCAGTTGCGTGTGGACGGTGCCGCCGCCCTCCACCATCAGCCGGTCGATGCCGCGTTCGCCCAGCCGCGCCAGCACGGCGTGCCAGTCGAACACCGCGCCGGTGCTGACCACCTCGGCCCGCGGGCCCAGCCGGTCCCGGACCTTCTCGGCCGCGGAGTCCACCGTGAACACCAGCTTCTCGCCGCCGCAGCCCCACACCGCCAGATCCGGGTCGAGATCGCCGGAGCCGGTGACGATCACCTTCATCGGGTACGCCGGCAGCCCCCGGGCCTCACGGTGGGCCCGGCGCTGCTCGGAGCGCACGATCAGTCGCGGATTGTCACAGCGGATCGTGTTGGCGCCCACCAGGATCGCGTCCACATCGGCCCGGACCGCGTCCACCCGGTCGAAATCCTCCGGACAGGACAGCAGCAGCCGCTGGCATCCGGTGTCGTCGAGGTAGCCGTCGATGCTCACGGCCGCCGACAGCACGACATACGGCAGTTTCATGGGCCTCAACTCACGAGACTGGACAACGTGATGGTGTGTCCGGTGTGGTCCACCTTGGCCCGCAGGTAGCGCAGGTTGCTGTCGGTGGCGAACACGCCGGTCGGCACGCGGCGGCGCACCGTGACGCCGAGCTCGCGCAGCTGCTCGGCCTTGTCCGGGTTGTTGGAGAGCAGGTCGATCTTCTGCACGCCCAGCGCGGCCAGCATCTGCGCGGCCGCGGTGTAGTCGCGGCCGTCCTCGGGCAGGCCCAGCGCGGTGTTGGCGGCGTAGGTGTCCAGGCCGTTGTCCTGGAGGGCGTACGCGTCGAGCTTGTTGTAGAGGCCGATGCCGCGGCCCTCCTGGCGCAGGTAGAGCAGGACGCCGCCGGCCACCGAGATGCGCTCCACGGCCTCGCGCAGCTGCGGGCCGCAGTCGCAGCGGGCCGAGCCGAACACGTCGCCGGTCAGGCACTCGGAGTGCGGGCGCACCAGGGGAGTGCCGGTCGTCGGGTCGCCGAACACCATGGCCACGTGCTCCAGGCCGTCGGCCAGGCCGTGGAAGGTGACCGCCTCGGCGGTGACGGAGAACCCGTCGCCGAACCGGAGCGGGATCCGCACGCGGGTGCGGACGGTTGCCTCGGCGCCGCTCGTCGACATGGTGGACTCCGATCTGCCAGTGGCCGGGCTACGACCGATTGCATGTTCAAATTTCAACAACATCGCGGCGGCCCGGATGGTTTCCCGGCGGGGTGTGACCTGTGTCGCATTTGTCACGGCCAGGTGAAGCATCGCCGAGCCTAACTCCTCTCTGTCTGTCCAAGGACACGATCACGGAACCCGGCTGGTTCATCCCATGGTCAGGGAATTCACTTGCGCCTGCGCGACGAGTGCGGTCGCGACGGTCCCGCTGGGAGGGTCGTGCGGCCAGGTGGCGGCCGGTTTGCGTGATGTTCGACGGATGTGCCCGGCCCTCGCGCCGCCTACCCGCCTTCCATGCCACATGTGGCCCAAAAAGGGGCTCTTGGTATGCATGTGGGGGGTGGGTGATGGGCGAGGTGGGGGCGGGGGTCAGCGGAGGATGGCGGCCAGCATGACGCCGCGGATCTCGGCGGCGATGTCGGCCACCGGCCATGGCGGCCGGTGGGCCTGCCATTCCCGCAGCAGCCCGGTGATCGCGCCGACCAGGGCGATGGCGGTGAGGCGGTAGTCCCGGTCGGGGGCGACGCCGTTGGCGGCGGCGTGCCGGGCCTCGGCCTCGATGAAGTCGGCCCAGCGGGTGACCCAGTCCTGGTGCTGCCGCTCGAGTTCCTCGCTGACGCCGACCGCCTCCACGTAGTTCAGCCGCGGCAGCCGGGGATCGGCGGTGACGCTGGCGACGAAGGCGTCCAGCAGCACGGTGATGCGCACGACGACGTCCTGCGACTCCAGCTCGGCCAGGGCGGCCCGGACCCGGTCCAGGGCGGTGGAGTTGATCAGGTCGTGCAGGGTGAGCAGCACCTGCTCCTTGCCGGTGAACTCCTCGTAGAAGTTGCGGGTGGACACGCCGGCCTCGGCGCAGATCTGGACGATCTTGGTCTGCCGGTAGCCGAGCGTGGTGAACAGGTGCAGGGCCGCCTCCAGCAGCCGCTGCCGGCGCTGGGCCCGGCGCTGTTCGGAGGCCACTCCGGCGTAGCCGCGTCTGGCGATGGCCGACTCCTCACCCGCGTGACAAAAACTGGTAACCGGGATTGCCAGATTACCGGAGCCACCCCTACCTTGTGAAAATCCTGATTACCACTTCAGCTCGGAGGCAACGATGCTTCGCCGAGTGTTAGCGCCGCTGCTGTGCATGGCCCTGGTGGCGGTCCCCGCCGTCGCCCACGCCGACCCGCGACCGCCGGCGCCGTCCCAGGACCCCTTCTACACGCCGCCCTCGCCGCTGACCGGCGCGGCCGGCGACCTGATCCGGCAACGCCAGGTCGACTGGTACCCGGAGCCGTTCCGCGTGTTCGCGGCCCCGGTCAAGACCTGGCTGGTGCTCTACCGCTCCACCTCCGCCACCGGAGCCGCCAACGCCGTGTCCGGCCTGGTTCTGGTGCCGCCGATCCCGTGGACCGGCCCCGGCCAGCGGCCGATCCTGGCCTACGCCATGGGCACGCAGGGGCTCGGCGACGAGTGCGCGCCGTCCTACCACCTGCGGACCGGCACCGAGGTGGAGATCGCATTCCTGGCGCAGGCGATGCTCAAGGGCTACGCCGTCGCCGTCACCGACTACGAGGGCCTGGGCACGCCGGGCACGCACACCTACGCCGTCGCCCAGTCCGAAGGCCACGCGCTGCTCGACGTCGCCCGCGCGGCCAGCAAGGTCGCCGGCGCCGGGCTCAGTCCGTCCGCGCCGGTCGGGGTGTTCGGCTACTCCCAGGGCGGTCAGGCCGCGGCCGCCGCCGGCGAACTCCAGCCGTCGTACGCGCCGGAGCTGCCGGTGGCCGGCATCGCCGAGGGCGGCGTGCCGGCCGACCTGAGCGAAGTCGCCGCCTACAACGACGGCAACGCCGGCTTCAGCCTCGTCGCCGGCGCGGCCGTCGGCCTCGCCACGGCGTATCCCGAGCTGCCCTTCGCCGATGTGCTCAACGCCAAGGGGCGCGAGGTCGTGCAGAAGGTCGAAACCTCCTGCATAGTCGAGCTCGCGCTGGCCGATCCCTTCGGGCGCCTCAACGATCTCACCACCGTGCCCGACATGATCAAGGATCCGCGCTGGCAGGCCCGCCTGGCCGAGAACCGCCTGGGCGCCCGCCGGCCCGCCGCCCCCGTGCTGCTCTACCACGGCACGCTCGACGAGCTGATTCCCTTCCACGTCGGCGAAGAACTCCGCTCCCGCCTCTGCGCCCTCGGCGCTTCCGTGCAGTGGCAACCGGTTCCGCTCGCCGGCCACATCGTCGCCGTCAGCGCCTACGGCACCGCGGCGCTGAACTGGCTCGGCGACCGCTTCGCCGGCAAGGCCCCCACACCCAACTGCTGATCGTGATAGGCAGTCGGCGTGGAACTGTTCACGCGCACCTGGGGATCGCCGTCCTCCCCGGCGATGGTCCTGCTGCACGGCGTCACCGGCACCGGCGACACCTGGGCGGAGTTCGCGCCCCGGTTCGCCGACCGCTGGCGACTCATCGCCCCGGACCAGCGTGGACACGGTCGCAGCCCGCGCGCCGACGCCTACTCGTTCGACCTGTTCGCCGATGACCTGCACGGCCTGCTCGACGCGTACGACATCGAGCGGGCCGTGCTCGTCGGGCACTCCATGGGCGGTGTCGTCGCCTATCGCTACGCCGAACGGCACCCCGAGCGGGTCGCCGCGATGGTGCTGGAGGAAGCCCCGCCGCCGGTCCCGCTGGGCCGGGAGCTGAGCCCACGGCCGGCGCAGGAGCTCGACTACGACTGGGCGCTGCGGGCCCCGATCCTGGCCGAGCTGAACGACCCCGGGCCCGGGTGGCCGGCCCGGCTGGCCGCGATCGCCGTGCCGACGCTGGTGATCGCCGGCGGGGCGGCGAGCCACCTGCCGCAGGCCGACATCGCCGCCATGGCCGGCCGAATGCCGGCCGCCCGGCTGGTCACGGTCGACGCCGGCCATCTCGTGCACGAGACCAGGCCGGACGAGTTCGCCGCCGCCGTCGAGGAGTTCCTGGCCCACCCCAACAGGTGAATCGCCGTGCCGTCCGAGGGGCGCTCGCCTACCGTGACGCCGGGTGAACAAGGTTCGGATCGCGGCGGTCGGCGTGGTGATCGCGGTGCTGGCGACCGCCGGCATCGTCGGCTACCGGACGGACGCCCAGCGGGGCACCGACGAGTACACGGCGGGCAGCGACGACGTGAACCGCGTCGAGCTGGACGTGACCCTGCAACGGGTCGACGTCACGGCCCGCGAGCTGGACCTGCGGGTCATCCCGCTGATGCAGGGCGCGTTCGCCGAGGACGCCGCGATCGTGCCGGCCAAGGACCTCACCGTGGACACCTCGTCGCTGTCCGCGGGCGCGCTGCACTTCAAGGCCCACGACCGGGTCTCGCAGCAGGACGTGCGGTTCCCGGTGGACGAGGGCCTGGTGTCCGACTACCCGTTCGACACCTACTCGGCCTCGATCGAGTTCTATGTCACCTACGGGGACGAGAACGTGCCGCTCTCGCTGCGGTTCCGGTCCTTCGACGCGCTGTTCACCGGCCGGCTGAACCAGGCGGTGTTCAAGCCCGGGGCGCTGACCGCGCACGCCGTGGCCGGCCGGTCGATCGGGTCCTCGGCGCTGGCCTGGTTCCTGATGGTGGCGATGTGGGCGCTGGCGCTGTCCGTGCTCGGCGCGGCGCTGACCATCGTGTCCAAGGACATGGGCCTGGTGTGGCCGGCGATGGGCTGGATGGCCGCGACCCTGTTCGCCCTGGTCGGCTTCCGCAACGCCGCCCCCGGCTCGCCGCCGATCGGGGCGCTGATCGACTACGGCGCCTTCTACTGGGCCGAGCTGCTCACCACGGTGTCGTTGGTTTACGTGACGTGGCACGGGATCCGGCTGGCCCGGGCCGGCTGATACGTTGGCCGGCATGCTGTTTCTGTCGGCCGCCGAGGTCGAGTCCCTGCTGGCGCCGGACGCCGCGATCGCCTCGCAGCGGCGGGCGTTCGCCGAGCTGGCCGGGGGAGCGGTCGACCTGCCGCACAAGATCATGCACCCCAGCGGCTTCGACGACTCGGTCATGTTCTGTTACGCGGCAAGGATGTCCGGCGACACCGGGGCGGTGGCCAAGGTCGGCAGCATCAACCCCGGCAACCCGGCCCGGGGGCTGGCCAGCATCCACGCCCTGGTGATCGCCTTCGACCCGGTCACCGGGCAACCGGTGGCGGCCATGGACGGCGGCGCGGTGACGACCCTGCGCACCGCCGCCGGCAGCGCCGTGGCGGTGGACCTGTTGGCCGTGCCGGCGGCCTCGGTGCTGGCGGTGATCGGCTCCGGCGTGCAGGCCAAGGCCCACGTCCGGGCCGTCTCCCGGGTTCGGAAGCTGGCCGACGTCCGCATCTGGAGCCCGTCGGACCGGCGTGTGCAGACCGCCGCCGAGCTTGGCGCACGGGCCGTGGACAGCGCCGAGGAGGCCGTCGCCGGGGCCGACATCGTCGTCGCGTGCACCCTGAGCCGTGAGCCCGTGGTCCGCGGCGCGTGGCTGTCGCCGGGGGCCATGGTCGTCAGCGTCGGCTCCTTCGAGCCGACTCGGCGCGAGGTCGACGAGGACCTGGTCCGCCGGGCCGCCGCCGTGGTCGTCGACGACCCCGAGACCGCCGCCGGCCACGCAGGGCCGATCATCGGCGTCGTGCCGAAGGCGGACCTGATCGCACTGGGCGCAGTCGTGACCGGCCTTCGCTCCCCACGCACCTCCCCGGACGACGTGATCTTCTACAACAGCACCGGCCTCGGCATCCAGGACGCAGCCGCCGCCTGGGCCGTGGTCAACGCGCACGCCGCTCGAGCAGCGGAGTGATCCGGTAGCTGACGAGCTCGCGCATGACCAGGGCGGTGTTGGTCCGTTCCACGCCGGGGATCGCCAGCATCTGGCCGGCGATGCGGTACAGGTCGTCGGCGTCCTCGGCCACCACCTGCACGAACAGGTCGGGCTGGCCGCTGATGCCGTGCACCTGGAGCACCTCGGGCACGTCGGCCAGCGCGGCGGCCACCTCGTCCAGGCGCTGCTGGGTGACGACCATCGTGACCAGCGCCGTCAGCGGATAGCCCAGCGCCCGCGGCGGGATGCGCCGTTCGAACGTGTCCAGCACGCCCGGCTCCTCCAGCCGCAACAGCCGGGCCTGCACGGTGTTGCGGGACAGCCCCGTCTGCTCGGCCAGCGCCACGGCGGTGGCCCGCGGCTGCTCGGCCAGCGCCCGCAGCAGCCGGAGGTCGGTCTGGTCGAAGCGGTCCTCGTTGCGCACTCTGCTCGCTTTCCCCGGTCCGCACGGGCACGGATTTGTGCGTTCTGCTCAACCCAATGCCTCCGCATTGTGCGTCGTGAGCGGCGGTGTTGTCATTTGCGCACGATGTGCATCCCGGGGAAGGCGGATCGATGACCAGGCAGAGCCCGGCCGCGCTGGCCGTGCTGACCGAGATCGAGCGGCGCGTGCTGTGGCTGTCCACGGCGGTGATCCACCACGCCAACCTGGTGCGCCCCAATGCCTCCGGCATCAAGGTCGGCGGCCACCAGGCCTCCAGCGCGTCGATGGTGTCGATCATGACCTCGCTGTGGTTCCGGCACCTGCGCCCGCAGGACCGGGTCTCGGTCAAGCCGCACGCCTCGCCGGTGCTGCACGCCATCAACTACCTGCTCGGCGAGCTGGACGAGGCCTACCTGCCGATGCTGCGCGCCTTCGGCGGGCTACAGAGCTACCCGAGCCGCTCCAAGGACCCGGACCCGGTCGACTACTCCACCGGCTCGGTCGGCATCGGCGCGACCGCCCCGATCTGGGGCGCGATCGCCCGTCGCTACGTCGCCAACTCGCTCGGGACGGGCGGCAGCGGTCGCCAGTACTCGCTGCTGGGCGACGCCGAGCTGGACGAGGGCGCGGTCTGGGAGGCCGTGCTCGATCCGTCGGTGGCCGAGCTGGGGGAGATCGTCTGGATCGTCGACCTGAACCGGCAGTCGCTGGACCGGGTGGTGCCGCAGATCGCCGCCGACCGGCTGCGCGACATGTTCGCCGGCGCCGGCTGGCAGGTGATCACCCTCAAGTACGGGCGGCTGCTGGAGGAGCTGTTCGCCCGCCCCGGCGGCGCTGCGCTGCGCCACCGCATCGACGGCATGCCCAATCCCGAGTACCAGCGGCTGCTGCGCTGCGACGCCGCCCAGCTGCGCGAGCGGCTGCCGGCCGGGGACCCGGACGTGGCCGGCCTGCTGTCCGATGTGGACGACGCGACGCTGCTGGCCGCGGTGCGCAATCTCGGCGGGCACGATCTCGCCGCGCTGGACGGGGCTTTCGAGCAGATCGAGGACACCCGGCCGACCGTCGTCTTCGCGTACACGGTGAAGGGCAACGGTTTGCCGACCCAGGGGCATCCGCAGAACCACTCATCGCTGCTCACCGCCGAGCAGATGCTAGAGTTGGCGCAGCGACTTGGCACGGACATGAGCAACCCGTGGCAGGCCTTTGCCGAGGGGACGGACGCCGCGAGGCTGTGTCGGGACACCGCCGACCGCTTGCGGCGCGACAAGGTCACCACAATCGAACCGCCGTCGATCCCGCTCGATCTCGACCGAGCCCATCACGGCACGTCCACCACGCAGGCGGCCCTGGGCCGCACGCTGCTGGACCTGACCCGCCGCGCCCCCGAAGCCGCCCGGCGCGTGGTCACGGTCAGCCCGGACGTCAGTTCCAGCACCAACCTCGGTGGCTGGGTGAACAAGGTCGGCGTGTGGTCGCCGCGCGAGCGGGTCGACTGGTTCGCCGACGACGCGGACACGATCCTGCACTGGAGGGAAAGCCCTGGGGGACAACACATCGAGCTCGGCATCGCCGAGACCAACCTGGTCGGCCTGATCGGGGAGCTGGGCGCCACCTGGAGCCGCTGGGGCCAGCCGCTGCTGCCGATCGGCGTGCTCTACGACCCGTTCGTGTCGCGGGCCCTGGAGCCGTGGTCGTTCGGCATCTACGCCGGCGGACAGTCCATTCTGGTCGGCACGCCGTCCGGAGTGACGCTCGCGCCCGAGGGCGGCGCGCACCAGTCGATCACGACCCCGTCGATCGGCCTGGAACAGCCCGGCTGCGTCACCTACGAGCCGGCGTTCGCCGTGGACGTCGAGTGGACCCTGCTGGCCAGCCTGGCCAAGCTCGGCCGGCCCGACGGCACCTCGGCCTACCTGCGCCTGTCCACCCGGCCGGTGGACCAGACGCTGGCCGACGTGCCCACCGATCCGGCCGCCCGCGAACGCCGCCGCCGGCAGGTGGTCGCCGGGGCCTATGCCTTGCGCCGCAAGGACAATCCCGCGATCACCATCGCCGCCATGGGCGCCGTCGTGCCCGAGGCGCTGCACGCCGCCGAGCGCCTCGCCCAGGTCGGCATCGAGGCCGATGTCGTCTGCGTGACCAGTCCCGGCCTGCTGTTCCAGGCCCAGCAGGCGAGGCAGGGTCTCGCCGACGGTCCGTCCTGGATCCTGGACCAGGTGCTGCGGCCGACGCCGTTGGTGACCGTGCTGGACGGTCACCCGCACACGCTCGCCTTCCTGGCCACCGTCCACCGGGTCGCCACCGTGTCCCTCGGTGTCTCCCGTTTCGGTCAGGCCGGCTCGTTGGAGGACGTCTACCGCTACCACGGCCTCGACGCCGACAGCATCGTGCGAGCCGCCCTCGACCTCAGCTGATCTCCACCACACGGCGGTCGAACGCCACGTAGCCGGCGAAGTCCGAGCCCACCCGCTCCACCGCCGACGCCGGCGGCGCCGGGTAGCTCCAGCCGAGGTCGGCCTGGCCCGCCACGGTGTGATACTGCGCCACGCCCTTCCACGGACAGGTATAGGGCGTGGGGCTGTCGGCCAGCGCACCGTCCACGATGGACGACGGCGGGAAGTACCAGTTGCCCTCGATCGAGACCAGCTCCGACTCGGGCGCTTCGGCCACCACTCGGCCGTTGAGAGTTGCCTTCATGTCCGGGCACAACACCCGCCCGCTTCCCGGAAATTCCGCCTTTCGCGGGGGTTGCGCCCACCCGGTCGGGGACATCCGACATTTCGGGCACGGCCGGTGGTCTCGGCCCACAGTTCCTGCCCCGATGGCCACGCCTGCGCCGCCACCCGCGCACCGCTGGAAAATCCGTCGTGCGCGGGGCGGGCCGCCGATACGCTCGCCCTGGTGACCATGCCTCGGCGACTGTTGGTCGACGCCTCCCCGCTGCGCCGGTCGCCGGCCTTCCGGCGGTACTGGATCGGCTCCGGGCTCTCGGCGGTCGGCACCCAGATGACCCTGTTCGCCGTCACCTATCAGGTCTTCACCCTGACCGGCAGCTCGTTCGCGGTCGGCGCGGTCGGGCTGTGCACGGCGGCGCCGGCGATCGGGTTCGGCATGCTGGCCGGGAGCATCGGGGACGCGGTCGACCGGCGGCGGCTGGTGCTGGTCACCAGCCTCGCCCTCGCCGCGGTGTCGGGACTGTTCGCGGTGCAGGCGCTGCTCGACCTCCGCCAGCTCTGGCTGCTCTACGTGCTCGTCGTGCTGGAATCGCTGATCGTGTCGGTCAACGCCCCGGCCCGGCGCACGTTCACGCCCCGGCTGCTGCCGCCCGAGCTGGTGCCGGCCGGTGCGGCGCTGAACACGATGGTGGCGCACCTGAGCGCGAGCGTGGGTCCGCTGCTGGCCGGTCTGGTCGCGGCGGCCGGCGGCCTCAAGGCGTGTTATCTGGTGGACGTGCTGAGCTTCGGGGCCGCGCTGTACGGAGTGTTCCGGCTGCCCCCGATGCCGCCCGAGGGCACGCTGGCCAAGCCGGGCGTCAAGTCGGTGATGGCCGCGGTCAGCTTCATCAAGGGCTCTCCGGTGTTGACCGGATCGGTGCTTGCCGATCTGTTCGCCACCGCACTGGGCATGCCGATCGCCTTGTTCCCGGCGATCAACGCGGCCTTCTTCGGCGGCGGCCCGCAGACCCTGGGGCTGCTCAACGCGGCGCCGGCCATCGGCGGGGTGCTCGGCACGATGCTGTCCGGCCCGGTCGGCCACGTGTCCCGGCCGGGCCGGGCCATGCTGCTGGCCGGCATCGGCTGGGCGGTCACGCTCATCGGGTTCGGCCTGTCCACCACGCTGTGGCTGTCGGTCGCGATGCTGGTCATCGGCGGCGCGTGCGACTCGATCAGCGTCGTGTTCCGCACGACCATGCTGCAACTGGCCACCCCCGACGGCTATCGCAGCCGGGTCAGCGCCGCCGAGTACGTCGTCGGCTACGGTGGGCCACAGCTGGGCAACTTCCGGGCCGGCGCGATCGCCTCGCTCACCACGCCCGGGCTGTCGGCGGTGATCGGCGGACTGTCCACCATCGCCGGCGCGGTCGCGTTGTGGCGGTGGCTGCCCGGCTTCGCCGCCTTCCGCGTGGAAATCGCCTTTCCGGATGATCAGGCAACAACCCGGTGACAATCGCCCCGAAGATGTTTGAAATGCTCGCGTGCGCGCGTGGTGAGCGGCCGCACCGGCAGCGTGACCAGGGGCGGGATTCGTGACCGTACCGGACTTTCACGCGTCTTACCGGTTGCGGAGCGCCCGCTTTGGCGGTAGATCTCTAACCTGCTCGTAACCCGCCGGCCACATGTGCGCGAACGTTTCGCCCAACGCGCGCGACATCGGGGAGAATTCCATGACAGCTGCCAGTGCCGCCGGGACGGCGACCCCACAGGTGAGCCTCGTACCCGCCAGAATGGACCGGTTGCCGTGGACCCGGTTCCACTGGTCGATCGTGATCGGCCTCGGCGTCTCGTGGATCCTGGACGGCCTCGAGATCCAGATCGTGTCCGCGGGCGGCTTCGAGCAGACCCTGCACATGACCACGTCCGAGGTCGCGCTCACCGGCACGATCTACCTGATCGGGCAGGTGGTCGGCGCGCTCTACTTCGGCCGACTGACCGACAAGATCGGCCGGAAACGGCTGTTCATCCTGACGCTGGCGATCTACCTGCTGGCCAGCGGCCTGGCCGGCCTGTCGTTCAGCGTGTGGTTCCTGTGGATCTTCCGCTTCATCGCCGGCCTGGGCATCGGCGGCGAGTACACCGCCATCAACTCGGCCATCGACGAGCTGATCCCGTCCCGCTACCGGGGCCGGGTGGACATCGCCGTCAACGGCACGTACTGGGGCGGCGCGATGATCGGCGCCACCGCCAACCTGTGGCTGCTCGACCCGAACGTGATCTCGGCCGACTGGGGCTGGCGCATCGGCTTCTTCATCGGCCCGGTGCTCGGCCTGATCATCATCTACCTGCGCCGGCACATCCCGGAGAGCCCGCGCTGGCTGATGACGCACGGCAAGCTCGCGGAGGCCGAGCGCACGGTCGACGAGATCGAGGCCGGCGTGCGGCGCGAGGGCGTGACCCTGAGCGAGGTGCCGGCGTCGAAGGCGATGTCCATTGTGGAGGCGCCACGGCTGGGCTTCCGCACCGTGTCGGGCATCTTCCTGAAGAAGTACCCGAAGCGGTCCTTCCTCGGCTTCTCGATGATGGTCACGCAGTCGTTCCTGTACAACGCCATCTTCTTCACGTATTCCTTGGTGTTGCAGAACTTCTACCACATCAGCAAGGCCGACACCTCGGTGTACTTCTTCCCGTTCGCGGTGGGCAACCTGCTCGGCCCGCTCATCCTGGGACCGTTCTTCGACACCATCGGCCGCCGCAAGATGATCCTGGGCACCTACGGCTTCGCCGGTCTGGTGCTGGCGGTCTCGGCCGCGCTGTTCCAGGCCGGCACGCTGAACGCCACCACCCACACCATCTTCTGGTGCGTGTCGTTCTTCTTCGCCTCCGCCGGCGCGTCCTCGGCGTACCTGACGGTCAGCGAGATCTTCCCGCTGGAGCTGCGGGGGCAGGCGATCTCCTACTTCTTCGCCGTCTCCCAGGCCGCGGGCGCGACCGCGCCGGCCGTGTTCGGCGTGCTGATCGGGGACGGCACCTCCCGGGGACCGCTCACCGTCGGCTACTTCGTCGGCGCCGGCATCATGATCGCGGGTGGCTTGATCGCCTGGTTCTGCGGTGTCAACGCCGAGGGCCAATCCCTGGAGGACGTGGCCGATCCGCTGTCCAAGGCGCCCGCCGCCGAGGCCAGCTAGTATCCGCGACGACGAGGAGGTTGCTGTGGCAGATTTCATCGTCGTGGGCGTGAGCGTCCGCAGTGGATCCCCGACCGCGCTGAGCTGGGCCGCCGACGAGGCCCGTCGGCGTCGGTGCGGCCTGGTCGCCGTTCGCGCGTGGCGGGCCCCTCGGCCCCCGGCCGCTCCCGCCGGCCGGCCGCCGGGGGTCAGCCGGGACGTCGACGCCGCTTTCGCCGCCGGTGAGGAGAAGCTCGCCGCCGACGTCGCCGCCGCCCTCGGTCCGGACGCCAAGGTCGAGTGCCGCCTGGTGAAGGGCACGCCGGTTTCGGTGCTGCTCAAGGAGAGCGAGGGGGCCCTGATGCTCGTGCTCGACGCTCCGCGCAGCACCGACATCAAGGCCAACACCCTGTTGGCGCACCGGTTGATGTACCACGTCGGCTGTCCCGTCGTGGTCATGCCGCCCGCCCTCACCTCGCCCGGCCCCGGCCCCGCCGCGCGACTGGGCAAGCAGGTCGGCAGCCGCCTGGCCAAGGCCGCCGCCAGCGCCGGGCGGCCCGGCATCAGGATCCCCCGCCAGACCGACTGAACCGGTGACGCACCACTGAACCAGGGCCGCCCGGCCTTCCCTCGGCCGGGCGGCCCTGGTTTGTCGGCGTCCCTTCGGCCGGCCGTTTCCCTTCGTGGGCCGTTTCCCTTTGGCCGGCCGTTTTCCTGTGGTTGGGCGGCATCAGCCGACCGGCTGGCTGCTCCTCGGCCGGGTGGGCTGCTTGCCGCCCTCGCCTCCGGCGACGTCGACACCGCGCAGGCCGAGATGCGCGCCCACCTGGCCGGCGCCCTCCGCAACCTGGCCGCCCGCCGTTAATTCGGTTGCCCTCAGTTAGGCGTTCTGCTGGACTCGCGGGGTCGCCTAGCACAGGAGTTGAGATGCGAGCTCGCGTCATGGGTACCGCAGATGGAATCAACCACCTTCTGAAGGACATGACGCGGCATGGCAGTGCTCAACTTGGGAATTCTGGCGCACGTCGACGCCGGTAAGACCAGCCTGACCGAACGGCTGCTGTTCGGGGCGGGAATCGTCGACGAGATCGGGAGCGTGGACGAGGGCAGCACGCGCACCGATTCGCTGGCGCTGGAGCGCCGGCGCGGGATCACGATCAAAGCGGCGGTGGTGTCGTTCCCGGTCGGCGATCGCACGGTCAATCTGATCGACACGCCGGGGCATCCGGATTTCATCGCCGAGGTCGAGCGGGTGCTCAGTGTGCTCGACGGGGCGGTTCTCGTGGTGTCGGCGGTGGAGGGCGTGCAGGCGCAGACCCGGATTCTGATGCGGGTGCTGCGCCGGCTGGCCATTCCGACGCTGATCTTCGTCAACAAGGTGGACCGCGGTGGGGCGCGCTATGACGACCTGATCGCGGAGATAGCCACGAAACTGGCGCCGGCGATCGTGCCGATGGGCAGTGTCGCCGGCATCGGCACAAAAGGCGCGGTCGCCGTTCCGTTCGGCCCTGACGACGTGCACTTCGTCGAGCGGCTGGTGGAGCTGGACGACGAGCTGACGGCCGCCTACCTGGCCGAGTCGGACCTGCCCTACGAGCGAGCCTGGCAGACGTTTGCGCAGCGGTCCCGGCGTGGGCTGGCGCACCCGGTGTTCTTCGGGTCGGCGATCACCGGGACCGGGATGGATGCGCTGGTCGACGGCATCGCGACGCTGCTGCCGACGGCGGTGGCCGACGCGGCGGCTCCCGTCTGCGGCACGGTGTTCAAGGTGGAGCGGGGAGCGGCGGGCGAGAAGATCGCGTACGTGCGGATGCACGCCGGCACGCTTCGCCTGCGGGACCGGCTGCCGGACAGCGGGGACAAGGTGACGGCGATCGAGGTCTTCGCCGACGGCGTCAGCGCCTCACGCCAGGAGGTTTCCGCGGGCTCGATCGCGAAGCTCTGGGGGCTGAACGGAATTCGCATCGGCGACGCCATCGGCGAGTCCCTGTCGACCGCCGAGCGGTATTTCGCGCCGCCGACGCTGGAAACGGTGGTCCTGCCGACCTGCGACAATGAGCGCGGAACGCTGCGCGCCGCCCTCGACCAGCTGGCCGAGCAGGATCCGCTGATCGACGTCCGGCAGGACGAAACGCGGCGTGAGATCAGCCTGTCCCTGTACGGCGAGGTGCAGAAGGAAGTCATCCAGGCGACTCTGGCCGAGGAGTTCGGGCTGGATGTCGCCTTCCGGGAGACGACGACCATCAATGTCGAACGGGTCGTCGGCGTCGGATCCGCCTTCGAGATAATCGCCGTCGCGCCCAATCCCTTCCTGGCGACGGTCGGTCTGCGCATCGAGCCCGGTCCGATCGGGAGCGGCGTGCGGTATCGACTGGAAGTGGAGCTGGGCTCGATGCCGTACGCATTCATGAAAGCGGTGGAGGACACGGTTCGGGAAACCCTGGCCCAGGGCCTCCACGGCTGGCAGGTCATCGACTGCGTGGTCACGATGACTCATTCCGGCTATTACGCCCGGCAGAGCCACGCGCATGGCTCGTTCGACAAATCCATGTCCAGCACCGCCGGCGACTTCCGGGGTCTGACACCGCTGGTGCTGATGGCCGCCCTGGCTCGCGCCGGCACCCGCGTGCACGAGCCGTTTCACCGCTACCAACTGGAAATCCCCACCGAGGCCTTCGCCGCGGTGCTCCCGGTGCTGGTCCGGCTCCGGGCCGCGCCGCTGATGTCGGACATCCGCGGCCGGACACACGTGCTGACCGGGGACATCCCGGCCGCCGAGGTGCACGGCCTGGAGCGCCGGCTGCCGTCCCTGACCAGCGGCGAGGGGGTGCTGGAGTCCGTGTTCGACCACTACCGCCCGGTCGACGGCCCGGCCCCGGACCGCCCGCGATGGGACCACAATCCGCTCAACCGGAAGGAATATCTCCTGCACGTCCAGCGCCGGGTCTGAGGGTTTCCGGCCGCTAGGCCCGATAGCGCCGGTAGCCGACCCACGCGATGTTGACCAGAGCCGCCGCCGACAGCACCGCCAGCAACACGCCCGCCCACGCCATGCCCAGCTGGAAGCAGAGGAACGTCGATGCCGCGCACAGCGCCAGCCCCACCACCGCCAGCCACAGCCGTGTCGTCCGCGTCGGAACCACCCCGCCCATGCCGGCCGTCGGATCGTGGAAGGCCCACGGCCGTCCGCCCCGGGGGTGCCCCATGCTGCCCGCAGTCATGCCTCTCCTGTTCGACGCCGTCCCGGGGACAATTCAAACAGACGCCGCCGGCAACACCCAGCCTCCGGTGGGCCCCATCTCCGACGGAAGGCAAGAGATGTCCCCCTATCGGGAAGCAAAGCACCGTGTCGTGACGGCCTTCCAGCGCCGGATCGGCAATCCGATCCTGCTGCGGATGCCGGGCCGCGTGGTGCTGGAGACGACCGGCCGGCGCTCCGGCCTGCCGCGACGGACGCCGATCGGCGGCCGCCTGGTCGGCCGGGTGTTCTGGCTGGTCTCCGAGTACGGGGAGAAGTCCCAGTACGTGCGCAACATCCGTGCGGACGCCCGGGTCCGCGTCCGGATCCGGGGCCGCTGGCATGCCGGCGTCGCGCACCCGATGCCGGAGGACGACGCGAAGGCGCGCCTGCGCACGCTGCCCACGGTCAACAGCGCCGGGGTGCGCCTGCTCGGCACCGATCTGCTGACGGTGCGGATCGAGCTGACCTAAGGCCGGAGGTAGGCCAGCAGGTCGTCGACGAGGTCCTCGGGGTCGGCGTTGCCCTTGCCGCCGGCGGAGAGATGGCCGGCGGCGGCGAGGTCGGCGGCGCCGTGGGCGAGGGCGCGCAGCAGCGAGGCCAGCCGGACGGGGTCGCCGGCGGGCAGCAGGTCGGCCTGCTGGGCGGCGAGCACGGTGTCGACGAACCGGGCCTGGGCGGCGGTGGCGGCGTGGTGCAGCTCGGGGGAGTCGACGGTCCACGGCCCGAAGATCAGGCGGAACAGCGCGGGCGAGTCGAGGGCCCAGCGGATGTAGCCGCGCAGGGTGTCGGCCAGGCTCTCGGCGGCCCGGTCGGCGCGGCGTTCGAGCTCACGGGCGGCCAGCGCCGCGAGCAGGGCTTCCTTACTGGGGAAGTGTTTGTAGGGCGCGTTGTGCGAAACCCCGGCCTGCCGCCCGACTTCCCGCAGGGTGACCGCCTCCACCCCGCCGCCGGCCAGCAGCCGCGCCGCGGCGTCGAGCAGCGCCTCGCGGGTCCCGGTCACCATCGCCGCATCCTAGCCGTGGTTGACGCTGTCAACCGGAAGGCTTAGGTTGACAGCGTCAACCTAAGGGGGCGGACATGCGGGCGGTGGTGACCGGGGCGACGTCGGGCATCGGCGAGGCGATCGCGACCAGGCTGGCCGAACGGGCCACGGTGGTGTTGGTGGGGCGGGACAACGCCCGCCTCGACGCGGCGGCCCGGCGGATCGAGCGGGCGGCGCCGGGAGCGGACCTGGTGCTGGAGAAGGCGGATCTGGCGCTGGTGAAGGAGGTCCGCGCGCTGGCCGAGCGCCTGCCGCGGGCGGACGTCGTGATCAGCAACGCGGCGGTGATCACGGATCTGCACGACCACACGGCCGAGGGCCGGCAGACGTTGTTGGCGACCAACCATCTGGCGCCGTACCTGCTGCTGCGACTGCTGGCCGAGGCGGCCGACCGGCCGGCGCGGTTCGTGATCGTCGGGGCGGACCCGGTGGCGCTGGCCGGGGCGCCGGTGGACCTGGACGATCTGGAAGCGCACAACCTCTGGCTGCCGGACCCGGATCTCCTGCCGTTCGCGGCGTACGGCCGGACCAAGAACATGAACGCGATGGTCGGCTACGAGCTGGCCCGGCGGTTCCCAGGCATCACGGTCAACGCGGCGCATCCGGGCATCATCGGGGGCACCGGCCTCGGCCGGCATGCCAAGGGCGCGTTGCGGGAACTGGGGGAGCGGCTGGGCCGGACGGCGCCGGGGCCGGAAGTCGGGGCGGACACGCCGGTCTGGCTGGCGACATCGTCCGAAGTGGACGGACGGACCGGCGGCTTCTACGTGGACCGCGTGCTCACGCCGACGGCCGAGCACACCACCGACCGGGCCCGGTGCGCGCGACTGTGGCGGGAAAGTGCCCAACTGGTGGGAATTTCCGGGGAGTGAGCGCTGTCGGGTAGTGTGACGGCACGTGCGTGCCGGCCGCTGGAACCGTGACTTCTCCCTGTTCTTCGTGGCCCGGGCGGCGGCCCGCCTCGGCGACATGATGTTGCCGGTGGCGCTGGCCGCCGGGCTCATCGAGTACGGCTACGGGGTCGGCGCGGTCGGGGTGGCGATGGCCGCCAACAGCGCCTGCTTCGCCGGATTTGTCATCTTCGGCGGCGTGATCGCCGACCGGTTCGACACCCGCACGGTGATGGTGTGCGCGGACCTGACCCGGGTGGTCACCCAGTCCGCGGTGGCGGTCATGTTCTTCACCGGCCACGTCGTGCTCTGGCAGGTCTGCGTGATCGGTGCGGTCAACGGCCTGTGCGCGGCGCTGTTCCAGCCGGGCATCGCCAGCACGATCCCGCGCATCGCCACGGATGTGCAGGGCGCCAACGGGTTGATCCGCATCGCCGAGTCGGTGATGGGCGTGGCCGGCCCGGCCTTCGCCGGCGTGCTGATCGGCGTGACGTCGGTCGGCGGCGTGTTCGCGGCGCACGCGGCGACCTACCTGACGAGTGCCTTGTGCCTGCTGGGTTTGCGGCTGCGTCGGGGCCCGAGACCGGTGCGGCGCGCGCGGTTCCGGGCCGATCTGGTCGAGGGGTGGCGGGAATTCCGGTCCCGGGGCTGGGTGTGGGGCGTGATCCTGGTCTGGATGGCGCTGATGATCACCACCTTCGGCCCGCTCACCCCGCTGGCCGCCACCGAGATCATCACCAATCACGGCGACGCGGCGTACGGCCTGGTCAACTCGATCGGCGGGGTGGGCATGGCCGTGGGCGGCGTGATCGCGCTGCGCCTGCGCCCGCGCCATCCGCTGCGGGCCGGCGCGATCGCCATGCTGGCCTACGGCATCCAGCCGGTCACCGTCGCCCTGCACGCCCCGATCTGGCTCATCGCCGCCGGCTGCGCGGTCACCGGCGGCGTGCAGACGTTCTGGAGCGTCATGTGGGCCACGAGCATCCAGACCCAGATCCCCGGCGCGATCCTCAACCGCATCCACGCCTACGAGGTCGCCGGCTCGCTGGCGATGATGCCGGTCGGCCAGGCGCTGGCCGGCCCGGCCGCCGGGGTGATCGGCGCCGGCCCGGTGCTGGTGGTCGGCGCGATCACCGCCGTGGCCGGCATGGCGGCGCTGCTGCTCGCGCGCCCGGTCCGCGACCTCGGCCGGGCGGAAACAGCGCCGGCGACCGTGCTCAACCAGGTCGCGCCGACTCCGGGCTGATGAAAGGCTGACCGGCATGCGCACCGATCTGCTCTCCGTCCCCGGCGTCCCGGACCACGCCAACGAGGACTTCGCGGCGGTCTCGCCGCTGGGGGCGGCGGTCGTGCTGGACGGGGTGACCCCGCCGCCGGACGGGCAGACGGGATGCGTGCACACGGTGACGTGGTTCGTGCAGCGGCTGGGGCCGGCGTTGCTGGAACGGGCGGCGACGCGGCGTGACCAGTCGCTGGCCGACTGCCTGGCCGACGCGATCGCGCAGACGGCGGCCGCGCACGAGACGACGTGCGACCTGACCCATCGCCGCACGCCGCAGGCGACCGTGGTGGCGCTGCGCTGGGACGAGGACCGGGTCGAGTACCTGGTGCTGTCGGATTCGGTGCTGCTGCTGGATGTCGACGGCACGGTGACGCCGATTCTCGACGGTCGCCTGGACGAGGTGACGGGCCGGCCGGAGCTGCGCGCGATCCGCTACACGCCGAAGTACTTCGGCGCCATGGAAAGTCTCCGCAACGCCGAGGGCGGGTTCTACACGGCGGCGGCCGATCCGGAGGTGGCGAAGCGAGCGGTGGCCGGCCACCTGCCGCGGGCGCGGGTGCGAGCGGTGGCGGCGATGTCGGACGGCGCGTCGCGGTGGACCGAGGTCTTCGGCTTCGGCGACTGGACGGCCCTGTTCGAGCACATCGAGAAAGCCGGCGCGGAGCGGGTGATCGACGAGGTGCGGGCGGCCGAGACCGCCGACCCGGACCGGAAGGCCTTCCCCCGCGGCAAGTCCCGCGACGACGCCTCGATCGTGTTCCTCGATCTGTCCACTTAGGACAATGTGATGGCCGTTCGGGGGTACGGCGTCTGGCGGCTCTTGCCGAACAGGTCGACCCAGAACTCGTTGAACGGCACCACAAGACGCTGGTAGCGGAGCAGGATCTCGGCCGCCGCGGCCGGGAACGGCGTGTCGGCGGTGAAGTCGCGGATGAAGGCGTAGCGCTCCAGCGGGCCGCCGGGCACGTCGCCCAGGCCGCGGACCAGCGAGGTCACCAGATGGGCCAGCACGTAGACGCGGTCGTGGCCGGCGTTGTGGACGAGGAATTCCCGCTCCGGCGGCGACAGGTCGAACCGGGGCGTGGTGGCCAGCCCCAGGTCGCCGACATAGAGCCGCTCACCGTCGGTGAGGATGTTGCCGAAATGGGCGTCGAAATGAAACAGCTCGCGCTGTTCCAGAAATGCGAAGACGCCCAGCAGGTCCCGCTCCACCATCGCCACCGCGGCCATGTCGCCGGCGGCGATCCGGTCGTCCAGCCAGCCGTGCAGGGTGTGCGGGAAGTGCTCCATGAACAACACCACACCGGCCTCGGCGGCCAGCAGCGCCTCGACCCGCTCTCGTACGCCGGCGCCGTGGTGCATGTATTCGACGTACCGGTCGACGTCCCGGATCTCGTCCCACAATCGCGGCGGCGTGTCCACCACCCGCCAGTGATAGAGCAGCGGGAAGTTCTCGCACTCGCCGGCCAGCACCCAGTTGGTGGTCATCACGTGCGCGGCCACCTCGCGCCACGCGCCGAACCCCGGCGAGCGCACCCCGTACTGGGTCCAGGGCGGCAGGCCGAACAGGTTCGCGGTCGACCGCAGATTCTCCGGCCGCAGCTCCAGCGCGGTCAGCGGCACCTTCTTGACGAACACGGTCGTGCCGGCCACGGTCAGCGTCCCGGCGTTGCCGCCGGCGCCGGAGGAGCCCACCGGCGTGGCCGTGTCGACCAGGTCGGCCAGCTGGCGGTCGCTGAGCAACGCCAATGCCGTGGACACGTCCGCGAAACGCCCGGTTCTCGTCACCGGGCCACGCTAGCGGCGGGATGATCGGTTCGCGACCGGGTTTTGACAAGCCTCCTTTCGTCGGGCCGTCATTGTTGATGACTGTTGACGGCGGCCGTCCCAGGGAATGGGCGATTCATCGTTGTTTTGTCCGGTTTGTCGGCCATTTCGTTACCATATGTCTACCGTTGTAGGCGTGTACCTGATCACTCGGTCACGATACGGCCAACGGCGATGGGTGATTCCCGACCTTGGTAGGGAATCCATTCCCCGGCCGATCTTCTGCTGTTAGTGTTCCGGCAACCCCCTCGACGAGGGAATTAACCCCTGCCCATTTCATCTCCCTGTAGGGATGGAGCACATCGTGAAGCTGACCCGTCGCGCCTCGGTGGCGCTGCTGGTGGCCGCGCCGCTGGCGCTGGCGACCGGCGCCGGGTTCGCCGGCGCCGCGCCGTCGACCCCGCAGACCACCCAGCTGGCCAACAGCGCCGCCCCGGGACTCGAGTTCGCCACAAGAACCGGCTCGGTGGCCGCCGACAGCCAGATGACGGTCGCCGTGTCCCTGAACTATCGCGACGCCGCCGGCCTGGACGCCTTCCTGGCCCGGCTGAACAACCCGAGCTCGGCCGACTACCACCACTACCTGACGCCCGAGCAGTTCACCGCCCGGTTCGCGCCCACCCAGGCCCAGGTCGACCAGGTCAAGGCCTACCTGGAGGGCAAGGGGCTGACCGTCACCGACGTGGCGTCCAATCACATGCTGATCGACGCCAAGGGCCCGGCCAAGACGGTGCAGAGCGCGTTCGCCACCTCGGTGTCGAACTACCACGACAACAAGACCGACAAGAACTTCACCGCCAACGACACCGCCCCCTCGGTGGACGCCTCGGTGGCCGGCCTCATCGGCGGCATCTCCGGTCTGAACAACCACTACCAGATGCACAGCTACGCCAAGGCGCCGCAGGCCGGCACGCCCAAGGTCGGCAGCGGCCCCGGCGGCGGCTACACCGCGCAGGAGCTGCGCTCGGCCTACGGCGTGGACAAGCTGGTCGGCGCGGGCACCGACGGCACCGGCCAGAGCATCGCCATGCTGGAGTTCTCGCACTTCAGCCAGACCAACATCACCAAGTACGACCAGCAGTACGCCACCGGCTCGCCCACCCCGACCGTGGTCAAGGTCGACAGCGGCGACGACGACACCGCCGGCGACGGCGTCACCGAGGTCGAGCTGGACATCGAGGTCGCGCACGCGATCGCGCCCAAGGCCAACGTCGCGGTCTACGAGGCCCCGAACAGCGACCAGGGCGAGATCGACATGTGGAACAAGTTCGTCACCGACAAGGTGTCGGTGGTGTCCTCCAGTTGGGGCGCCTGCGAGCTCGACGACACCGCGTCCACCGAGACCGCCGTGGACAACGTGGCCAAGCAGGGCGCGGCCCAGGGCCAGACCTTCCTGTCCGCGGCCGGCGACTCCGGCGCCTACGACTGCTACCGGCACTCCGGCACGCAGTCGCCCAACGCCAACAACCTCGCGGTCGACTTCCCCGGCTCCGACCCGTACGTCACCAGCGTCGGCGGCACCAGCCTGACCGAGGGCAGCGGCGGCGCCTACTCCAGCGAGAGCGTGTGGAACGAAGGTTCCACCAAGTGGGCCGGCGGCGGCGGCGTCTCCAGCAAGTTCGCCCGCCCGTCCTGGCAGACCGGCCCGGGCGTGGGCACCGGCTCGCTGCGCCAGGTGCCGGACGTGTCGGCCAACGCGCAGAACTACTCCATCTACACCGTCGGCCAGTGGACCTATGTCGGCGGCACCAGCGCGGCCACCCCGTTCTGGGCGTCCGTGCTGACGCTGGCCAACCAGCAGGCCGTCGCGGCCGGCCACGCCAAGGTCGGCCAGGTCAACTCCACGCTGTACCAGCTGGGCTCGTCCAGCAACTACGGCACGCTGTTCCACGACATCACCAGCGGCGACAACCTGCACTACAGCGCCACCGCCAACTTCGACCAGGCCAGCGGCTGGGGCTCGCCCAAGGCCGACGCCCTGGTGCCGAACCTGTCCGGCGGCGCCACGCAGCCGGGCGCCCCGGCGGTCACCAACCCGGGCAACCAGTCCAACCTGGTCGGTGACACCGTCAGCATCACCGCGCACGCCACCGGCGGCACCACGCCGTACACCTGGAGCGCGTCGGGCCTGCCCGCCGGCCTGTCCATCGCCTCGGGCACCGGCGTGATCAGCGGCAAGCCCACCACCGCCGGCTCGTACACCGTGACCGTCACGGCCACCGACGCCGCCGGCAAGGCCGGCAGCGCCGGCTTCACCTGGACCGTCAGCACCACCGGCGGCTCCTGCTCCGGCCAGAAGCTGGGCAACCCCGGCTTCGAGACCGGCAGCGCCTCGCCGTGGACCGCCTCCTCCGGCGTGGTCAGCAACGCCTCCGCCGGCGAGGCCGCGCACTCCGGCAGCTACCTGGCCTGGCTGGACGGCTACGGCAGCACCCACAGCGACACCCTGTCCCAGTCGGTGGCCATCCCGGCCGGCTGCCACGCCACGCTGACCTTCTGGCTGCACATCGACACCGCCGAGACCACCACGTCGACGCAGTACGACAAGCTGACCGTGAAGGCCAACTCGACCACCCTGGGCGCCTTCTCCAACCTCGACAAGGCCAGCGGCTACGCGCAGAAGTCCTTCGACGTCTCCGCGCTCGCCGGCCAGACGGTGACGATCTCCTTCACCGGCGCCGAGGACTCGGGCCTGCAGACCTCGTTCGTCATCGACGACACCGCGGTCACCCTGAGCTGACCTGAGCCGTTCCGTCATGAAGGGCCCCTTGCTGACCAACGCCAGCAAGGGGCCCTTCATGACACCGCACCCGCCGCTCATTCCCGCTCGGAAGGGGGCTTTCCTTCACTCGGAGTGGAGGAAAGCCCCCTTCCAAGCGTCTCAGGCTTGACAAGGTGGGGTGGGTGGGTTAGGGCGGTGAGGGCCGTGGCGGTGGCGGAAGGGTCGACGGCGTCGAGGAGTTCGAGGCCAAGGAGGGCGGCGCAGAGGGCTTCGGCCAGGCCGTCGGTGGGGTGATCGGGCAGCAGGCGTCGCAGGGTGGCCCGCAGCGGGGTCAGCCACAGGTGCAGGGCGGCGGCGGTGGCCTCGGCCAGTTGGGGATTGCCCCGGGCGCCGGCCATCAGCTGGGCCAGCACCAGCAGGTTGCCCCGGGCCCGCTCGTCGGTGTGCAGGGTGAGCAGATCGGCGGGGCGGCGCATGGCGGCCAGGCGCTGCTCGAACTGGGGCAGCCGGTCGCGGGTGACGGCCAGGCAGGCGGCCTTGACCAGGTTCTGCACGCTGCCGAAGTGGTAGAAGACCAGCGCCTGGGTGACGCCGGCGGCGGCCGCGATGCTGCGGGCGGTGGTGCCGGCGATGCCGTGCTGACGGATCGTCTCGATCGTGCCGTCGATGAGACGCTGTCGCGTGTCTGGCATGGGATCACCGTAGGGGCAGCGCTCAGCGGCCGGAGCCGCCAAGCGTGTCCGGTCAGCGGTTGTCTGCCTGATCGTGCTGCCATTGGGCGCTTTGCCGCCCCGGTTCCTCGCGCAGGACGGCGGCGTCGAGGAAGCGCTCGGGAATGGCGAAGGCGTCGACCAGGGTGCGGGCGTGCGGGCGCAGCTCGGCGCAGAGAGCGTTCACGGCGCCGTTGACGGCCTTGCCGCGGCCGGTGGTCAGCCGGCCGTGCGCGAGGAACCAGCCCAGGTCCTCGTTGACGACATGCAGCGCGTACAGCGAGCACAGCCGGTCCAGCAGGGGATTGCCGCTGCGCTCGACGGCGTCGGCAAACGCTTGCAGGACAACGCGTTCGGTGTGCGCCCGGCCAGCCCGCAACACGTGGTCCTGGGCGCTGTTGAACACCTCGAACGGGTCGGCGTCGCCGGAGGCGGCCCGGCGCAGCCGGCGGGCCAGGCCGTCGAGCACGTGGGCCTCGCGGTCCTCGAACGCCCGCAGCTGCCAGGCCCGGTCGTGCAGGGCGTCGGCGTCGTCGCGGCCGATGTTGGGCAGCCGCTCGGTGACCATGCCGACGAACTGCTCGGCGACGAAGCGGGCGGTGGCCAGCGTGCCCAGATCCTCGAAGTGGCTGCGGTAGTTGGTCAGCAGCCCCTTCGCGACCAGTTGCAGCAGCACGGTGTTGTCGCCCTCGAACGTGGTGAACACGTCCGTGTCGGCCTTGAGCGTGGTGAGCAGGTTCTCGGCCAGGTAGCCGGCGCCGCCGCAGGCCTCGCGGCAGGTCTGGATGGCGGCGGTGGCGTGCCAGGTGGACAGTGCCTTGATGCCCGCCGCCCGGGATTCCAGCTCGCGTTGCCGACGGTCGTCGGGGTCGGCGGTGCTCTGGAGTTCGTGCAGGGTGGCGGTGAGCTCCTCCTGGGCGAAGTGCATGGCGTAGGTCGTGGCCAGAGCGGGCAGCAGTTTGCGTTGGTGCGACTGGTAATCCAGCAGCACGACCTCACGCGCGTCGTCGGGGCGGTTGAACTGGCGGCGGGTGTCGGCGTAGCGGACGGCGATGGTCAGCGCGCGTTTGGCCGCGCTGCCGGCGCTGCCGGCGACGCTGACCCGCCCGCGGATGAGCGTGCCCAGCATGGTGAAGAAGCGCCGGTTGTCGCTGTCGATCGGGCTGCGGTAGGTCCCGTCGGCGTCGACCTGGCCGTAGTGGTCGAGCAGGTTCTCCCGGGGCACCCGCACGTGGTCGAAGGACAGCCGCCCGTTGTCCACGCCGTTCAGGCCGCCCTTGCGGCCACAGTCCTCAATGGACACACCGGCCAGCGGATTGCCTTCGGTGTCACGGATCGGCACCAGGAAGGCGTGCACGCCCCGGCCGCGCCCGTCGGTGATCAGCTGGGCGAACACGACCGCGGCGCGGCCGTCGCGGGCGGCGTTGCCGATGTAGTCCTTGCGGGCCGACTGGTGCGGCGTGTGCAGGACGAACTCGCTGCCGTCATAGGTGGCCGTGGTCCGCAGGTGCTGCACGTCCGAGCCGTGACCGGTCTCGGTCATGGCAAAACAGCCCGGCAGCGTGAGATCCATGATGTCGGCCAGGTAGCGCTCATGGTGCCGGCGCGTGCCGAGTAGTTGCACGGCCCCGCCGAACAGGCCCCACTGCACGCCGGCCTTCACCATCAGCGACAGGTCACCGAAGCCGAGCGTCTCGAACGCGACCACGGAGCCGCCGATGTCGCCGCCGCCACCGTACTCGCGGTCGAAGCCCAGCCGTGGGCCGTCGGTCTTGGCCAGGGCGTGCAACTGGTCGAACACCAGCGCGCGGTGCTCAGCCGTGCTCAGGTCGCTGGCCTCGCGGTAGTCGACGCCGGCCAGCTGCTCACGGACCGTGCGGCGCAGGTCGGCCCATCGCCCGTCAAGGATCTCGGTGATCGCGCTCGGCTCCACGGGCCGAGCCTAGCCAGGACCGGTGATCGTCGCAGGACAGCCGGGATCACAGCCCGCCGAGGACGCGAGCGGCGGCTTCGGCCGGGGTCAACCGGGTGGTGTCGACCACGGTCCCGGATTCCCGCAGCCAGGGCAGCGCCTGCTCGTACCGCGCCACGTGGTCCAGCCGCCACTGCTTGGCCCCGGCCTCCTCCTGATCGCCCTCGATCCGCCGCAGCAACTCCTCCCGATCCACGTGCAGCACGATGTGGTGCGTCTTCACCCCTTCGGCGTCGAGGCCGTCGAAGATCTCGCGGGCGTACGACTCGGTCAGCACGGTCTGGGGAATGACCAGGGTCCCGCCCACGTGGTCGAGGATCTCGACCGCGCTGCGCACCACCAGGGCCCGCCACGGCGGGTTGTCCTGGAAGTTCTCCACCGGCTCGGTGAGCACGTGCCCCAGCATGAAGCCGACGTGCTCGGTGTCGAAGATCCGGGCCTGCGGCAGTTCCCGCACCAGCAGCCGGGCGGTGGTGGTCTTGCCGGCCCCGAACGTGCCGTTCAGCCAGACGATCATGTGTCAGGGTAGCGCGGAACAATCGGCGGGGAGCGTGGCGTTGCACGTCGTAGCCGACCTTTCGAGGAGTTGACGCAGGTGAGCAAGCCGGTGAAGATCCCGAACGAGCAGCACCCGATCACCGTGACGGCCAGCGGCCGGCACGTGGTGGCGACGGTCGGCGGGCAGGTCATCGCCGACACGAAGGACGCGCTGACGCTCCAGGAGAGCACCTACCCGGCGGTGCAGTACATCCCCCGCAAGGACGTGGACTTCGGCCTGCTGGAGCGGTCCGACCACACGACTTACTGCCCGTACAAGGGCGACGCCGCCTACTACAGCATCCGCGCCGGCGAGACCTCGGCCGACAACGCGGTGTGGACCTATGAGGCCCCGTACGACGCGGTGGCGCAGATCAAGGAGTACGTGGCGTTCTACCCGAATGTGGTGGACGTGCAGGTCAAGGAGGACTGACTTCGCGCGGGATCCTCTGGTAAGACCGAGGTATGGGCGTGCTGAAGGTGCGGTTGGGCGTCGGACTCGGGCCGGGCACGGGCGTGGCCGGGTTCTCGGACCTGGTCGACGAGCTGGAGGCGGCCGGGGTCGACTCGCTGTGGCTGTCGGAGATCGTCTACGGCCGGCAGGTCGAGCCGATGATCGGCATGGCACATGCGCTGGCCCGCACGCGCAAACTCAAGGTCGGCACCGGGGTCGCGGTGCTGCCCGGGCGGAATCCGGTGCTGGTGGCCAAGCAGTTGGCCACCCTGGCCGGTCTCGCGCCGAAGCGGGTGCTGCCGGTGTTCGGGCTGCGCCCGGCGCGGCGCGACGAGTGGAACCTGTTCCCGGTGCCGGAGGGCCGCCGCGCCGCCGTCTTCGACGAGTCGCTGCTGGTGCTGCGCAGGCTGCTCACCGAGGACGACGTCCACGTCGACGGCGAGTTCTTCCAGCTCGACGGCGTCACCCTGCCCGACCGCCCGGCCCAGCCGCTGGACATCTGGGTCGGCGGCAGCGCCCCGGGGGCGCTGCGCAGGGCCGGGCGGCTGGCCGACGGCTGGCTGGGCAGCTTCGTGCCCCCCGAGCAGGCCAAACTCGCCGTCGAGGCGATCAAGGCGGCCGCCGCCGAAGCCGGTCGCGAAGTGGAGGAGGACCACTACGGCCTGGCGCTGGCCGTGGCCCCCGACGGAGTGCCGCCGGAGCTGGTGCGGGCCGCCGCCGACCGCGCCCCGGGCGTCGATCTCGACGATCTGGTGCCGACCAGCTGGGACGACGCCCGCCGGCTGCTGGACCGCTACCTCGACGCCGGCCTGACCAAGTTCGTGCTCCGCGCGGCCGGACCGGTGCCGTGGCGGCAGTTCCTGGACGACTTCCTCTCGCTGGCCCAGGCCCTGCACAACTAGAAACCCAGCCAGCGCAACACTTCCTCGGTGTGCTGGCCCAACGCCGGCACCGCGCCCATCTCGGCTTCCCGGCCACGGAAGGTGGCCGGCGGCAGCAGGGCCCGGATGTCGCCGCCGGGCGTGGAAACCGTGCGCCAGCGGTCACGCTCGCGAAGCTGGGGGTGCGCGGCGAACTCGGCGACCGTGCGCTGCTGGGCGAAGGCCACGCGGGCGGATTCCAAGCGCGCCACCAGTTCCGGCCCGGTCAGGCCGCCGAGCACGGAGTCGATGACGGCGTCCAGCTCGGCCCGGTGGGCCAGGCGGGCGGAGTTGGAGTCGAACCGGGCGTCGGCGGCGACATGGGGCATGAGCAACACGGTGGCGCAGAACGACTGCCACTCCCGCTTGTTCTGGATGCCGAGCTGGATCACGGTGCCGTCGCCGGCCCGATAGGCGCCGTACGGGGCGATGGTCGCGTGGTGGACGCCGCTGCGCGCCGGGGCCGAGCCGCCGTAAGTGGTGTAGTAGAAGGGAAATCCCATCCACTCGCCGAGCGCCTCCAGCATCGAGACCTCGACCGCGCCGCCCCGGCCGGTGCGCTCGCGTTCGTACAGGGCGGTGAGAATGCCGCTGTAGGCGTACATTCCGGCCGCGATGTCGGCGGCGGCGATGCCGGCCTTGGCCGGCTGGTCAGGGGATCCGGTGATCGACACCAGCCCGGCCTCGCTCTGGATGAGCAGGTCGTAGGCCTTGCGGTCACGGTAGGAGCCGTCCGGGCCGTACCCCGAGATGTCGCAGGTGATCAGCCGCGGATGGGTCTCGGCCAGCGAACCGAGGCCGAGCCGGGACACCGCCCCCGGCGCGAGGTTCTGCACGAACACGTCGGCCCGGTCGATGAGCGCCCGCAGCACCGTCGTGTCCCGCTTGACGTCCAGCTCGACGCTTTCCTTGCCCCGGTTGAGCCACACGAAGTGGCTGGACTGCCCGAGCACGGTCCGGTCGTAGCCCCGGGCGAAGTCCCCGGCCCCCGGCCGCTCGATCTTGATCACCCGGGCCCCGAGGTCGGCCAGCTGGCGGGTGGCGAACGGCCCGGCCACCGCCTGCTCCAGGGCGACGACGAGGACTCCTTGCAGCGGTCCTGGCATCACGACCTCCTTCTCGCGGCAATAATGAACCCGTGACGCGAATTCTGATCATCGGCGGGGGCATCGCGGGCACGTCGGCGGCGCTGGCCGCGCACAAGGCCGGCCTCGATGTGACGGTGTGCGAGGCCCATCCGGACAGCGGCGCCGACATCGGAGCGTTCCTCACCCTGGCCAGCAACGGAATGCTGGCCCTGGCCCAGCTCGACGCCGCCGAGGCGGTGGCCAGGGTCGGCTTCCCGCTGACCGCCATGCGCGTCACCGCCGACACCGGCGATGTGCTGGCCGTCACACCGATTGGCGAGCAGGACGACCCGCTCAAGCACTACCGCTGCATCGGCCGCGCCGAGCTCGGGGCCGCCCTGCGGGCCGAGGCGCAGCGGCGCGGCATCGAGATCGTGCACGGCAAGCGGCTGGCCACGGTCGACGACGGCACGGTGACCTTCGCCGACGGCAGCACCGCCACCGGTGACCTGATCGTCGGCGCGGACGGCCTGAACTCCACGGTCCGCACGCTGATCGCCCCGAACAGCCCCCGCTACGCCGGCCAGCGCGTCTTCTACGGCTACACCAGCGACGCCAAGCCCGACCACGAGCCGGCCCGGATCGAGATGGTCCGCGGCAGCAGCGCGGCCATGGGCTACGCCGTGTCCCCGGCCGGCGAGGTGAACTGGTTCTGCCGCGTGGCCGAGCCGGAGCTGTCGGCCGCCGAGATCGCCGCCGGCTCGCCCGCCCGGTGGCGCGAGGCCCTGCTGCCCTTGGTGCGCCCGGACGCCACGCCTGCGGCGGACATCATCGCCGCAACCGCCGACCGGCTGATGGTCACCAATGCCTGCGACCTGCCCGAGGGCATGCCCTGGCGGGCCGGCCGGATGCTGCTGGTCGGCGACGCCGCGCACGCCGCATCCCCGGCCACCGGCCAGGGCGCGTCGATGGCCATCGAGGACGCCGTCATCCTGGGCAAGGCCCTGCGCGACCTGGGCGTGACGACCGAGGCCCTCGACGCCTACGAGCGGCTGCGCCGTCCCCGCGTTGAGCAGAACATCGCCACCAGCGCCAAGTTCACCGCCGCCCGTACCGCCGGCCGGACGCCGCCGCAGGCCCGGCCCGTGCCCTCCGCGGACGCCGAGTTCATGGGCCGGTTGGACTGGGCCCAGCCGATCGCCTAGGTATCTGGCGGACGGACGGGCAGCTCCTGTGGCCCGCGGGGGTCGAGAACTACGCTGATCGGCCTGCTCACGGGGTAGGGTCGGACACGGGGTGCGGGAGAGGACGCAGTTGCGCTGCGAGACGTGTGGTGTGGAGCTGCCGCCGCGCGGTGACGGGCCGGGGCGGCCCGCACGGTTCTGCTCGCGTGCCTGCCGGCAGCGGGCCTACCGCCTGCGCAGCGGCGAGCAGCAGCCGGAGCCGGCCCAGCGGCAGCAGCCGACGGCCGCGCGCCTGCCGGCCAGCCGGGACGCGTTCATTGGGCGGGCCCAGGAGCTGACCGACATCGGCGTGCTGCTGCGCCGCGCCCGCCTGGTGAGCCTGGTCGGCACCGGCGGTGCCGGCAAGACGAGGCTGGCAGGCGAGTACGCGGCCCGGGCGGCGGCGACGTACCCGGACGGCGTGTGGATGGTCGAGCTGGCCCCGCTGACCAGTGATCACCTGCTGGCCCAGACGGTCGCGTCCGCGCTGGGGGTGCGCGAGCAGAGCGACGAGGACACCGTGGCGACGGTCATCGGCGCGTTGCAGGACAAGCGAGCGCTGCTCGTCATCGACAACTGCGAGCACCTGGTGGACGCGAGCGCCGCGCTGGCCGACGCCCTGCTGACCGGCTGCCCGCAGCTGCGGGTGCTGGTCACCAGCCGGGAATCCCTTGAGCTGCCGGGGGAAGCGGTGCTGCGGGTCGGCCACCTCACGCTGCCGGACGACAGCGCCGCGCCGCGTTCCGACGCCGTGCAGCTGTTCGTCGAGCGGGCCAAGCTGCTGCGACCGGACTTCGAGCTCACCGAGGCCAATCGCCCGGTCGTGGCGGAGATCTGCGTGCGGCTGGACGGCATGCCGCTGGCAATCGAGCTGGCCGCGCGCTGGGTCCGGGTGCTGTCGGTGGAGGACATCCTGGCCCGCCTGGACGATCGGTTCGAGCTGCTGTCGCGGGGCCCGCGCACGGCGGCCACCCGGCACCGTGACCTGCGGGCGACGATCGAGTGGAGCTACGAGCTGCTCGACGACACGGAACGGGCGGCGCTGCGCCGGCTTTCCGTGCTGTCCGGGGACTTCAGCCTCGACTCGGCCAGTGCCGTCTGCGGCGCGAGCCCGCAGCGGACCCTGCGGCTGCTGGCCGACCTGGACGCCAAGTCGCTGGTCGTGGCCGTGCCCGGGGTGGTGCAGCGGTTCCGGCAGCTGGAGTCGATCCGCCTGTACGCACGGGAGAAACTGGCCGAGGCCGGCGAGGTCGACGAGACCACGCGGCGGCTGGTGGGCTGGCTGACCTCGCTGGCCGAGTCGCACTACGTGGGCCAGATGCTCTACACCGTGCACGATTCCCCGCGGATCGACGACGAGCGGGACAACTTGCTGCGGGCGGTGGAATGGGCCACTCCCCGGCGGGACGAGCGCCTGGCGGTGCTGGCCGCCGCGCTCGGCTGGACCTGGCGGCGCGAGGGGCACACGGTCCAGATCCGCAAGCTGCTGGAAGCGGCGCTGACCATCACCGCCGCCGACAATCCTTACCGCGGTCTCGCTTTGCTGGAGCTGGCCTGGTTCAACCTCGGCTCGGGCGAATTCGAACGGGCCCGCGAGCTCGCGACCGAGGCCATGGCGCTGGAGGAGACGCGCGACCGGCCGGTGGTGCAGAGCCGTGGCCTGACTCTGCTCAGCATGATCTACCAGGCCGTCGGCGACGCGGAGGGCAGCACCCGCTGCGCCGAGCGCTGCGTGGAGCTGCTGCGCCCGCTGGGCCGGCCCCTGGACACCGCGGTCAGCCTGCACAATCTCGGCTACGCCGCGCTGGCCGGCGGCGACCTGGCCCGGGCGGCCGAGCTGCTGGAGGAGAGCCTGCCGGTCTACCTGGAGCTCGCGGATCCGGTGAAGCAGATGGAAACCCTGCACTCGGCCGGCGCGATCGCCTTGGAGCGCGGGGACATCGAGCAGGCCGACGAGTACTTCTGGCGCAGCCTCGAAGCCTGCCCGGAGGCCGCCGAGCCGTCCACGTACGCGGTGGAGGGGCTGGCGATCGTCGCCGCGCACACCGGCGAGCCCGAGCGGGCCCTGCTGCTGGGCACGGCCGTGGCCACGCACCTGCGGAAGTGGCGGATCCGCCGGGAACCGTTCTGGGAACGGCATGTCGACACCGCGATGGCCATCGCCCGGGCGGCGCTGAGCGCGCGGGCGGCGCGGGCGGCGACCGAGGCCGGCGAGCGGATGACGCTGGTGCAGGCGATCGCGTACTCGCTGCGGGAGCCGGTGGCCGAGGACGACTCGCCGCTGTCGCGGCGGGAGCTGGGCGTGGCCATGCTGACCGCGGAGGGGCTGACCAACCGGGAGATCGCGGTCCGGCTGTCGATCTCCGAGCGGACCGTGGAGACGCATCTGCTGCACATCCGCACCAAGCTGGACCTGCGCACCCGCGCCCAGGTGGCGGCGTGGGCGGTCGAGCAGGGCCGGGTTTCGTCACGCCGCTGAGGGCTGTGGGTTTCCCCGATGCCCCGGGCCGCCGAGTGGTTGAGTCTTGAACCATGGCGAGGGGTGAGAAGGTCGTCCGGGCGTTGTACCAGCAGCACGGGGGTGCGCTGCTGGCGTACGCGATGCGGCTGACCGGCGGTCGGCGGGCCTGGGCCGAGAACGTGGTCACGCAGACCCTGGTCCGGGCCGCCCAGGCCCGTGACCTGGGCAAAGGGGTGCAGACCCGGTTGTGGCTGTTCCGGACCGTGCAGGACGTGGTGGGTCAGGACACCGACAGCGTGGTGCCGGCCGAGCGGCGGCGGCAGCTGGCCGTGGCCGACGCGCTGTTCGCGCTGCCGCCCCGGCACCGTGACGTTTTGGTCGCGTCCGGGGCCGGGGCGGCCGCACCGAAGGCCGCCTTCGCCGCGCTGCACGCGTTCAAGGACGAACTCGCGGCCCGCGGCGTGACGAAATCAGGCCTCGACGATCTCCTTGCCGAGCGGCAGCAGTGACACCGGGATCAGCTTGAAGTTGGCCACCCCGAGCGGGATACCGATGATCGTGACGCATTGCAGGAAGCCGGTGAACAGATGCCCGAGTGCCAGCCACCAGCCGGCCACCACCAGCCACACCAGGTTGCCCAGCACCGAGCCGGCGCCGGCCGTGGGCTTGTCGACCAGGGTCCGGCCGAACGGCCACAGCGCGTAGTTCGCCATCCGGAACGAGGCGATGCCGAACGGGATCGTGATGATCAGCACGCAGCAGATCACGCCGGCGAAGGCGTAACCCAGCGCCATCCAGAAGCCGGACAGCACCAGCCAGATCAGGTTCAGCAGGGTCTTCATGCCTCCATCCTGCCTGCCCGCCGCCGCCGGTGGCGGCCTTCCCGCCGAGGTCCAGGGTCATTTCAGGGTCGGCATCAGGGTCGCGGCTCAGTGGGCGAGCAACTGGTCCACGAACGCCCGGTACCCACGCAGAGCCAGTCGCAGATCCTCGGTCTCGGCGTCCGACCCCTCCCGCCACTGGCCCTCCAGCACCCGTTTGCGCTGGCTGAAGGCTGAGGCGACCTCCCGCATCAGCTCCGCCACCAGCACGTCCGCGTCCTGCACCGCCCGCTTCGGGTCGTCCACGAACCCGGTCTGCACCTCGCGCCACCGCTCCCGGAACCGGGCCGCGTCGGCCTGGTCGAACAGCAGGTCGGCGGTGCTGGCCCCGGCCTCCCGCGGCGAGGCTCCGGTCGTGCGCTGCCCGGTCTCGCCGGAGGTGGCCTCGGTGTGGCGCGATCCGGTCTCGCCCGGCCTGACCTGGCCGGCTGCCTTGGTGTCCGCCGGCCGTGCGGTCTCGTCGACCTCGACCGGGCCCGATGTGTCGGCGCCAGGGACGGTGCGGCCCCGGTCGCTCAGGTCGGTCCTGGTCCGGTCGGCGTCGACCCGCTCGGACTCGACCCGGTCGGCGTCGCTGCGGTCCGAGTCGACCGGATCCGCGTCGAGCCGGCCCGAGGTCCGGTCCGTGTCGGCGCTGCCTGAGTCGGTGCTGCCTGAGTCGGTGCGGCCCGTGTCGGTCGCAGTGGCGTTGGGCCGGCCCTTGTCGCTGCGGCCCGCGTTGATCGGGGTCGGCCGGGGGCGTTCGTCGACCCGCGCGATGTCGTCGGTGGCGATGTCCTCGGTCGTGGTGTTGGGGGCGGCTTCCCGGTGCTGGCGCATCACTTGCTCCGTTCCGTGGTCGCGTGGTCCAGCAGGTCCTCGACCAGCGCCCGGTAGTGGCGCATGGCGTTGCGGAGGTCCTCGGTGGACGGCGGGTCGTCGTCGCCGCGGCTGGAGATGGCGTGCGCGATGCGGTAGTTGTCCAGCGCCTTCCCGTGCTCCACGGACAGGTCGGCGATCTGCTGCTCGGTGCCCTCGACGGGGTAGCCGCGCTCCCGCATGATCTGGCCGATCAGCTGGTCGGCCCGCCGCACCGCGCCGTGCGGCGAGTCCACGAACTGCTCCTGCGCCCACGCCCAGTCACGTAGGTAGCCCTCGCGGCTCTCGGCGGTCAGCGGGCGCAGCTCGAAGCGGTCGTGCCGGCGCTGGCGGTCCTCCAGCTCCTGCTCGGCGGCGCGGCGATCGCCCTTGTCCCGCACCAGGTGGTCGTACTCGGGGCCGAACCTGGCCCGCAGTTGTCTGCGCCGCAGGTAGGGGCGCGCCGCCACGGCGGCCGCCAGCAGCAGCACGACAACCACGACCAGCACGATGATCGCGGTGGTCGACATGGATCCTCCTTCGTTCATGGGACCCACGTCGACTTCCCGGTTCTGCCCGGGCGAAACGCCGTGACGGCGCAGTGCGGCCGCCGGGACCAGCGCGCGCTGGGCCGGCCGGCGGCTTACCGACAGGTACTCACAGCATGCAGGACGCGATCAGCTGGCTGATGCCGCGCACGTCGCTGCGGCCGCGGAACTCGAAGCGCACCCGGCCCAGGCCGCTGAACCACAGGTCCAGCTCGGCGTCCATGTCGAAGTGGCCGGCCGTCTCCACCGAGAAGGCCTGGATCTTGTTGTACGGCAGCGTGGTGAAGTCCTTCTTCTTGCCGGTCATGCCCTGCACGTTCACCGCGATCACCCGCTTGTTGGTGAACACCACGAAGTCCCGCACCGTCTTGAACGCGGCCCGCAGCTCCTCGCCGGGAATGATCAGCGGCCCGACGGTGTCGGCGACCTCCCGCGGATCGATCGGCGCGAGCTTGAGCAGAGCCGCCTTCTCGAAGTCAATCATGCGCCGACTGTAACCACGGCGGCGGTTATCATGGGCGGAAATCGGGACGAACGGGAAGGACCCCGGCGGCCGCGGACCCGGAGGGTGCGGACCCGGCGGGGGAGCCGGACGGGTTCCCGGCGAAGACGGTTCGATGGGCGGAGGGGAAGGAAGACCGGTGGCAGTGCGGGAAGGGGCCCGGATCGACACCGTCCCGGTGGTCGTGCTGGCCGGATTTCTCGGCGCGGGCAAGACAACGCTGCTCAACCACCTGCTGCGGACCAGCGGCGGCACCCGAATCGGGGTGGTGGTCAACGACTTCGGCGCGGTGAACATCGACGCGATGGCGGTGGCGGGCCAGGTCGACGCGATGGTCTCGCTGTCCAACGGCTGTGTGTGCTGCGTGACCGACGAGGGCGGCCTTGACGACGTGCTGGGCACGCTGACCGGCGCGCAGGTGGACGTGATCGTGGTGGAGGCCAGCGGCATCGCCGAGCCGCAGGCGGTGGTGCAGCAGGTGCTGGCCAGCGCCGATCCCCAGGTCGAGTACGGCGGCCTGGTCGAGGTGGTGGACGCGGTCGAGTTCGCCGACACCCGGGCCCGCCATCCGGAGCTGGACAAGCACCTCGACATCGCCGATCTGGTGGTGCTGAACAAGGTCGACCGGGTGGACGCGGCCGCGCTGGCCGAGGTGCTCGCGGTGGTGACGGAGCTGGCCGAGGGCGGCGCGATCGTGACCACCGAGCACGGGCGGCTGGATCCGGCGCTGCTGTTCGACCTGCGGGAGCGGCCCAGGCCGGCGCAGCTGTCCTTCGACGACCTCGAGGACCACTCGCACCACGTGCACGCCCACTACCAGAGCGTGGTCTTCACCAGCGACGAGCCGATGCATCCCGAGCGGCTGGTGGATTTCCTCACCAGCCGTCCCGACGGCGTGTTCCGGATCAAGGGGAACGTCCACTTCGGACGGTCGCAGCGCTACGAGCTCCAGGTGGTCGGCGGCTACCTGCGCTTCCGGGTTGCCCGATGGGGTGAAGACGAGCCGCGGCGGACCAACCTGGTGTTGATCGGCGTGGACATGAGCGGGCTGGAGGAAGCGCTGGTCAGCTGCGTCGGGGAGGGGGATGACCGGGCCATGTTCGCGGTCCACCGGCACACGGAGTCCTAGAACCGTTATTCAACGGCTGTTGAGCTAATGCTCGCCGAGGCTTAACCTCGGCGACATGTCGACGCTGACCCTGGACTTCACCCACATCGACGGGACCATGCTGGCCGCCGTCGGCGGCAAGGCGGCCAACCTGGGAGAGCTGACCGGGGCCGGCCTGCCGGTGCCGCCGGGATTCTGTGTCACCACCGAGGCCTACCGGCGGGTTGCGGCCGGCGTGCCGCTCGACCAGGTGCGGGAAGTGTTGCAGGGCGTGGAGATCCCGGCCGACATCGCCGACGAGATCCGCGCCGGCTACCGGGCGCTCGGCCCGGACGCCCCGGTCGCGGTGCGGTCCTCGGCGACGGCCGAGGACCTGCCCTTCGCCAGCTTCGCCGGCCAGCAGGACACCTACCTCAACATCGTCGGCGAGGACGCGGTGCTGGACGCCGTGCGCCGGTGCTGGGCCTCGCTGTGGACCGACCGGGCCGTGGCTTACCGCGACAGCAACGACATTGACCACGCCGCCGTCGAGCTTGCGGTGGTCGTGCAGCTGATGGTGGACGCCGAGGTGGCCGGCGTGCTGTTCACCGCCAACCCGGTGACCGGCCGCCGGCACGAAGCGGTGATCGACGCCAACGCCGGGCTGGGGGAGACGGTGGTCTCCGGCTCGGTCAACCCGGATCACTTCGTGGTCGACACCGCGACCGGCCGGATCGTGCAACAACGCTTGGGGGACAAGAAGATCGCCGTCCGCTCGGTGGTCGGCGGCGGCACCAGGGAGGTCGCCGTCGACTCGACCGAGCCGTGCCTGACGCCTCGGCAGCTCCGCGAGCTGGCGGCGTTGGGGGACCAGGTCGAGCGGCACTACGGCAGCCCGCAGGACACCGAGTGGGCGATCGACGGCGACGGCCGGCTGTGGCTGACCCAGGCCCGGCCGATCACCACCCTGTATCCGGTGCCGGACAGTCCGTCCAACGACGGCCGCGGCCGCCGGGCCTACCTGTGCGTCACGGTCGCGCAGGGCCTGTATCGGCCGATCACGCCGATGGGGCTCGCCGCTTTCCGGCTCATCGCCAGCGGTGGGCGGCGCATGTTCGGGCTGCCGGTGACCGACGCCCTGGCTGGGCCGGGGTTCCTGTCCGACGCGGGCCAGCGCCTGTACGCCGACGCGACGCCGGCACTGCGCAGCCGCCTGGGCCGGTTTGTCGTCCCGCGCGTCTTCGACGTGATGGAGGCGCGCACGGCCGTCGCGATGCGGTCCCTGTTCGACGACCCCGACCTGACGGTGCGGCCCGGCTCGGTCAAGGCGGCCCTACGCATCGCGAAGGTGGCGCTGCGCATGGGATTCCCGCTCCGCCTGGCCGAGGCGCTGCTGCGGCCGGACGCCGCGGAACGACGTCTGGACGGGCTGGGCCGGCACCTGCTGGCGGCGGCGACCCCGACCGGGCCGCTGGATTCCAGGGCCCGGTTGGAACTGGTCATCCAGGCGCTGCCGGTGATTCCGACCATCCTGCCCAGGGCGCTGCCGGTGCCGCTGGCCGGTTTTGTCACGCTGGCCCTGGCCCGCCGGCTGGTGGGCAGCGGCGAGGGATTGCAGACCGTCCTTCGTGGACTCCCGCACAACATCACCACCGAGATGGACCTGGAGCTGTGGCGGGTCGCCGCCCGGCTCAAGGCCGACGGAATCGGCCCGGCCGATCTCTCCGTCGACGACATTCCGCCGGCGCTGCAAGGATTCCTGGACCGCTGGGGCCACCGCGCCGTCGCCGAGATCGACCTTGGCCTGCCCCGCTGGTCCGACGACCCCAGCCACATCCTGGGCGTGGTGGCCAACTACCTCCGCCTTGACGACCCCGAGGCCGCGCCGGACGCCCAGTTCGCCCGGGGCCGCGACGAGGCCGAGGCGATGATCCAGTCGTTGGCGCACAAGGCCGGCGGCCTGCGCGGGCGGGTCGTGCGCTGGGCCCTTGGTCGGACCCGCCGCCTGGCCGGGCTGCGGGAGAAGCCCAAGTACTTCCTCGTGCAGACCCTGGCCGAGCTGCGGCGCCAGCTCCAGCACGTCGGCGCGGAGCTGGCGGCGGCGCACCGGATCGACACCGCCGATGACGTGTTCTTCCTGACGTTGAAGGAATGCCGGAAAGCCTTGTCGGGCCAGGACTTCCGCGAGGTCGTCGCCGAGCGGCACGAGTCCTACGACCGGGAGTTGCGCCGCCGCAAGGTGCCCCAGATGCTGCTGTCCGACGGCACCGACCCCGAGGCCGTCGCCGCGCCGCCGGCCGACGGCGCGATGGTCGGCACCGCCGCCTCCACCGGCCGCGTCACCGGCATCGCCCGCGTGGTGCTCGATCCCGTCGGCGCGCACCTCGAACCGGGGGAGATTCTTGTTGCCCCGTCGACGGATCCGGGCTGGACGCCGCTGTTCCTCACCGCCGGCGGGCTGGTGATGGAGATGGGCGGGGCCAACTCGCACGGCGCGGTCGTGGCCCGGGAGTACGGGATTCCGGCGGTGGTCGGGGTTCCCGACGCCACGCACCGGATCGCCACCGGCGACGAGATCACCGTCGACGGCGCGGCCGGGACCGTGTCAGCAGGCTGATGCCTCCCGCAGCCTGCCGAACTCCTCGGCCAGCTGCGGCAACTGGTAGTGGGCGTTGAGGCCGCTGGGATTGGGCAGCACCCACAGCCGGGTCTCGCCGATGGTCTCCGGCTGCAAGCCGACCACGGCCTTGGGAGAGGCGAAAGCCGTGCGGTACGCGCCCATTCCCACCACGGCGAGGAACTTCGGCCGCCACTGGGCGACTTCCAGGACCAGTCGCCTGCCGCCGGCGACGAACTCCGGCGGCGTGAGCTCGTCGGCCCGGGCGGTGGCGCGGGCGACCACGTTGGTGATGCCCAAACCCAGGTCCAGCAACAACTTCTGCTCGGACGGGTCGAACAGCCGTGGCGTGAAGCCGGAAAGGTGCAGCGCCGGCCAGAACCGGTTGCCCGGGCGGGCGAAGTGGAAGCCGGTGGCCGCCGACCACAGCCCCGGATTGATCCCGCAGAACAGCACGCGCAGATCCGGTGCGATCAGGTCGTCGATGACGATGCCGTGGGCGGCGGCCAGTTCGGCCTTGGTGGGGCGCTGCACTCCCGTGACTCTAGTTGAACGGATCCAGGGTCATCGTGGCGCTGGCCGGGTTGCCGTTGTTGACCAGCGACTCGAAGTTGCCGACGTCGTCGAAGGCGAACGCGTAGGCCTTGCCGTCGACCATCTGCGAGTGGATCAGCCGGGCGTAGTGGTTGGTGACCGCGTCCTTGTAGAAATCGGCGGAGTTGTTGTCGGGCTGGCTGGCGGTGGTCAGCAGGGTGCCGCGGTTGTAGCCGGCGCACAGCGTCCGCGAGATCGGCCCGCGCACCAGGTCGTTGGGCGCGTCCAGCAGGTTGAAGCAGCCGAAGATGCTGGAGGCGTCCGGCTTCTGGAAGCTGGTGACCACCTGGCCGGCGCTGTTGGTGAAGTTCATGACGTTGCCCGAGACCCGCCCGAAGTACTTGGTGTTGGGCTGGTCGGCGAACGGCGTCACGGTGAGCGTGGAGCTGGTGTACCGGGTCCACACCCGGTTCACGTAGTCGCTCATGGCCGTGTTGGCCAGCGCGCCGGTCTCGATGCCGTGGCCGGGCGACAGGGCGCGCAGGATCGAGCCGTTGGGCGCGGTCTGGATCAGCCCGGCCCAGCCGCCGGCCTGCGCCTTCAGGCCGTTGAGCACGGCGTTGTAGCCGCCGGCCTTGAGATGCCCGGTGGTCTGCGTGCCCACGCCCACCGCGTACGGCGCGGAGAACATGTCCACCTGGGTGCTGTTGATCCAGATCCCGGAGTCGTTGAGCGTGTACTCCGACCAGTTGAACAGGATGTTCCGGTTGGGGTCGCTGGGGTTCTGCACCGCCGGCTGGACCAGGCCGCCGGTGGTCAGCTTGAACACCAGCTTCTGGCCGTAGGAGAAGTAGATCCGGCCGGAGAACTTGGGGATCCGGATGGTGACCGAGCCGCCGTTGCCGGGGCCGGCGATGGAGGCGTCGGGGGCGGGCGTGGGCGGGTTGCCGCCGGCCGGCCAGGCGTGGAACGTGCCGTTGGCGTCGGCCCAGCCCTGCTGGCCGGTGGCCAGATTGGTGCCCAGGTCGTAGAGGTAGACCGCGTCGCCGCGGCCCGAGTTGTTGGTGATCTGGAGTGGGATGGTCGCCGGCACCGCGGCCTGGGCCGGCGTGACAGCGGTCAACGTGCCGACGGCGACTGCCGCCGCCGTGGCGATCGTGCACAACACCCTTGTCGTGCGCATGCGTGATATCCCCTCGTCGGATGCAGGGTGGCGAGGCGGCCGTGCTCTCGCGCAGGGTCGTGAGAGCGCTCTCATGGTTAACCCGGGCGCCATCGGCTGTCAATGTCGGAACCGGTTCCGGGTTTCTTCGGCCAAAGGTCTGGACCTCCGGTACCGGTACCGGGAGGCTGTGGCCATGTTCATCCCCAGACTGGCCGCGGCCGTGGCGCTGACCGCGCTGGCCGCCACCGCCATCCCCGGCAGCGCGGCGGCTGCCGGGCATGGCCATGCCCTCCCCGAGCACGTGTTCGCCCCGTACTTCCAGACCTACAACCCGGGCGACCCGGCCGAGCAGGCGGCGGCCTCCGGCGCCCGCTACCTGACCATGGCCTTCCTCCAGACCCCGGTCGCCGGCTCGTGCGAGGCGACCTGGGATGGCGACCCCAACCGGCCGATCTCCTGGGCCCAGTACGGCGACTCCATCGCCAAGCTGCGGGCCACGGGCGGCGACGTGATCGCCTCCTACGGCGGCGGCGACGCCTCCGGGCACGGCACCGACATCGCCGACAGCTGCACCGACGTGGACAAGATCGCCGAGAGCTTCGAGAAGGTGATCACCACCTACGACATCACCCGCATCGACCTCGACGTCGAGGGTCCGATGCCGAAGAACCTGCCCGGCGTGGACCGCCGCAACAAGGCCATCGCCCAGGTCGAGAAGTGGGCGGCGGCGCACGGCCGGACCATCCAGTTCGACTACACCGTGCCCACCAACGTCGACGGCATCACCCAGGACTCGAAGAACATGCTCGCCAACGCCGTGGCCAACGGCGCCGACGTGCACATCGTCAACATCATGACCTTCGACTACTACGACAACAAGCCGCACGAGATGGCCGACGACACCAGGACCGCCGCCAACTCGCTGCTGGCCGAGCTGCGCGTGCTGCACCCCGGGACCCCGGACCACAAGCTGTGGCAACAGGTCGGCATCATCGAGATGATCGGCGTCGACGACTACGGCTCGGGCGGCGAGACCGGCCCGCTGGAGATCTTCACCCCGCGCGACGCCGTCGACATCACCGTCTGGTCGTGGCTGCACAACATCGGCTCGCTGTCCTTCTGGGCCCTTGGCCGCGACAGCGCCTGCCCCGGCCAGCATTCCGACAAGTGCTCAGGCGTCCAACAGGCCCCGTGGCAGTACACCCGCACCATGACCCCCTTCACCCACAACTAAGTCAACCCTTAGTCGCTTGGAAGGGGGCTTTCCTCCACTCCGAGTGAAGGAAAGCCCCCTTCCAAGCGCCGAAATGGGGGTTAGGCGGGGGTGTAGATCAGTTCGATGGCGCCGCCGGGGTGTAGGCGTTGGCACTGGAGGTGCAGGGCTTGGCTGGTGTCGCCGAACAGGGGGACGCCCCGGCCCAGCAGCATCGGCAGCACGACTACGCCGAGGCGGTCGATCGCGCCGAGGTCGAGGAACGCTCGGATGGTGCGGGCGCCGCCGAGCAGGTGCACGTCGCCCATCAGGCCGGTCAGCTGGAGGTGGCGTAACAGGTCGGCGGGGCTGGCGCAGGGGCGGGCGTCGAGGTCCGAGGGCAGGGGACGGGAGGTGAGCACGTGCACCTCCTTGTCCCGCCACGGCCAGTCACCGGCCCAGCGGGACAGGCCGCGGTCGAAGGTCTGCCGGCCCATCACCACGGCCTCGCAGTGTTCGAGCACCTCGGCGATGCCGTGTGAGCGGTGCTCGTAGCTCGGCAGCAAGTCCCAGGCGGCCACGCCGTCCGCGTCGGCGACGAAGCCGTCCAGGCTCACGCCGACGTGGGTGCGGATCACCATGCGCGGACCCCTTCGCGTTCGGTGTCCCCAGGACACGCATGTGTCTATCGGACACATGGTGTACGGTAGACACACCTGGGGAGGACAGCAAGGGGGCCAAGGTGACAGAACGGCCCGAACTGCTTTGGGGCCTGGAGGATCGGCAGGCACGGCCGCCGCTGACCGTGACTCGGGTCGCCGCCGCCGGCATCGCGCTGGCCGACGAGGCCGGCATGGCCGCGGTGTCGATGCAGCAGGTGGCCGGCCGGCTCGGCGTGACCAAGATGGCGCTGTACCGGCACGTGGTCAGCAAGGCCGAGCTGGTCGCGGTGATGATCGAGATCGCCGTGGGCGCGCCGCCGGACCTGGGCGGCGAGCAGGGCTGGCGGCCGAAGCTGGCCGAGTGGGCCCGCCTGATGCGCGAGACCTGGCAGCGCCACCCGTGGCTGCCGGCGGCCACGGTCGGCGAGCGGGCGATGGGCCCGCGCGAGATCGGCTGGACCGAGGCGGCGGTCGCCGCCCTGGAGGGCACGGGCCTGACCGGCGGCCAGCGCATCGACGCCGTCTTCCTGCTCAGCGGCCACATCCGCAACACCCAGTCGGCCGCCACCGCGGGCACCCAGCCCTGGCATCGGGACCAGCGGCTGCGCGGCCAGATCGCCGCCCACGGGGACCGGTTCCCGGCGTTGGTGGCCGCCACCGCCGACGCGACCGGGGACAGCAGCTGGGAGTTCGGGCTGGCCCGCATCTTCGACGGCCTGACCCAGCTCATCGCTGCGTCTTGAGGCACAGATGCGGGCATGATCGCCGCGGGCCTGATGTTATGGGGACATGACTCTTTTCGTACGCGTGGCGCTCACGGTGCACGACGGCAGGCAGGCCGAGTTCGAGGAGACCGCCAAGGCGCTGGCCGCGCAGGCCAACGCCGAGGAGGGCACGCTGTCCTACCGCTGGTTCTCCGACGGGCCCGGCAGCTACACGGTCCTGGAGGAGTACGCCGACGCCGACGCATCGGCCGCCCACAACAAGGCCGGCCGCGAGCTGCTGGCCAAGCTCAACGAGGTCGCCACCATCACCACGCTGGACATCTACGGCGAGCTCAACGACCGGCTCCGCAGCCTGGTCGACGCGCTGCCGACCGCGACCGCGCACAGCGAGGCGATCTAGCGCTCGGGCGTGACGATGCCGTACTCGTGGATCTTGCGGTACAGCGTCGCCCGGGACATGCCCAGCAACTGAGCGGTCTGCACCTTGTTGCCGCCGCTGTCGGCCAGGCCCTGCACGATGGCGTCGCGCTCCATCGACTCCATCCGGGACAGCGGCCGCCGGGTCAGCGTGCGGAACTCGGCCGGCAGGTCGCCCGGCTGGATCGTGCCCGTCCGCCGGTGCTGCACCGCGAGCTTGAGCACGTGGTGCAGCTCGGCGACGTTGCCGGGCCAGTCGAACCGCATCAGCAGGTGCATGGCCGCCGGCGAGCAGGTCAGCTGGCCGCCGTGGCCCAGCCGGCTCAGGAACAGCGGCACCAGCTCGGACAGGTCCTCCACGTGCCGGCGCAGCGGCGGAACCCGGACCGTGCGGGGGAAAAGTCCGCGCAGCTCGGCCAGTTCCGGCCGGCCCACGTTGTTCTCGGCCATCGTCACGGCCACCCAGGTGGTGCGGGAAGCCAGGCGCAGCAACCGGATCGTGGTGGCCAGCGCCGGACCGGACAGCCGGTCGACGTGCCGGATCACCAGCGCGTCCACCGGATCCTCGACCAGCTCGCGGCGTAGCTGGTCGTGCCAGTCGGCCGCCGCCTCGGCGTCGAGCAGGTGCACGCGGCCGGTCGGGTGCCGGCGCTGGTGCACGCAGCGGGCCAGGGTCGTCTTGCCCACGCCCGGATCCCCGCCCAGCACCAGCCATTCGCCCGCGTGGTACGCCGCGTCGACGTCGTGGGCGCAGCGTAGCCACAGCGGGGCCGAGCCGACCGCGCCGGGCAGGAACATCGGCAGCCGCGGCTCGGGCACACCCGCCCCCTCCGGCTCGGAGTCGATCAGCTTGCCGCACAGCACCACGCCGGCCACCTCGTTGCGGGTCTGGCCGAACACCTTGCGGCACTGGGACCTCAGCTTGCTCCCGGTCGGCAGCGACACGTCGGCGGTGCAGGTGCGCCGCTCCAGCACCGCCTGGGTGGCGTGCCCGATCAACACCGACTGGTCGGCCGGGTCGAGCAGCTGCCGGGCATGGTCGTTCATCATCACCAGGCCGTCGTTGAACGCCAGCACGATGCCGTTGGTCCGCCGGCACGCGCGCAGATAGGCCTGGAACAGCGCCAGTTCCCGCGGATTGCTGTGGGTCAGCAGGGTCTGGCTGATCTGCTCGGCCGCCGACTGGGCCAGCGCCACCAGCAGCCGGCCGGCGTCGCGACTCCAGCACGTCAGGTCGACCGCGCCGACCGTCTTGCCGGTCACCGGATGCTGGATCGGGGCGCCGGCGCAGGCCAGGCTCTCCAGGTTCTCCGCGTAGTGCTCGTGGCCGAACACGTGCGTGGGCCGGCCCTCCTCCAGGGCGGTGCCGATGCCGTTGGTGCCGACGAACTGCTCGCCGTAGCTGAAGCCGGGCACCAGCTCCACCCGTTCCAGCTTGCGGTGCAGGTCGGCGTCGCCGGTGCGCTGGGTGAGCACGACACCCGTCGGATCTGTCAGGATCAAGCTGATCGGCTGGCCGTCGAGCTGGTCGCCCAGCCGCTCCAGCACCGGCGTGGCCGCGCGGATCAGCGGCGAGTCCAGGTCGGGATCGCGGACGTAGGGCAGCACGATCTTGTCGGCGGGCACGCGCAGCCGCCGCGACCGCCACCACGAGTCCAGGATGCTCTTGCGCACCTGGTCGGCGGCGAAGGCCTCGGTGGTAGAGGTCAGAAACCGCTCCCGAGTGGTGGCCAGTCGCCTCTCGTCGGCTGTCGCTGCGTCCTGCACATGGACCTCCTATACCCACGGACAGCCCTGGCCGCGGGCACCCGGCGGTGCCTCCCGCACCACCCAGCCTAGGCCCCCGGCGCTCCCGGCGGGTGTCTCAAATTGAGACAGTCCGCGCCCGCGTATCGGCGTGTGATGAGAGGTCGGAGGTGTGTGGGCAATGACCGATAACGAGTCCTACAACCCGTGGACGATTGTGAACCTGGTTTTCCACCACCTGGTCGAGGAGGGCTACCACCCGGTGCTCGGCGACTCCGGCCACCCGGGCGAGCCGGCCGCCCAGCTGTTGCGGGCGCTGGGAATCCGGCCCGTGGTGGGCGGTACCGACGAACGGGTGACGGAGCAGAACCGCGTGACGCTCGCCGAGATGCGGGAGAAGCATTTCGGCCCGCGCTGAGTGTCTCATTTTGAGACCGGACGTGACCCCGATCACGGGATGTAATTCCTCTCGCAGCTAAGGCGCAACGACGACGCGCTCACCGCCGGCGACGGCGGGTTAGGAGTGACCATGAGCCGCCAGAGCGTGGCGAAAGCACACCAGAAGATCCAGGAGCTGAGCTGGGACCCGGTGTACCACGAGCCGGTCTCCCACTACGGCACCGACTACACCTTCCGCAAGGCCAAGAAGAAGGACCCGCTCAAGCAGGTGCTGCGGTCCTACTTCCCCATGCAGGAGGAGAAGGACCACCGCGTGTACGGCGCCGAGGACGGCGCGATCCGCGGCAACATGTTCCGACAGGTCCAGGAGCGCTGGCTGGAGTGGCAGAAGCTGTTCCTGTCCATCATCCCGCTGCCGGAGATCTCCGCGGCCCGGGCGATGCCGCTGCTGTTCCGCACCGTGCCCAACCCGGAGCTGCACAACGGCCAGGCGATCCAGATGATCGACGAGGTCCGGCACTCGACGATCCAGCAGAACCTCAAGCGCCTGTACATGAACAACTACATCGACCCGGCCGGCTTCAACTCCAGCCTGCGCAACTTCCAGAACGACTACTGCGGCACCATCGGCCGGCAGTTCGCCGAGGGCTTCATCACTGGCGACGCCATCACCGCGGCCAGCATCTACCTGACCATCGTGGCCGAGACCGCGTTCACCAACACGCTGTTCGTGGCCATGCCGGCCGAGGCCGCGGCCAACGGCGACTACCTGCTGCCCACGGTGTTCCACTCGGTGCAGTCCGACGAGTCCCGGCACATCAGCAACGGCTACGCGACGCTGCTGATGGCGCTGTCCGACGAGTCCAACCACCAGTTGCTGGAACGGGATCTGCGCTACGCGTGGTGGAACAACCACCGCGTGGTGGACGCGGCGATCGGCACGTTCATCGAGTACGGCACCAAGGACCGCCGCAAGGACCGCGAGAGCTACGCGGAGATGTGGCGGCGCTGGATCTACGACGACTACTACCGCAGTTATCTCGTCCCGCTGGAGAAGTACGGCCTGACCATTCCGCACGACCTCATCGAGGAGTCCTGGAACCAGATCTGGAACAAGGGCTACGTGCACGAGGTCGCACAGTTCTTCGCCACCGGCTGGCTGGCCAACTACTGGCGCATCGACGGCATGACCGACGAGGACTTCGAGTGGTTCGAGTTCAAGTACCCGGGCTGGTATGACAAGTACGGCAAGTGGTGGGAGAACTACAACCGCCTGTCCGTCCCCAATGGACACCACCCGATCGTCGCGGAGAACGTGGACTACGTGTACCCGCACCGGTGCTGGACCTGCATGGTGCCCTGCCTGGTCCGTGAGGACATGGTGATGGACAAGGTGGACGGCCAGTGGCGGACCTACTGCCACGAGGCCTGCCGCTGGACCGACGCCGAGGCGTTCCGGCCGACCTACCAGGGCCGCAACACGCCCAACATGGGCCAGCTGATCGGCGCCCGCGAGTGGGAGACCCTGTACCACGGCTGGAACTGGGCCGACGTGGTCAAGGACATGGGTTTCGTGCGCGACGACGGCCGGACCATGGTCGCCCAGCCGCACCTTGACCTGAACCCGAAGAAGATGTGGACGCTGGACCACCTGCGCCGCATGGGTCCCGTGCAGAGCCCGAACGTGCTGCTCAACCAGATGACCGACGCCGAGCGGGCCGCGTTCAAGGCCGACTACAACCGGCAGGGCCCCGCCGGCAGGCCGGCTCCCGCCGCCCAGGTCTGACCGCGGTCGGAGGGAGGCGACCTCCGGCCGCCTCCCTCGCCTTCCCTCGAAAGGCAAACCATGGGCGAGAAGCACCGTGTGCGGTTCGAGCCGGTCGGCATCGAGATCGAGGCCGACGAGGACCAGAACATCCTGCGCGCCGCCGCCGAGCAGGGCGTGATGCTCATGCACGGCTGCAAGGAGGGCCAGTGCGGCTCGTGCAAGTCGTTCATTCTGGACGGTGACGACGTCGAGCACGACCGCTACTCCACGTTCGCGCTGCCCGACTACGAGAAGGAGGAGGGCTACACCCTGCTCTGCCGGGCGCACGCGTACGAGGACATCACCGTCGAGCTGATCAACTACGACGAGGACATGATCCGCTCCGGGCTGCCCATCCAGCAGGCCGTGGTCGAGGTGGTGTCCAAGGACCACGTCACCCACGACATGGTGCAGCTGGTGGTGCGGCTGGTGGAGCCGGCCGACCTGAAGTTCTTTCCCGGCCAGTACCTGGATTTCGATGTGCCGGGCGCGGACGCCACCCGCTCGTTCTCGATGGCCACCACCTCGGCCGCCGGCGGGCTGCTGGAGTTCGTCATCAGGATCTACCCCGACGGCCTGTTCTCCGGCTATCTGGACGGCGAAGTCGCGGTCGGCGACCGGATGAGGGTGACCGGGCCGTTCGGGGTGTTCACCCTGCGGGACTCCACCGCCCCGCTGGTGTTCCTGGGCGGCGGGGCCGGCATCGCGCCGATCCTGGCCCTGCTGCGGTCGATGGCGGAGCGTGGCATCGAGCGCAGGGCGGTGTTCTACTACGGCGCCCGGCGGCGGCGGGATCTCTGCTTCGAGAAGGAGATCGCGGAGCTTTCCACCCGGTTGCCCGGCTTCGAGTTCGTGCCGGCACTGTCCGAACCGGACGGTGAGCCGTGGGACGGCGAGGTGGGGCTGATCACCGACGTGGTCCGGCGCCGCGAGTCCGACCTGACCGGGGCCGACGCCTACGTGTGCGGGCCGCCGCCGATGGTGGAGGCGGCGATCGAGTTGTTGCCGGCACTGGGTGTTGCCGACAAACGGGTCTTCTACGACAAGTTCACCACGACCGGCGGCTGAAGGAGTTTAGCCGATGACAACGACCGCAGAACCGAGCACGACCGAGCGCAGTGTGCCCAAGGTGGCGTTCACCGACGCCGAGGCGGGCGCCAAGGTGTTCCCCGACTCCGACGCACGCCGCTACAACTACTTCAAGCCGGCCAAGCGCAAGCAGAGCCACTACGAGGACGTCACCGTCGAGGTGCAGCCCGACCCGCGGCACTACCTGGCCCAGGGCTGGCTGTACGGCTTCGCCGACGGCAAGGGCGGCTATCCCCTGGAGTGGACGGCATTGCGGGCCTGGGGCAGCGACCGGCCGGTGCCCGAGCGCTACGCCGGCTCCGGCGGCCAGGGCTACGAGTGGCCGGCGCACGGCTGGCACGAGTTCCGTGACCCCAACGAGGAGTGGGAGCTCACGCTCTACCGCTACAACTCCAACGTGGTCCGCCAGCTCAACCAGAACATCGAGGCGGCCCGCCAGGCCAAGGCGTTCGACCAGTGGAACCGCAACTGGGTGCAGTTCGTGGCCCAGCACGTGGGCGCGTGGATGCACGTGGACCACGGTTTGGGGCTCTACCTGTTCGCCAACGCCAACCGCCGCGCGCCCACGAACATGCACAACAACGCGATCTCCGTGAACAGCATGCACCGCATCCGCGCCGCGCAGGACCTGGCTCTCTACAACCTGACGCTGAGCGAGGAGATCGAGGGCTTCGACGGCGCCGCCCACCTGGCCACCTGGAACTCCGACCCGGCCTGGCAGGGCGTGCGCGAGACCGCCGAGCAGCTCACCGGCGTGTGGGACTGGTGCGAGGCGGTCTTCGCGGCCAACATCGTGTTCGAGCCGCTGGTCGGGGAGTTGTTCCGCAGCAACCTGGTCCAGCAGGCCGCACCGTCCAACGGAGACTTCATCACGCCGACGCTGATCGGCGCCGAGGAGTACGACTTCGCCGAGCGGGATCTCCGCTACACCAAGCCGATGTTCCACCTGCTGGTCACCGACAAGCAGTTCGGCGCGGAGAACAAGAAGCTGATGCGGCAGTGGCTGGAGACCTGGGTGCCGCGGTGCATCCACGCCGCCCGCACGCTGCAGCCGCTGTGGTCGCAGCCGGACGCCAAGCCGCCGCGCTTCGAGGACGGCCTGGACCGGGCCAAGAGCCGGTTCAGCGCCATCCTGTCCGACCTGGAACTGACGCCACCGAAGGAGCTGGGCCAGTGACCACCTTCACGACGGCCGAGAGTCCGTTCAAGCAGAACAACACCGCGTCCAACATGTGCGGCTTCACCCTGATGAACAACCAGGTCGGGGCGATCGTCGCGGAGGTCATGGCCGCCAAGGACAACGTCACCGTGCTGCCGCTGCCCTCGATGATCCGGGTCGACGCGGTCGGCCGGATGGACGTCGTCTACAGCGAGATCGACGAGGCCGCCGGCGAGGAGGAGGGCTGGTTCAACGCGGCCGAGTTCGAGGAGAGCATGTCCACCCACTACGGGCGCATGATCCACGAGGACGACCGCACGATCATGTTCGCCAATCCCGAGGACGCCGCCGAGTACCTCGACTTCGACCTCGTGGCCCGGTCCTAGGAGGCAGTGTGTACGTCAAGGACGGTGTGAAGTACTTCGTGGTCGACGGCCACACCCACTTCTGGGACGCCAGCCCGGCCAACTGGGTGCCCGGCCAGGAGGAGTACGCCAAGGGCTGGATCGAGTGCTTCCACGCGTACCAGAGCCTCGGCCCGGCCGAGACGCACTGGCCGCTGGAGAAGTTCCAGAAGTACTCAGAAGAGCAGATGATGACCGATCTGTTCGACGAGGGCCACGTGGACGTCGCGATCTTCCAGCCCACCAACCTCCGCCAGTGGTACACGACGGGGTTCAACACCACGGAGGCCAACGGGGAGCTGGCCGAACGGCACCCCGGCAAGTTCGTGGTGAACACCAACTGGGACCCCCGCGACGGCGAGGACGGACTGAAGGCGCTCGAGGAGCGAGCCAGGCGCTGGGGTTGTGTCGGGGCGAAGCTCTACACCGCCGAGTGGAAGGGCGACTCGCGCGGCTGGAGCCTGAAGAGCCCGGAAGCCGCGCGGTACCTGGAGAAGTGCCAGGAACTGGGCATCAGGAACATCCACGTCCACAAGGGACCGACCATCTGGCCCCTGGACAAGGACGCGTTCGACGTGTCCGATGTGGACCACGCGGCGACCAGCTTCCCTGAGCTCAACTTCATCGTCGAGCACGTGGGCCTGCCCCGCATCGAGGACTTCTGCTTCATGGCGACGCAGGAGCCCAACGTCTACGCCGGACTGTCCGTTGTGGTCGGTGGCCTGATGCACGCCCGGCCGCGGTTCTTCGCCAAGGTCATGGGCGAGCTGCTGTTCTGGCTGGGCGAGGACCGCCTGGTGTTCGGCGCGGACTACGCCATCTGGGAGCCCAAGTGGCAGGTGGAGGGCTTCGTCGACTGGCAGATGCCCGACGGCGAGGAGTTCTCCGACTACGCCAAGCTCACGGTGGCGGCCAAGAAGAAGATCCTGGGCCTCAACGCGGCCAAGCTGTACGACCTGAAGGTGCCGCCGGAGTGCGACGTCGACGCGCCCGAGGTCGAGCCGGTCGGCGTGCCGGCGTCATGACCTCCGTGACTCGCACCCCCGACCAGGCCGCCGCGGTGCTCGCGGCGGTCTGGTCGGCCCTGGGCACTGTGCTCGACCCCGAGCTCGACGAGCCGTTGACCCAGCTGGGTTTCGTCTCCCACTGCCTGGTCACCGAGGAGGGGGAGGTTCGCGTGCGCCTGCGGCTGCCGACGTATTTCTGCGCGCCGAACTTCGCCTATCTGATGGTGGCGGACTCCTATGACGCCGTCCTCGCCGTGCCCGGCGTGACGTCGGTGTCGGTGAAGCTGGAGGACCACTTCGCCGCCGACGTGATCAACGACGGGGTGGCCCGGCGGTCCGGCTTCGTGGGCTCGTTCCCCGGCGAGGCCGTGAACGAGCTGGACGGCCTGCGCGCGGACTTCCTGCGCCGGGCCGTGCTCGCCGGCACCGACCGGGTCTGCCGGACCATGATCGCCGCCGGCGTCGACCGCTTCGGACTCGTTGACCTCACTCTCGGCGACGCACCGGAGGGCGCCGATCGAGAGCGGTTGCGTTCCCGCAGAAGGGAACTCGGCCTGCCCCACGGCGACTCGTCGCCGCTGGTGCTGGATCCGGCCACGGGCGAGGCGGTCACCGACATCAGGACACACCTGGGGCTGGCCCGGCTTACCCGGGTCAGTCAGGAAGCCAATTCCGGGGTGTGCCGTGGAATGCTGCTCGGCCGCTACGGAGTGAAGGAGGAGCGATGAGAGCCGTCCGGCTGCACTCCTACCACAAGCAGCCAGTCATCGACGAGGTGCCCGAGCCCCGCGCGCGTGATCCGTTCGACGTGGTCGTGCGGATCGGCGGGGCCGGGGTCTGCCGCACCGACCTGCACATCATCGAGGAGCAGTGGCGCGACAAGTCCGGCGTCACGCTGCCGTACACCATCGGGCACGAGAATGCCGGCTGGGTCCAGGAAGTCGGCTCCGGAGTGTCCACTGTGGCCGTCGGCGACACGGTCATCCTGCACCCGACGCCGACCTGCGGGCTGTGCCACGCCTGCCGGGCCGGCGACGACATGCACTGTCTCGACTCGACCTTCCCCGGCATCAACACCGACGGCGGCATGGCCGACTACCTGCTGACCTCGGCGCGGGCCTGCATCAAGCTGGACCCGGCGACCCAACCGTCCGATGTGGCCGCTCTGGCCGACGCCGGCATCACCGCGTACCACGCCGTGCGCAAGGCGGTTCCGCTGCTGTATCCCGGAACCGTGTGCGTGGTCAACGGGGCCGGCGGCCTGGGGCACATCGGCATCCAGTCGCTGGCCGCGCTGACCGCGACCACGATCATCGTCGTCGACCGCAACCCGGAAGCCCTTGACCTGGCGTCGAAACTGGGCGCGGACGTGACGGTTCTGGCCGACGGCAAGCATGTTGACGCCGTGCTGGACCTGACCGGCGGGCACGGGGCCGAGGTCGTGCTGGACTTCGTCGCCGAGCAGGGCGCCCAGCAGGACGCGTTCGCCATGACCCGGCGCGGTGGCTCGCACTATGTCATCGGTTACGGCAGCAACATCGACATTCCCACCATCGACATCATCTCCACCGAGCGCAACGTGATAGGCAACCTGGTCGGCACCTACAACGACCTGGCCGAGCTGATGGTGTTGGCGCAGAAGGGGAAGGTGACGCTACACACCCGTAAGTACCCGCTGGACGCCGCATTGGACGCGCTGGCCGACCTCGACGCCGGCCGGGTGCGCGGCCGGGCCGTGCTCACTCCGTAGAGAGGCAGGCAACCATGGCCAAGGAACTGCGCTTCGGCGCGCAAGCCCGGGACCTGCTGCTCGCGGGCGTGGACAAGCTGGCCGAGGCGGTCAAGTCGACGCTGGGGCCCAAGGGCCGCAACGTGATCATCGAGAAGATCACCGGCTCGCCGGTGGTCACCAACGACGGCGTCACCATCGCGCGGGAGATCCACCTCAAGGACCAGTTCGAGAACATGGGCGCGCAGCTGGTCAAGGAGGCGGCGATCAAGACCAACGACGTGGTCGGCGACGGCACCACCACCGCCACCGTGTTGGCGCAGGCCATCATCCGCGAGGGCATGCGGGTGATCGCCACCGGCGGCAATCCGGTGCTGATCAAGCGGGGCATCGACCACGCCGTCGGGCTTCTGGTGGAGCACCTGGAAAAGGTCGCCCACCCGGTCAGCTCCCGGCAGGACTTCGCCCGGGTGGCCGCCATTTCCGCCAACGACGACGACAAGGTCGGCGCGGTGATCGCCGACGCCCTGCACACCGTGGGCGAGGGCGGCGTGGTCAGCATCGAGGAGTCGCCGCGGATCGGCATGCGGGTCGACTTCGTCGAGGGCTTCGAGTTCGACAACGGCTACCTGTCGCCTTATCTGGTCACCGATCCCGGCCGGCTGGAGGCCGTGCTCGACGACCCGTACATCCTGATGTGCAGCGAGAAGATCACCAAGGTCCAGGAGCTGATGCCCATTCTGGACAAGGTGATGCGGGATCCGCGGCCGCTGCTGGTGATCGCCGAGAACGTCGAGGGCACCGCGCTGAGCATGCTGGTGCACAACCACGTCAACGGCGTGTTCCGGGCCTGCGCCGTGCGGGCTCCCGGCTTCGGCGACCGGCGGCTGCACAAGCTGGAGGACCTCGCCGCCATCGTCGGCGGCTCGGTGCTGTCCCGCCAGGCCAGTTTCTCCCTGGAGACCATGACCTTGGCCCACCTGGGCCGGGCCCGGCAGGTCCGCGTCACCGAGAACTCCACGACCATTGTGGACGGCGCCGGCTCCACCGCCGACGTCGAGTTCCGTGTCACCCAGCTTCGCTCCGAACTGGAACGCGCTGTCAACGGCACCGACGAGGACGTGCTCACCGAACGCATCGGCGCCCTCACCGGCAAGGTCGCCCTCATCCGCGTCGGCGCCGCCACTCCCGCCGAGCTCAAGGAGTTGCAGCACCGGGTCGAGGACGCCCTGTCCGCCACCCGGGCCGCCATGGCCGAGGGCATCGTGCCCGGCGGCGGCGCGGCGCTGCTGCACTCCGAGAAGGTCCTCGACGACCTCGACCTGACCGGCGACTACGCCACCGGCGCCGACATCGTGCGCCGGGCCCTGTCCGAGCCCGCGTTCCTCATCGCCGCCAACGCCGGCCTGCCCGCCGCGCAGATCCTCCAGCGCTCCCGCGAGCTCTCCGACGACGAGGGCTTCGACGCCCTGCACGAGCGCTACGGCAACATGGTCGAGATGGGCATCGTCGATCCCCTCCGGGTCTGCCGCTCCGCCCTCCAGAACGGCGCCTCGGTAGCCGGGTTGTTGTTGACCACCAACTCCCTCATCGCCGAGGAGCAGACCCCCTGGGGCGGCAGCCCCGCCCTCATGACCGAGTTCGGCCCCTTGGACGAGGGCCTGCACCAGCCCTCGCCCGACGCCAGCACCCCCCAATCCCTCGGCATGGGCCCCTCCGTCGCCTGATTTCACGCTTGGAAGGGGGCTTTCCTGCACTCCGAGTGGAGGAAGGCCCCCTTCCTAGCATCTAATCCTTGACTTGAGGAGGTGGCTGTGCTTGAGCGCGATCCGGCGACGGTGACGACCGCGCGGCCGGCTGTCTCCGCGAAGCTGGTCGGGCCGGCCTTCGTGGCCGCCGTGGCGTATATCGATCCCGGGAACTTCGCCACCAACATCACCGCCGGCGGGCTGTTCGGGTTCCGGCTGCTGTGGGTGATCCTGGCCGCCAACGTGATGGCGATGCTCGTGCAGTACCTGTCGGCCAAGCTGGGCATCGCGACCGGGCGGGACCTGCCGGAGCTGTGCCGGCAGCATTTCCCGAGGCCGGTGTCGCGGGGCCTGTGGGCGCAGGCCGAGTTGGTGGCCATGGCGACCGACCTGGCCGAGCTGGTGGGTGCGGCGGTGGGACTGAATCTGCTGTTCGGGGTGCCGCTGCCGATCGCCGGTGTGCTGACCGCCGTGGTGGCGTTCGGGGTGCTGGCGTTGGAGCAGCGCGGCCGTCGGCCGTTCGAGCTGGCCATCGCGGCCATGTTCGGCGTCGTGTTCCTTGGCTTCGCCTACGACCTGGCCACCGTCGGGGTGCACCAGAACGTCGCGGCCGGCCTGGTGCCGGGGTTCGCCGGCTCCGACAGCGTGCTGCTGGCCGTGAGCATTATCGGCGCGACCGTCATGCCGCACGTGATCTACCTGCACTCCGCCCTGACCAAGAAGCGCGCCCACCACCGCAGCGACCTCTCCCGGCATACCTTGCTGCGCTCGCAGGCCGTGGACGTGCTGTTGGCGCTGGGCACCGCCGGCTTGATCAACATGGCGATGCTGGTGCTGGCCGCCTCGCTGCCGATCACCGGCGACCCGATTCTCGCCGCCCATGATTCGCTGGGCCGTTTGGTCGGCGGGGGAGCGGCGCTGGCGTTCGCCGTCGCGCTGTTGGCTTCCGGCGTGTCGTCGTCCAGTGTCGGCACGTACGCCGGGCAGGTCGTGATGCAGGGCTTCATCCGTCGCCGTATTCCGCTGTACGTGCGGCGGGGCATCACCATGCTGCCCGGGCTGACCGTGTTGGCGCTGGGCTTGCCGACCACCGACAGCCTGGTGATCTCCCAGGTGGCCTTGTCGTTCGGCATTCCTTTCGCCTTGGTCCCACTGGTGCTGCTGACTCGTCGACGGGATGTCATGGGCTCGTTCGTGAACCGCCGGGTCACCACGTTCGCCGCCGCCGGCTGCGCCGTGTTGATCACCTTGCTCAACGGCTACCTGATCGTGGCGGAGGTGATGGGCGCGTGATCGAGCTGATCGTGTTCGGCGCGACGCTCACCTTGGCGCTGCTGGTGTTCCGGTCCGCCGAGCTGCACTCCGTGCCCGCGTGCGTGCGGGCTCGGGTGCTCTGGCTCAGCGCCCATGCCCCCGCGCTGCTCATGCTGGGCGCGGCGGCATTGATCATCGGTATCGTGGGCCTGGCCCACACGACAGGAGGCTCGCCTTGATCTTCATCGTGGTCAAGTTCACCGTCCGCCCCGAGGTCGCCGACAGCTGGCTCGACCTGACCGCCGAGTTCACCGCCGCCACCCGCGCCGAGCCCGGCAACCTTTTCTTCGACTGGGCGCGCAGCGTCGACGACCCCAATGTCTTCGTGCTCACCGAGGGCTTCCACGACGACGCCGCCGAGGCCCATGTCACTTCCGAGCACTTCAAGCAGGCCATGGCCGTGCTCCCGAAGGCCATCGCCACCACCCCGCAGATCATCAACTTCACCATTCCCCAGGACGACTGGTCCGAGATGGCCGAACTCAAGCCGGCCTGAGCGCCGTTTCCCCGACATGGTCCGCCGCCGTCCGCCCCGGTCGGCGGCTGGCCCTTGCTCGGGGTCAGCGGTGAAACTCCGGCAGCCCCTCGTTGATCTTCACCTTCCAGTCGCTGTGATGAATCAGCCGATGACAGGCGCTGCACAGCAACACCAGATTGTCCAGGCTGGTCGGCCCCCCGTCAGCCCATTCCACCACGTGATGCGCGTGGCATTGCCGAGGTTTCCTTCCACATCCCGGAAACGCGCACCCCTTGTCTCGGATGATCAGTGCTCTGCGTATCGCGTTGGGGATTGTCCGGCTGGCCCGTCCGATGTCGAGGACTTCGGACTTGGCCCCCAGCACCACCCTCAGGATCGTGCTGTCGCAGGCGATCCTGCGCACTGAGGCGGCGTTGAGCGGCCCCATGCCCTCCAGGTCGGCGGTGCCGCGCTGCTCCTGAAAGTCCTTCCACGACATGGTGAGGGCGAGGTGCGGCTTCTCCCCGCCTTCCTCGGGCAGGGCGTCGCTGCCCAGGGCGATCTCGACGATCTCGGCGAAGGCGTCGCCGTGCCGCTCGGCGGTGGTGCGGGTGTCTTCGGCGGTGGTGGGCTTGGACTTGGCGGCGATGGCCGCTTCCAGCATGGCTCCGGTCTCCAGGTCCAGGTGGCCTCGGATGTCGAAGGATCCGTCGGGTCGGCGGGTGATGTAGAGCTCCCGCGTGGGTCGGGCCAACTCTGGGTCGTCGGGGGCTTTGCCGTCTTGGTCGAGCAGCAGCAGGATTCGCTTGGCGATGTCGCTGAAGTCGACGGTGTCGAACTGTGGCGCGTTCTCCACCAACGCCGCCTCGACATCGTCGCGATCCGCTTCCGGCGCCGCGCTCAGGGTGGTGTCGATGATGGTCAGGTGCTGCTTGCTCAGCACCGCCACATTGGCTACGTCCCGAACCGCGTCGCGCCCGAACAGCTCGGCGAACCGCACCAGGTCTCGGGCCTCGCCCCGGGTGATCTTCCATGCCACGGTCAGCGACGCGACCAGTGCCTTGCGGTCGTCCTTGGTCCGGCTGGTGCGGTTCCACTGCTCTCGCACCACCGCGATCTCGCGCAGGTAGTCGTTCTTGCGTCGCTGCTCGATCAGCACACCGATCTCGCCCAGCGCCCCGTCACCCAGTCGCCACCATTCGGCGTCGACCGGCATATCCAGGTTCACTGACATGTCCTCATCTTACCACAGTATGGGTATGGATTTCTGTTGCCAGGAAACGGTTATCTCTTCGTTTCCCACCTGAAGAAAACTTCAGGAAAGCGCTTTCCAACACCACCCTCGCGCCCACCCTGCCAAACGGCAAGCAAACCACGAAAGCCAGACCCCTCCCACGTCCCAAGCCCTCTGTAAACCGCACCACCCACCCACCTCACGCCGCGCTACGAACCCCATCCACCCACCCGACCCGCGACAACCGACCCAGGCGAGGGCTTGGTGATGGTGTGGAAGGGAAGAGTGCGGCTACGGGCGGGTTGGTGAAGGGGAGGAGGAATGCGGTGAGGAGCAACCGTCCGACCCGGCGGGTGATCGCCACCAACCAAAGCCATCCCCGGAACCACAGACAACCGACCCAGGCGAGGGCTTGGTGATGGTGTGGAAGGGAAGAGTGCGGCGAGGGCGGATTGATGAAGGGGAGGAGGAATGCGGTGAGGAGCAACCGTCCGACCCGCCACCAAAGCAACTGCCCGACCCGCCACCCAAGCAACCATCCGACCCGACGGGTGATCGCCACCAACCAAAGCCACCCCCCGGAACCACAGACACCCACCCCCCGAACCACAGAAAGCCCCCCCCGGAACCACAGACACCCTGTCCTCGAAACACAGACACCACCCCCCGAACCACAGCAAGCCCCCACAGAACCTCAAGAACACCGCAGTAGCCCCGACTTGGCGGCCACGAGGTCGAGCCGTTGCTGGATGTTGTGTTTGTAGCTGGGGCATGCCGGGGCGCCGTCGTCCCAGCGTTTGGGGCAGCGGCCGCCGCAGGTGGGGAGGAAGGGGCACGAGGAGCAGGGTTGTTGCCCACGGTTGACGCGGTCGTGCCAGTCGTCGTAGCGGCCGGCGGGGCGTTGGCGGTTGTGGTCGGCGTGGGCGACGAGTTCGAGGATGTCGGCCTGTTCGTGGGCGGGGACGAGGGGGTGTTCGGTGCACGAGAAGATGGCGCCGCTGCTGCTGATGACTTCGGCGGTGCGGGTGACGGCGGGGCAGAGGGGGCGGGCAAGCGGCGAGGGGATCAAGGTCCCGCAACCGAGCCCGGCCTCCTGCATGCGGCGTAGCCAACGGGGCTCCGCGGCGGCGAATCGGGCCCGTGGCCAGGTCGCGGCCGCGCGGAGCTCGAACTCGAACATGGGGCGGTTGAGCCCAGCGGCCAGAGCGGCGTCGATGAAGGCGTCGACCTCGGCGACGTCGGCCAGGTCGCAGCGGATCGTCATGCGCAGGAGGGGAAACTCCTCCGGCATGAGACCGGCGAGCACCGAGAGGATCCGCTGGTACGGCCGGGCCGGATCGATGACGGCCTGCACGGCGTGGATCCGGCACTCCTCGTACAGCGCACGCAGCCGGCGAGGGGTCAAAAGCGCGCCGCCGGTGGTCATGGTGGAGGTGTAGCGCACGCCGCGATCGTCGGCGGCCGTGACGAACTGGGCGGCGAGGCCGCGCACGATCTCGTACGACAGCAGGGGTTCGTTGCCGAACCAGCCGACGTGGACCTCCTCAGTGCTGGGGCGGCTGATGCCCCGCAGGACCCGATCACGCACGGCGTCGCGGTGGTTGGCGGTGGACTTGCCGCGAACGTGCACCTGCCCGCAGTATTCGCAGCCCATGTTGCAGAAGCCGGCTGGCACCAGCGCATAGTTCAGCGACGCCAAGGATCGGGCCCGGGCGCGTTGCTCGTCCAGCACGTCGGTGAGCTCGTCCCGGCTGTCGGGCACCAGGATGTCCAACTCGGTGAGCTGCTCGGCGACATCGTCGGGCAGCGGGCCGCAGTCGCCCGCGCGCAGGGTGCACGCGACGGCGTCGCCGACGGGGCTGACGCGGGAGGTGCGGGTGTTGAGCACGAGCCGGACGGGCCGCTTGTCGCCGTCGGTGTAGAGCGAGTCGCTGACGACGAGGTATCTGCTTGCCTTCTGAACCACGGCGTCATCCTGTGGCCACCACCCCGTGCGCGCGTATACGCACAACTGCGTAGAACGAATCTGTATCTGTTGTCGCGCAAGGACTTCCAAGCCGAAGGATTGCCCGAGAGTCTCCACTGCCCGGGTAGGATCGGGCAACCGGCGGGGTAAACTGGCGGCGTGAAGATCGAGCCGGTCACCGTCACGACACCGCGGCCGCTGCGGCGCAGGGTGCTCACGCAGGCCTGGCGCGAGCTGACCTTCCTGCACTGGCCGGCGGATCCGGACCTGATCGCTCCGCTGCTGCCGCCCGGCACGGCGCCGGACACGCTCGACGGTGTCACCTACGTCGGCCTGGTGCCGTTCCGGATGAGCAATGTGCTGCGTATGCCTTATCTGGGCACGTTTCCGGAGACGAACGTGCGACTGTACTCAGTGGACGGTCACGGCCGGCGGGGCGTGGTGTTCCGCTCGCTGGACGCGGCCCGGCTGCTGCCGGTGCTGATCGCCCAGGCCGGCTTCAGCCTGCCGTACAAGTGGGCGTCGATGCGGATCCGGCGTGACGGCGACGTCGTCACGTACCTGTCGCAGCGGCGCGGCAGCGGCCCGAGCAGCCGGATCCGGGTGCTGCCGGGCGCGCCCATCGCGGAGCCGAGTGACCTGGAGCACTTCATGACCGCCCGCTGGGGCCTGCACGTGTCCTGGCGCGGCCGCACCGTCTACCTGCCCAACGAGCACCCGCCCTGGCCGCTGCACCGGGCCGAGCTGCTGGACCTGGAGGAGGGCCTGTTGGCCGCCGCCGGCACGCCTCGGCCGGCCGCGCCGCCGGTGAGCGTGCTCTGGTCACCGGGTGTGCCAGTCCACTTCGGCCTCCCCCTTACCCAATGAGGTGACGTCATCACGTAGCGTAGTGGCGAATCGCGAACTAACGAACCTCTTGTCTGTGTGTCTCGCACGGACGGGCGGTCCCCGCCACGGCCCTGGCAACGGCAAGGCACTATGGACGTCCTAGGGACAGTGGTCGCACCACCGGGCGACCCCGTTGGAGCACACGAAGGGGAGGGGTCGCCCGATGTCGGAGCGCCTCGACGTGCGGCGGACGCCGCAGCCGGCCGGACAGCCCCGGCCGACCGCCGCGCGCCGCGCCCGCCCGGCCCTGCGCACCTTCCAGGTGCTGATGGTCGTGGTGTCGATGGTGGTCTTCGGGGGCACCTGGTACGCGTGGTCGCAGCTGGCCAAGCTGAACGGCCTGACCACGGCCGACGTGATCGGCAAGACCGTGCCGCCGGCCGACGAGCAGAACATCCTGATGGTCGGCCTGGACACCCGGACCGACGCCCAGGGCAACCCGCTGCCGGCGGACGTGCTCAACCAGCTGCACGCCGGCGGGGGCGACGACGGCGGCGACACCACCGACACCATGATCGTGATCCACATCCCGGCCGGCGGCGGGGCGGCCAGCGCGATCTCCATCCCGCGCGACTCCTACGTGCAGATCGTGGCCAGCGACGGCTCCAGCTACGGCAAGCACAAGATCAACTCGGCCTACAGCTACGGCCGCAACGACGCCTACCAGACGCTGACCAAGCAGGGCGTGACCGGGGCCGACCGGGAGACCAAGGCGGCCGAGGCCGGGGCCAAGACCTCCATCGCCACCGTGCAGAAGTTCACCGGCCTGACCATCACCCACTACGCCGCGGTCAACCTGGCCGGCTTCTTCTTCATCAGCCAGGCCATCGGCGGCGTGCCGGTGTGTCTGATCAACCCGGTCAAGGACGTCTACTCCGGCGCGAACTTCCCGGCCGGCCAGCAGACCGTGGAGGGCTCGGCCGCGCTGGCCTTCGTGCGGCAGCGGCACGGCCTGCCCAACGGCGACCTGGACCGCATCCGCCGCCAGCAGGCCTTCATGTCCAGCATGGCCAAGACCGTGCTGTCGGCCGGCACGCTGGCCAACCCGGGCAAGCTCAACGACCTGATCGCCGCGGTGAAGAAGGCCGTGGTCATCGACCAGGGCTGGGACGTGCTCCAGTTCGCCCAGCAGTTGCAGGGCATGAGCACCGGCAACATCAAGTTCGTGACGATCCCGATCGTCAGCATCACCCTGCAGACGCCCAACGACGGCGACGCCGTCGAGGTGGATCCCCAGCAGGTCCAGCAGTTCGTGCGGCAGACCATCGGCGCGGCCACCTCCACCAGCGGCGCGCCGACCAGCGGGGCCGGCTCGAACTCGGTGAACTACGCGGCGACCACTGTGGACGTTCGCAATGCCTCCAGCGTCTCCGGTCTGGCCGCCAGTGTGCTGGACAAGTTGGTGGCCAAGGGATTCGGCCGCGGCGAGGTCGGCACCGCCACTGCCCGCAAGGCGTCCTCGGTCAACTATCCGGCCAATGCCAAGGCCGCCGCGCAGGCCGTGTCCGACGCCCTCGGCGGCGTGCCGCTGATCGCCGACGACACCCTGACCGCCGGGCATGTCCGCGTGTATCTGGGCACGGACTACAACACCAAGTACGGCTTCACCGGCGCCGCGCCGATGCAGCTCAACACCTACGCCGCCGCCGCGCCGACGTCGTCGTCGTCCTCGTCGGCCGCGTCCTCCAGCAACACGATCACCGCCGACGGCGTTCCCTGCATCAATTGACACAGCATCAACTGACACAGCATCAACTGACACAGCATCGACAAACCCACGATGCCGGCCCTGTCACGAGCCGCGCGGCCCAGCTGTCCCTGTCCTTCCGACCGGCTCACAGATCCAGGACGAGCCGGGGCGAGCGGGCCCGCGACACGCACACCATCATCGTGTCGTCGCGGGCGCGCTCGTCCGGGCTGAGCACGCTGTCCCGGTGCTCGACCGCGCCTTCGAGGACGGAAGTCTCGCAGGAGCCGCAAGTTCCGGCACGGCAGGTGGACGGCGCCAGCACGCCGGCCTCCTGGAGCGCGTCGAGCAGCGAGCAGCCGGCCGGGACATGAACGCTGCGGCCGGACCGGCGCAGCTCGACGTCGAAAGGCTTGTCAGCGCTGGCATCGGTTCGCCGCCGCTGCCGCGGTGCGAATCGCTCGACCCGAAGCGTCAGCCGTGACCACACGCCCTCGCCGGAAAGGCGCCGCTGTTCGATCTCGTCCAACAGCGACGCCGGGCCGCAGCAGTACACCGCGGCGCCGTCGGGGAGATCCTTGACCAGCTCGTCCAGTGCCGGGCGGCCGACGGTTCCGGTCGGCCACAGGGTCGTCTCGGGCCCGTCGAGCACGTCGCGGAACGGCATCTCGGCAACGGATCGCGCCAGGTAGTGCAGCCGCCACGGCCGGCCGTCGCGTCGCAGTCGGGCCACCATCGGCACGATCGGCGTGATCCCGATGCCGCCGGCGATGAACACGTGCGCTGGGGCGTCCACCAGCCGGAAGTTGTTGCGTGGCCCGCCGATCCGCAGCATGTCACCGGCCTTGACGTGATCGTGCAACCACTCCGAGCCATGGCCGCCCGGTTGCCGGCGCACGGCGATCTGCCAGTGATCGCCGGTCAGCGAGTACTGCCGCGTCGCGTCGCCGGCGATCTCGACGTCGATGTGCGCGCCCGGTTCGACCGTCGGAAGTGGTTGCCCGTCAACGGATTCGAGCGTGAGCAGCCGGACATCGGGCGTCACCGTCTCGGCCCGACCGACCCGCAACGCCCGCGCGTTCGAGGTCGTGGGCCGCCGGGTTGCGCGTCGCCCGAGCGCCACGGGTATCGACACCGGGCCGCGGAACTCCCAGCCCCGCACGGTGATCGGCGCGAGCAGCTTGACGTCATCGAACCGGTCGATCAGGGCCGTGACGGCCAGCCGCGCCTCCAGCCGAGCCAGGCTCGCGCCGACGCAGGCGTGTGCGCCGGTGAAGAACGCGAGATGCTGGAAGTCGGGCCGGTCGAGGTCGAAGTCGTCGGGGTTGTCCCAGTGCCGCTCGTCGCGGTTGGCCGAGCTGATCACGCCCACCACCATCGCGCCGGCCGGAATGTCCACATCGGACAGTGTGACCGGGCGGGTGGTGCGCCGGGTCACCGTGCCCAACGGCGATCCCCAGCGCAACGCCTCCTCGATGAGCGGACCGGACTCGGCCTGGTCCTCCCGCAGGCGGTCCCGGACGTCGGGCCGGCGCAGGTAGTGGCCGACCGCGAAGCCGAACAGGTCCCGGGGTTCCTGCATGCCGCCGATGATCAGCAGCTTCACCGTCGCGGCCAGGTGGGCGAAGGTGATGGGCCGGCCATCGACCGGGGTGGCCAGCAGCGCGGCCAGGATGCTGCCGTCCGGCACGCCGTCGCGCAGCTGGAGCTCGAGCATGGCGTCCACCTCCCGGTTGGCCTCGGCCGCCAGGCGGGCCTTCGCCGGATCGCGCTCGTAGTTCGACACGCCCGCGGCGAGGCCGTCGAGCCAGCGCAACAGGGTGGCCGGGGCGACCGGCGGCAGCCCGGTGACCTCGGTGAGGACGCGGATCGCCAGCGGCTGCGCGTAGTCGGCGATGAGGTCGACCTCGGGATCCAGGCGGTCGAGCGCCTCGTCGACCACCCGCTCGACGACCGTCCGCACGCGGGCGGCGATCGCCGCCGGGCGCAGGCTGGCGGTCAGCGGCGCCCGCAGCTCACGATGCCGCTCGCCCTCGCTGTGCAGCAGATTCGGGCCGAGCGTGGCCGTCACCGGCGAGTCGTGCACGGCCGCGCTGTAGATCGTCGGATCGGCCAGGGCCCGGACGTCGTCCCACCGGGTGACGAAGTAGGACCGCGCCCAGGGCATCCAGGCCACCGGGGCATCGCGGCGCAGCCGGGCATAGGTGGGATAGGGGTCGAGGTCCAGCTCGGCGACGATGTCCATGAGACGCAGCGTCGCCGCCGGCCGAGACGACAGTCCAGCTCGGGGCCTGAAGTCCAGACAAAAACGCCCCATCGACGTAGGTGTCTGGATAGCTGTCGCCGAGCTGGGCACGATGCTGGGCATGAGTCCAGATGCCATCGACCTAGCGATCATGCAGGCCCTCGACCGGGACGCCCGCACCCCGATGGGCGCGGTCGCCGACGCCGCCGGCGTCTCCCGGGCCACCGCGTACAGCCGGGTCAACCGCCTGGCCGAGTCCGGGGTCCTGCGCCGCTACACGATCGACGCCGATCCCCAGCAGCTCGGCTGGCAGTTCAGCGCCCTGGCCGTGGTGAGCGGCGGGCAGCTCAACTGGCGTCAGCTGCGCGAGGAGCTCGTGGACAACCGCCACGTGCAGTGGGCGGCGTTCCTGGCCGGCGGGTTCGACGTCGCGCTGCTGCTGCGCGGCCGCACCATGGAGGAGATCCGCCGGGTGCTGATGGAGGAGATCCACCAGCTGCCCGGCGTTCGCGGCATCCAGACGTACTTCGTGCTCGACGAGGTGGTCGAGCACCGCAACCTGTTCCCGAACTGATCGGGCCTCAGCGCTCCCCGAACAACGGCGCCACACGGGAGGAGTGGGGCTGCGCGGGGTCGAAGTTCGGCGGCGCCTAGGACAGCGCGGCCAGCTCCCGCAGCCGGTCCTCCACGAGGTCGGCGGCCTGGGCCGCGCCCCGGGTGTCGATGATCTCCTGCCGCAGCGCCGCGACCGCCGCCCGCATGTCCTCGTCGGCGGCCACGTCCAGCACCGCCTGCCGGAGCTCGGCCGCGGTCAGCCCCGTGAGGTCGATCCGCCGGGCCACGCCGGTGCGGACCGCCGCGTCCGTCGTGTCCTGGTGGTCGATCAGCTCCGGCGCCAGCAGCAGGGGAGTGCTCTCGCGGACGGCCGTCATGATCGCGCCCATGCCGCCGTTGTTCAGGCACACGGCGGCGTGCTTGAGCACCGAGCGCTGCGGCACCCAGGCCAGCACCTCGAAGTTCGGCGGGTACTCGCGGTCGCCGTCGTCCTCGCCGCCCAGCGTGATCACGATGTGCCAGTCGAGGTCGGCGAAGGCCGCGACGCACAGCTCCGTGAAGTCGGTGTCGTGCCGGACCATCGACCCCAGCGACACCAGCAGCACCGGCTTGCCGTCGGCCGGCGGCTGCCAGTCGCCGGCGTACGACGCGCCGTCCACCGCCGGCCCCACGAACCGCATGTGGGGCCCGAACTTCTCCCGGTCGGGCTGGAAACTGGGCGGCAGGAAGCACAAACCGAGCTCACGGGTGGCGCCGGACTCGTCCTCGCCCAGCCCCAGCTCGGCCCGGGCCCTGCCCACCCGGCCGGCCAGCTCGATCAGCTCCGGGTCACTGAAACCGGGGAAGGCGCGGGCCATCCGGTGCGGCCGCCAGTCCACGTTCCCGTCGTACGCGAAGTGCAGGTGGGTCACCACCGCCGGCACCTGCCAGCGCCGGGCCAGCGCCGTCGCCACGTCGAACAGCATCGCGTCGGCGACGACCAGATCCGGCCGCTCCTGCTCCAGCCCGGCCGCCAGCTCGTCGATCAGCAGCAGGCTGTGCTCCACGCACCGCAGGTCCATCAGCGTCGCCTTGACCGTGGTCACCTCGCCCATGCCGGCGAAGGTGGCGTTGCGGGACATGGCATCCGGGTAGGCGAGCAGCCGCGCCCCGGTCCTGCCCACCGCCGCCGCGTGCGACTCGCTCGTGGCGTAGGTGACGCGGTGCCCGCGCCGCACCAGCTCCTCGGCGAAGTTCAGCGTCGGGTAGACGTGGCCGTACAGGGGCAGACTCAGATAGGCGATGTTGGCCATACCCCATGCTCACGCCGACGCCCGTGCCGCTCGGGGCACGGGCCGGCACTACTGATGATTCACCTAGGCCACAGATTCGCCGACGTCAGTGGGCGAGGAGTTGGTCGAAGGGGATGAAGGTGTCAGCGGGCTTGGCGGTGGTGCGGATCCCCGTGGCGCGGTCGGCGAGCTCGGCCCCGGCGCGGCGCACGCGGTCGTGCAGCGAGGGGCTGCCGAAGTCCGACGAGGCGGCGAACACGCCGGTCGGCGTGACCTCGGCCCGCAGGTAGGCGAACATCGGCCGCAGCTGGTAGTCCAGCACCAGCGAGTGCCGCTCGGTTCCGGCGGTCGCGGCGATCAACACCGGCTTGCCGACCAGGGAATCCTTGTCCAGCACGTCGAAGAAGGACTTGAACAGCCCGCTGTAGGAGGCGGTGAACACCGGCGTGACCGCGATCAGCGCGTCGGCGGCGGTCGCCGCCTCGATGGCGGCGGACAGCTTCGGGCTGGGGAAGCCGGTCAGCATGTTGTTGGTGACGTCCACGGCGATGTCCCGCAGCTCGATCACCGTGATCTCCGCGTCGCCGCCGAGCGCCTCCTTGGTCGCCGCCGCCAGCTGGTCGGCCAGCAGGCGGGTGGAGGAGGGCTGGCTCAAACCGGCGGTCACGACCGCGATGGCAGTCATGCGGACACCTTCTTCTGCTTCAGCGACTCGTGGGTGGGGGCGTCGGGCACGTTGGCCGGCCGCTTGGCGTCAAGCTCCTTGCGCAGCACCGGAACGATCTCGCCCAGCAGGTCCAGTTGCTCCAGCACGGTCTTGAGCGGCAGGCCGGCGTGGTCCATCAGGAACAGCTGCCGCTGGTAGTCGCCGAAGTGCTCACGGAAGGTCAGGGTCTTGTCGATGACCTCCTGCGGGCTGCCGACGGTCAGCGGCGTCTGCGAGGTGAAGTCCTCCAGCGACGGCCCGTGCCCGTACACCGGGGCGTTGTCGAAGTACGGCCGGAACTCGCGCACCGCGTCCTGGGAGTTGCGGCGCATGAACACCTGCCCGCCCAGGCCGACGATGGCCTGGTCGGCGGTGCCGTGGCCGTAGTGCTCGAACCGCTGCCGGTACAGCTGGATCAGCTGCTGGAAGTGGTAGGTGGGCCAGAAGATGTGGTTGGCGAAGAAGCCGTCGCCGTAGTAGGCGGCCTGCTCGGCGATCTCCGGGCTGCGGATGGAGCCGTGCCACACGAACGGCGGCACGCCGTCCAGCGGGCGGGGCGTGGAGGTGAACTCCTGCAACGGGCTGCGGAACTTGCCCGACCAGTTCACCACGTCCTCGCGCCACAGCCTGTGCAGCAGCGCGTAGTTCTCGATCGCCAGCGGGATGCCCTGGCGGATGTCCTGGCCGAACCACGGGTACACCGGGCCGGTGTTGCCGCGGCCCATCATCAGGTCCACCCGGCCGTCGGCCAGGTGCTGGAGCATGGCGAAGTCCTCGGCGATCTTCACCGGGTCGTTGGTGGTGATCAGCGTGGTCGAGGTGGACAGGATCAGCTTCTCGGTCCTGGCCGCGATGTAGCCGAGCATGGTGGTGGGCGAGGAGGGCACGAACGGCGGGTTGTGGTGCTCGCCGGTGGCGAACACGTCCAACCCGACCTCCTCGGCCTTGAGCGCGATCGTGACCATCGCCTTGATCCGCTCGGCCTCCGTCGGCGTCACGCCGGTGGTGGGGTCGGTCGTCACGTCGCCGACCGTGAACACTCCGAACTGCATGTCCGCTGCTCCTCTCGAAACGCCTTGTACTTGAACTCTCAACTACATGGCTGGGGAGAGTATTCCACGGCCGGCGGCGGCCATGGGCGAGGTGTCGCTCACAAGGCCTGGGCGTGCGGGTCGGGGCGCTGGTCAGCAGGGGTCGGTCGGGGCGTCCTCGCTCACGTAGGTGTGCCACTCGGCCTCGCTGAGCGGCGTCCCGCGCACGCTGCACACCTGCCGCGCCACTGCCTCGGGATCGGTCTGCCACAAGGAGATCGGCGCGTCGGCCACACCGGCGGCGACGCTCCCGCCGCGCGGGTCGAAGGCCACCGCGGTGACGTTGCCGGTCGGCCCGGACAGGCTCGCCGACTGCTTCGGACGGCGCGGGTCGCTGATGTCCCAGGTGGACACCGTGCGGTCCCAGCTGGCGCTGGCCAGGGACTTGCCGTCGGCGCTCAGGGCCACTGAGGTCACCGTGTTGGTGTGGTCGGTCAACGTGCTGAGCTGCGACGGCGCGCCGCTGACGTCCCACAGCTCCACGGCGTGGTCCTCGCCGCCGACGGCCAGCAGCTTGCCGTCGGCCGACAGGGCGATGCCGCGGATCGCCGCCGGCCGGGCGGCGGTGATCGGGGCCTTGCTGACCGGGTGCACCGGGTCGGAGACGTCCCAGATCCGGGCGGTGCCGTCGTAACTGCCGCTGGCCATGGTCTTGCCGTCGGCGCTGAAGGCCAGCGAGCTGACGCCGTCGGTGTGCGCGGTCAGCGGCTGCCCGATCGGCGTGACGTGGCGGGGGTCGGACACGTCCCACAGTCTGATCAGGTGATCGTCACCACTTGTGACTATCATCTTCCTGGACGGATCGAAGACAACCGACTCCAGCTGCCCGGTGGAGGCGGCCACGGTCGACAGCAGCGTCGGATGGGCCGGGTCGGCGACGTCCCACAGCTTGGCGGTGTGGTCATAGCTCACGCTGGCCAGGGTCTTGCCGTCCGGGCTGAACGCCACCGAGGTCACCGGGCCGGTGTGCTCGGTCAGCGTGGCCAGCGCCGTCGGCCGCCGCGGGTCGCCCATGCCCCACAGCCGCACCGTGCCGTCGTAATGGCCGCTGGCCAGCACCTTGCCGGTCTTGTCGAAGGCGATGCCCCAGCCGGACTGGGCGTGCCCCAGCACTTCGTCCGCGCTCACGTCCCACACCGTCACGGCCCAGTTGGCGGCCCCGGTGGCCAACGACGAGCCGTCCGGGCTGAACGCCACCGCGCGGATCGTCGCCGGCGCGGTGAACGAGGCCACCGGCGTGCCGGAGGTGATGTCCCAGACCCGGGTGATGTGGTCGTCGCCGCCGGCCGCGACCATCCGGCCGTCCGGGCTGAAGGCCACGGCCTCCAGGAAGCTCGTAGCGGGCGGCAGCGTCGCCACCGTGGCGCCGGTCGCGGTGTCCCAGATCCGGACCGTCTCGTCGTAGCTGGCGCTGGCCAGGCGGCTGCCGTCGGGGCTGAAGGCCACGCCGGTGACCGCGTTGGCGTGGCCGGCGAGAACTCCGGCCGGGGCCCCGGTGGCGGCGTTCCACAGCCGCACGGTGTTGTCGTAGCTGCCGCTGGCGACCAGCTTGCCGTCCGGGCTGTAGGCGATCGAGGTGACGGTCTTCTCGTGTCCATTGAGGACGGCGAACGAGGCCAGCTGCTGACCGTCCACATGCCACAGACGGACCGTCTTGTCGCCGCTGCCGGTCGCGAGCTGCTGGCCGTCCGGGCTGAAGGCCAGCGAGAACACGCTGTCGGAATGACCCCTGCCCGTGGCCAGCGGCCTGGGGCTGCGGGGATCGCTTACGTCCCAGAGGATGACCGAGCCGTCGGCGATGCCGGCGGCCAGCCGCTTGCCGTCCCGGCTCAGCGCCACACCGTAGGCGGCGCTCGACACCGGCAGGGTCGCCAGCTCGCTGCGGGAGGTCGCGTCCCACAGCCGAACCGACTTGTCCTTGCTGGCGCTGGCGAGGAGATTTCCCCCGTACGACAAGGCAGTCACGCCGTCGCTGTGCCCCAGCAGCCGGGTCGCCGCCGGCACGCCCGAAGACGTCAGCAGGCTGCCCGTGGCCTCGGTGGTCGGCGAAGTCCGATACGCCACCAGGCTCAGCTGCGCCGCCAGCGCGGGATCGGCGGCCAACAGCGAATTCGACCGCAGCGCAACCTGTCTGGACAGCGCGTCGGCCCGCTGCTGCGACGTCGTGTTCCACTCGATCAGCGCGAACACCATCGAGCCCACGGCCACCAGCAGCAGCGCCGTCAGCGCCGCCACCAGCTGCCGCAGCCGCCGGGTCCGCCGCACCGCCGACTCGTGCTCGGCAGCCTCCCGCTCGGCGCTGACCTCCAGCAGCTCGCGCTCCACCGGCGCCAGCGCGTCGTCGTCCGCCCACTCGCGGGCGATCGCCAGCTTCGCACCCCGGTACAGCCCCGAATCGTCCCGGCCGGCCTGCTGCCACGCCCGAGCGTCCTGGGCCAGCTGCTGGTGCTGCCGCAGGCCTTCGCGGTTGGCCGCCACCCACTCGCGCAGCCGTGGCCACGACCGCAGCAGCGCCTCGTGGCTGATCTCGGCCGTGGTCTCGTCCAACGTCACCAGCCGGGCCCGGGCCAGCGCGTCCAGCACCGCCGCCGCCGTCTCCGGATCCGACGAGCCCTCGATCAGGCCGGCCCGGTCCGCCCGCGCCCGCGTCACCTCGACGCCCTCGCCGACGTGCACCAGCCGCAGCAACAGCCGGCGCACCAGATCCCGGCCGACCGGATCGAACCGGGCATACGTCGCGTCGGCCGTGGTGGCGATGGCCCGGTGCACGCCGCCGACCTCGGCGTATCCGTGCAACGTCAGGCGATTGCCCTCGCGGACCTGCCAGGTCGCCAGCAGCGTGTGGGCCAGCAGCGGCAGCACGCCGCCGGTGTCCTCCTCGGCCCCGAGATCGCGCAGCAGCACGTCGCTCAGGCCCGGCTCCAACTCCAGCCCGGCCAGCGCCGCCGGCCGCTCGATCGCCTCCCGCAGCCCCGCCGCCGTCATCGGGCTGACCACCACCGCCCGCTCCAACGACGCGACCAGCTCCGGGAACCGGGCGCAGTGGCCGTAGAAGTCGGCCCGCACCCCGTACACCACGGCCGCGTTGAGCGCGGTGATCGCCTCGACGAACATCCGGCGCTCGGCCTCGTCCTCGCAGAGCGTGAACAGCTCCTCGAACTGGTCGATCACCACCACCAGGCGCTCCGAGCCGTCCAACACCCCGGCCAGCTCGGTCGCTTCGTCGCGGATGATCGCCAGCAGCTCCGACGGCGGCTGGCCGGTGCCCTGGGCCAGCGCCGAGGCCAGCGCCTCCACCGGCTTGTTGCCCGGCGTCACCAGCAGCCAGGTCCAGCGGCGGGTGGCCAGGTCCATGCCCTCGATCGTGGGGACAAGGCCGGCCCGCAGCAGCGAGGACTTGCCCGAGCCGGACGCGCCGACCACCGCCACCGGGCCGTCCCGCCGCGGATCGCCCAGGCGGTCCACCAGGGACGCCGTCAGCTGCTCCCGTCCGAAGAAGTACTGCGCGTTGCCGACCGAAAAGGACATCAGGCCCGGATACGGGCTGCGCCCCTCGCGGGCCGGCGTCGGCGGCTCCTCCTTGGGCAGCGTCACCGTGACCCGCTGCTTCGGGCGGCCCAGCGCCGGGTCGTTGGCCAGGATCTGCTGGTAGACCGCCTGCACCTCGGCGCCCGGGTCCACCCCCAGCTCCGCCGCCAGCATGCGGCGCAGCCGGTCGTGGTGCTCCAGCGCCTCCGCCTGCCGGCCGCCCCGGTACAGGGCGATCATGTGCAGGGCTCGCAACCGTTCCCGCAGCGGGTGGTCCTCGACATACGTCCGCAGGTCGACGACCACTTCGGACTCACGGCCCAGCGCCAGCAGGGTCTCGGCCCGATCCTCGATCGCCGCCAGCCGCAGCTCGGCCAGGTGCTGGCGCTCGCTCTCCGCGAACGGCCCCGGCACGCCCGGCAGCGGCTCGCCCTGCCACAGCCGCAGGCCCCGGTCCCAGTGCTCGATCGCCCGCTCCACGTCGTCGCCGGCGCGGGCCTGCGCCGCCTGCTGGAAGGCGTGCTCGAACCGCCAGAGGTCCACATTGTCCGGCTCCAGCGTCAGCCGGTAGCCCGAGCCGACACTGGCCAGCAGCGACTCCCGGGCCGCCGCCTTGCGTTCCCCGGCCAGGGTCTGGCGCAGCTTGGAGACGTAGGTGTGGATGATGCCGCGGACGCTGTCCGGGGGTTCCTCACCCCAGACGCCGTCGATCAGTTCGGTGCGGGACACCACCTGGTTGCGGCGCACCGCCAGCTGTGCGAACAGGGCCCGCTGTTTCGGCGGCCCCAACTCCAGTTCGCGTCCGTCGACTTCCGCGTGCAGCGCGCCCAGGAGCTTCACGGCCAGCATTGGCGCAGTGTAGCCGTGGCACTTTCTCCAGTAGGTGGCCGAAGTCGACGGCATGTCCTGCCGGCGTGGCGCGGCGTTCGGGGTTATCGTCCGCCGGTGCAGACGGTGCGGGTCGCGCGCGTGTACGACGAGCCCGGTCCCGATGACGGGACCCGGGTGCTCGTCGATCGGCTCTGGCCGCGGGGCCTGCGCAAGGAACTGGCCCAGTTGGACCACTGGTGCCGAAGCGTCTCTCCCTCGACCGAGCTCCGGGTCTGGTACGGGCACGACCCGGACCGCTTCGAGGAATTCGCCGAGCGGTACCGGGCCGAACTCGCCGACCCCGAGCACCAGGCCGCTGTGGACGGTCTGCGCGCAATGGACGGTGTCGTCACGCTGCTGACCGCCACCGCAGCCCTCGACATCAGCCACGCCGTGGTGCTGGCCGAGGTGCTCAGGGCGTGACGCCTTTTCGCAGCGTCACTTCGAACGGCTCGAATCCGCGCGAACGGTAGAATCCGATCGCCCCCTCGTTGGCCGCGAATGCCGTGACCCGGAATTCCGTTGCCCTCGCCCGAGAAGCCCACGCCGTGAACTCCCCGACGAGTGCCGATCCGACGCCGTCACGCCGAACCGACTCGTCGACGCGCATGCTTTCCAGCACCGCCACCGTCGCCCCCGGGCGGAGCTCGCTGCTGCCGAGCCGGCCGACCAGGTGGCCGACGGTCCGGCCATGTTCTCTGGCCAGCAGGCATAACTGCCCGTCAAGCCGCCCCCGGTAGTAGGCGGCGCCCGCTCGATCGGGCCAGCCGGTGTCCATCCACGGATCATGCCGGCCGCCGTCCTCGGCGAACAGCGCGGCCACCGACGTCACCAATGCGGGAATCAGGTCCTCAGTCACGGCAACAATGTCCATGCCGTCGACGGTATCCGACCCTTTTTTCGGTGTAAATTTCAATCAGGCGTGGATCTTGTTGCAGGCGTTGCCGCGCTGCCGGTAGCCGCCGTCGATGTGCTCCCAGCCGGCCACGCAGACCAGGGCCTGGTCGGGCAGGTTGTGGCCCACGGTGAGGCGCCAGTGGTCGGGGGATCCCCAGCTCTGGGTGGGGGAGTTGGCGTTGAGCCCGCCGCCGGAGATCTGGAAGTGGCCGTAGAAGCGGCTGTTCCAGGTCAGGCCGGCCTCGACCCACTCCACCTGGAGGCCGGTGCCGTTGATCTCGTTGCACACCAGCACGTGGCAGGACCGCGCGGAGGCCTGCGCGGGCCCGCCGACGGCCAGCGTGGCGGCGATGACGGACGCGGCCACCAGGACAACGCGAACGGCTTTCACGGCAGCTCCTCAAGTCGAGTGTCGCTCGACTTCCTGCCTAGGGCACGGCCCGGCCGGCCGCAACTCGATCACTCCTCGAACGTGACCTCCGGCGGCGGGCGGCGGAAGCCGCGGGTGAGGTAGGCGAGGTAGCAGACGCCCAGGGCCAGCCAGATCAGCCCGAGGGTGACGGCGATGCCGTCCAGGTGCACCAGCAGCCAGATGTCGACGGCGGCCCCGATGACCGGGAACACCAGATTGCGCAGCACCGAACCCCGTTGGCGCAGCCACAGGGCGATCACCGAGATGTTGACGAAGGTGAAGGCGGTGAACGCCCCGAAGTTGATGAACGACGTGGAGGTGGTGACGTCCAGGGCCAGCGCCCCGAGGCCGACGAGTCCAATGAGGACGATGCCGAACACCGGCGTCTCGAACTTCGGTTGCAGGTAGGAGAAAAGCCGCTTGGGCAGCACGCCGTCCCGCCCCATGGCGTACATCAGGCGGGACGCGCCGGCTTGCGCGGCGATGCCGGAGGCGAACTGGGCGACCATCAGCCCGGCCAGGAACACCGCGGCGAAGACGTTGCCGCCGATGTCGGTGGCGATCTCGAACGCCGCCGAGGAGGTGTCGTGGAAGGTGGAGCCGGGATGCGCGAGCTGCGTGGCGTAGGACAGGATCACGAACAGCACGCCGCCGAGCAGCGCGGTCAGCAGGATGGCCCGCGGAATGGTCCTGCGGGGCTCGAAGGTCTCCTCGGTCAGCGTGGTCACGGCGTCGAAGCCGAGGAACGCGTACGCGGCCAGCGCCGCCCCGGCCGAGATGCCGCTGAACGAGGATCCGTTGTGGTAGAAGGGAACCGTGCTGAACAGGCCGCCGGAGCCGACGTGGCGCAGGGACAGGATCACGAAGAACACGATCACCAGCAGCTGGAAGGCCATCAGCAGGAAGTTGGCGGTGACCGCGACCCGGATGCCCAGCACGTTCAGCACGGTGGTGACCACGATGAACGCCAGCACCCACACCCAGCTCGGCACGCCCGGGAACTGCGCCGACATGTAGGCCGCGCCGATCAGCCAGATCACCATGGGCAGGAAGAAGTAGTCCAGCAGCACGGCCCAGCCGACCAGGAAGCCGACCCGGGAGTCGATCGACTTGCGCACGTAGGTGTACGCCGAGCCGGCGACCGGGTAGACCGACGCCATCCGGCCGTAACTGGCCGCGGTGAACAGCATCGCCACCGTGGCCAGCAAATACGCGGTGGGCACGGTGCCGTTGGTGTTGTCGGCGACGATGCCGTACGTGCCGAGCACGATCAGCGGCGCCATGTAGGCGAGTCCAAAAAGGACAACACCCCGCAGGCGCAGGTGCGGCGTGAGCTTCGCGGTCGTAGTCGGCGCGGTCATCGCGGGTCACCTCCGCCCGGCCGCCACCGGCCGGGTTCGATTCGTCCCTGGTACAGCGGAAGCTCGATGGGCGCGTCGGTCTCCCCGAACTGCTGCCACATCCGGTTCAGCCCGGCGGTGCCGTGCTTGCGCACCCGTGCCACCTCGGCCAGGTCCAGCTCCAGCGCGAGCACCGCCGGCTCGGCCCCGGGCGTCTCGGCCAGCACCTGCCCCTCCGGCCCGACCACGATGCTGCACCCCATGCCGAACGGCCCGGCCACGTTCAGGCTGGCCACGAACACCTGGTTGACGATGGCGTTGGCCCGGGCCAGCACCAGCTCCTGGGCCCGGTCCCGGGTGGTGGTCTGCACCGGGTTGAGCACCAGCTCGGCCCCCATCCAGGCCAGGTGCCGGGTGATCTCCGGGAACCACGCGTCGTAGCAGATGGAGAAGCCGACCCGGCCCTCCGGCAGGTCGAAGACGACAAAGCGGTCGCCCGGGTCGTACGGCTCGTACGGCCGCCACGGGAAGACCTTGCGGTAGGAGGCGACGAGCTCGCCGCCGGGGGAGTAGACCACCGCGGTGTTGAACAGCTCGCCGGCCGGCCCGCGTTCGCACACGCTGCCCGGCGCCAGCCAGATCCCCAGGTCGCGGGCGATCTCGGCCAGCTCCCGCCCGCGGGGGCCGTCCAGCGGCTCGGCGGCGTCGGCCGGCTTCGGGGCCCGGCACAGGTGCAGCTCGGGGTACATCACCAGGCGGGTGCCCGGATGCTCGGTGAGCAGGGCCTCGACCTCGGCGGCGAAGGCGGACAGGGGCCGGTCGAACGGCACCGGTTCGGCCTGCGCCAACACGACGGGCAGGGACACCGCGACTCCTTCCGTCGGTGACGGTAGGCGCAAAATAGTCCAGCCTGAACAGTTTTACAATACTGCTCATGATGAGCGGTTTTGGCCGGTATGGTGGCCGGCATGGACCGCCTGAGCGCCCCCGCGTTGACCGGCCCCGCGCTGACGACACTGCGCCGGCTTTCGGCGCTGGACACGGTGCGCGCGCGGATCGCGCTGGCGGTGGACCTGGGCCTGCTCGCCCCGGGCGAGTCGCTGCCGCCCGGCCCGGAGATCGCCATCGCGCTCGGGGTCGGGGAGATCACCGTCCGGCGGGCGCTGGAGTCGCTGTGCGTGGACGGTGTGCTGGAACGCCGGCGCGGTCGCGGCGGCGGGACCCTGGTCGCGTCGGAGCCGGCGATGGGGGTGGTGGCGGAGATCGCCGCCTACACCGGGGCCGCGGCCGAGGTGCACGAGCTGATCGACCACCGGCTGGCCTTGGAGGCGGGCCTGGTGCATCTGGCGTCCGTGCATCGGACCGACGAGGCCGTGGTGGAGCTGCGAGACCTGGTCTCCTCGATGGACAAGGCATCGGGCTGGGCCGAGTTCCACGAATTGGACGCCCGGTTCCACATGGCGGTCGTCGAGGCCAGCGGCCTGGCCGTCGGCGTGGGCCGGTACGCCGCGGTGGTGCGGGAGCTCTACCGCTACTACCTGCCGTATCCCTTGGAGTATCTGCGTGAGTCCAATCGGGAGCATGGTGAACTCGTGACGGCCATCGAGCGGCGGAACGCGGTCGAGGCGGTGGCGGTCACGTGCCGGCACGTCGAGGTCCTGCACCGCACGATGCTGTCCAGCCACTCCGCCTAGTTCCCACACTCTGAACGCGCTTCCGTTGCTGGGCAACGTGTTCTAGCGTCGCCAGCCATGCGCCAGTACATCCTCGCGGCGGCCGCCGTCACCGCCGCGGTCGTTCTGCCCGCGGCTCCGGCCGCCGCAGACCCGCAGTTGCCGCCGCTGACCGTGCTCACAAATGCCGCAGGGGCCGGCAAAGGCGACATCTTCATCACGCCGAGCTCCGGCGCCTATGCCAACGGCGTGGAGATCCTCAGCCCCGACGGCAAGCAGGTCGTGTGGTCGCGGACCGTGCCGGCCGGGCAGGCGGCGACCGACTTCCGCAAGCAGACCTATCACGGCCAGCCGGTGCTGACCTGGTGGCAGGGCACCGGATTGGGCGGCCTGGCGGTCGGCGTCGACGTGATCTACGACGCCCACTACCGCAAGATCGCCGAGGTTCGGGCCGGCAACGGCTACCAGGCCGACGGGCACGAATTTGTCATCACGCCAAGGAACACGGCCCTGGTCCTGGCCTACCGGCAGTCCACCGCCGACCTCACCGCGATCGGCGGCCCGGCCGCCCAGCAGGTCGTCGACGGCGTGGTGCAGGAGATCGACATCGCCACCGGCAAGGTGCTGTTCCAGTGGAACGCCGCCGATCACGTGCCGTACGCGCAGAGCGAGCAGCCGCTGCCGGCGTCCACCTCCACGCCGTGGGACTGGTTCCACATCAACGCCGTCAAGCAGGACGGCGACAACCTGCTGGTCGACGCGCGCGACACCTGGAGCGCCTACGAGATCTCCCGCCATGACGGCCGGATCCTGTGGCAGCTGGGCGGAAAGGCGAGTTCGTTCAAGGTCGAGGGTCAGGAGCTCAACAGCGCCGGCGCTCTCGTCGCGTGGCAGCACGACCCCGAACCGCTCGGCGGCGGCTACTACACCTTCTTCGACAACGAGGCCGCCGGCGCGGCCAACACCGGCGCCGGCGCGGTTTCCCAGTACCCCAACAGTCGTGTCGTCACCGTGAAGCTCGACTTCGCCAAGCGCACGGCAACCTTGGTGCGCACGGAAAATCAGCCCGCCGGCCTGCTCGCCACGTCGCAGGGCAACGCGCAGCCGGGGCCGGGCGGGCGGACGTTCGTGGGCTGGGGCGCGCTGCCCTACCTGTCCGAGTTCGACCGGTCCGGGGCCGTGGTGTTCAACGCCAAGTTCCCGGCCGGAGTCAACACCTACCGCGCCTACCGCTTCGACTGGCGCTGATTCGGGTGCGCGCCGGCCGTCGCCGTTGACGGCCGGCACGCGGCTAGTGGCTCAGCCGCCCGCCTGGGAGGCGGCGGTCCGAGCCCGGGACATGTACTGGTTGTAGGCACCGTTGTTGTAGGTGGTCCACGGCGTCCAGTCGGCGCCGTTGGACGAGATCCGGGCCGTGGCCTGGGCGCAGGTCACCGGGTTGAACGCCTGGGCGTCGGTGACCTCGCTGTGCCAGAACGAGTTGATCTGCCACACGCCGCGGTCGCGGCTGCAGTCGGTGTTGATCAGCACGGCCTGGGTCCAGCCCTGGCTCTCGGCCAGCGCGACCGCGATCGAGATGATCAGGCCGTTGCCGTGCAGGCCGCCGTTGTTGCGGGCGTACTGGGCGATCTGCAGGTCGGACAGGTGGGTGCCGGCCAGCGTGCTCTTCTGGGTGCAGGTCGCCGACGGGCTCATCGCGGCGTCGGCCGGCCGGGTGCCGGCGGTGGCCAGCGGCGCCGCGGCCAGCAGGCCGCTGAGCACGAGTGCGGACAGTGCTGGGATTTTTGGCCAGGCCAGACGCAGGGGTGTCTTCGCCATCGTGTTTCCTCACAGTCATCGCAGGGGTAATGACGTGATGGGCGTGGCGGCGTCCGACCATCCTGACAGCGAACGATCCTCGGGTGAAACATTCACCCTTGACAGTTCTGGTCTAGACCAGAATGGGAAACGCCGCCCCGGCCGGGCCGGGGCGGCGTCGCGGGTGCTCCTCGGTCAGGCGGCGCACTCCGTGTCGGAGACGTTGCCGGCCTTGCGGGCCGGCAGGGTCCCGCTGCTGAGGTAGTTGCCCAGCACGGTGTTCAGGCAGGCGTTCGCGCCCGGCACGACGCCGTTGGTGATCGCCCCGTTCACGGTCGCCAGCGCCGAGTGCGGATACCGCTGGCGCACGGTCAACGCGCCCGACAGCGGAGTGACAGCATCCAGCGAGTTCTCCAACAGCAACACGCTGCGCACCGCGAGACCCAGCACCGGCACGGCGGTTCCGGCCTTGGCCGGCCACACCCGACACGGCGCGTTGGCCCAGGTGTTGCCCCACGCGGTGTCCGGCGCCTGCGCGTCGCTGGCCACGGTGTCGGCCCGCCAGGTCGCCCAGTCCGTCGGCCACGGCGCGTCGGTGCAGGTCTGCGCGAGCAGCGTGGCGAACGTGTTGTCGTTGCCGTGCTGGAAGAACTGCGAGTACGTGGCCTGCACCTCGGTGGCGTCGCCGCTGGCCACGTAGCGGGCGAAGATGCCGGCGAACAGCGGCCAGGTGGCCTGGAAGTACGGCGTCACCAGGAAGGTGTCGGCCAGCTCGGACGGGCCGATCACGCCGTCGGCCGGGTGCGCGGTCACCTTCGCGATCTGGTCGGCCCACACCTGCTGGATCGCCGCCCGGGTCGTGCCCAGGTGGTAGGTGCCGTCATTGGCCGCGAGGTAGTCGAACCAGAGCAGGAAGTTCCGCTCCAGCCCCGAGTTCTGGTCGAAGTTGGCCGCCCGGTACCAGACCTCGTCCGGGTTGATCGGGCTGTCCAGCACCATCCGCTGCACGGTCAGCGGGTGCAGCGTGCCGTAGACCTCCGCGACGTAGGTGCCGTAGGACTGCCCGTACAGGCTGAGCTGGGTCACGCCCAGCGCCTGCCGGATGTCCTCCATGTCGGCCACGATGTCGGTGGTTTTCATGTGCTGCAACAGATCCGGCTGGGCCTGGCCGCACGCGTCGGCGTAGCCCTGCACCCGGGTGAGCCACTGGGCCTCGATGTCCGGCGTGGTCGGCCGGTACGACGGGCGGTCGAAGTCCTGGTAGTTCGGCTCGCACGACAGCGCCGGCACGCTGGGCGCGAGGCCGCGGCGGGCGAGGCCGATCCAGTCGTAGCCGTCCGCGCCGGGCAGCTGGGACCCGAGCGCGGCCTGCTCGTAGCCGGTGCCGCCGAGCGCGTTCGGCGCCACCATCATCACGCCCTGGTACGGGCTGGAAGCCTTGTGGGCCAATCGGGACAGCGCGAGCGTCAGCTGCGTGCCGCCGGGGTTGGCGTGGTCGAGCGGCACCTGGAGCGTGCCGCACTGCGCGCCGGCGGCGGCCAGCGCGGTGTCCGAACAGGAGCCCCAGGTGATCGTCTGGTGCGGGAGCGCCGCGCCGACCGCGGGCGCGCTCCCCATGGTGACCACGGCCGCGGCGACGATCGCGGCGGCGGACAGCACACGTCTCAACTCGAATTGCCCCTCTCACAGGTGTTTCCCCGTGATCACGGTAGGCAGCGCCCCGGGGCCGGGCACGCCGGCAGTGGGGTTCGGGCCGAGTTTTGTACCCCTCCGGTCAGCGCCGTCGCCGGGCCCGCGGGCCGGTCGACAATGGGCGTGAGCGGGAATTCGATGACCGCTGAAGCTATTCCGGATCACGGCGGCGGCCGGCCTCTCTGGGGGTCGAGGCGGGCCGCCGCCGCTTCCTGTCTACCAGTCCCGCGCTGTTCAGCGTCGACGACTGGACGGTGGACAACATTCTGTGAACAATGCTGGTGGGGACTTAAGGGGGGAGTAGGGGAATGCCACGCGCAGAACGCCCGTTGGCGGCCGAGGACGGCCCGGTCGTGCGGTTCGCCGCCGACCTGCGCAAGCTGCGGGCCCACGCCGGGAATCCGGTTTATCGCGAGCTGAGCCGCCGGGCCCACTACTCGCCGGCGGCGCTGTCCGAGGCCGCCGCCGGGCGGCGGCTGCCCAGCCTGTCGGTCACGCTGGCCTACGTTTCGGCCTGCTCGGGCGACACCGCCGAGTGGGAGCGGCGGTGGCGTGAGGCCACCGCCGCGCTGCGCGAACCGGCCGAGGGACCGGAGCCGGCCGGCTCGCCCTATCTCGGCCTGGCGCCGTTCGAGGAGGCCGACGGGCCGCTGTTCTTCGGCCGTGAGGAACAGGTGGCCGAACTCGTCGATCGGGTGAACGGACGGCGATTCGCCGGGCTGTTCGGCCCATCGGGCTGCGGCAAGTCGTCCATTCTGCGGGCCGGGTTGGCCGCCGACCGTGGTAATCGCCCGACAATTCTGTTCACGCCCGGCGCGCATCCCGTCGAGGAATGCGCGGTGCAGCTGGCCACATTCCTGGCCGAATCGCCGACGGTGCTGCGGGCCGAATTCATGGCCGACCCGGCCAACCTGGGGCTGCGCGTCCGGCAGGCCCTGGTCGACCGGGGCGAGGACGCGGACGTGCTGCTGGTTGTCGACCAGTTCGAGGAGGTCTTCACGCGGTGCGCTGACCCGGCCGAGCGGGACGCGTTCATCCGGGCCTTGGTGGCCGCCGCCACCGGTCGTTGCCGCGTGGCCATCGGCGTCCGCGCCGGCTTCGAGGACCACTGCGCCCGGCACCCCGAGTTGGCCGCCGCCCTGCGGGATGCGCGGGTGGACGTCGGCGCGATGACCAGCGAGGAACTGCGGCGGGCCATCACCCAGCCGGCGGTGAGCGCCGGCGGCATGGTGTCGACCGCGCTGGTCGCCCGGGTGATCTCCGACGTGTGCGGCGAGGCCGGGGCGCTGCCGCTGCTCTCGCACGTCCTGCTGGCCACCTGGTGTCGCCGTCAGGGCACCACCCTGACCGTGGCCGGCTACGAGGCCGTCGGGGGCGTCCACCACTGGCTGGCCCGCATCGCCGAGCAGACGTTCGCCGCGCTGTCCGAGGATCGGCAGCGCATCGCCCGCCGGCTCTTCCTCCGGCTGGTCGACGTCGACGACCGCCGGCGGCGGGTGTCCGGGCCCGAACTCGACGCCGACGACGCCACCAAGTCCGTACTTGACACCCTCGTCGACGCTCGGCTGCTGACCGTGCACGCGGACGGCGTGGAGATCACGCACGAGTCCCTGATCCGGCACTGGCCGCGACTTCGGGACTGGCTGGCCGAGAACCCCGACTACCGTCGCATCCAGCGGGCGCTGACCCGGGCCACCGACGAGTGGGAGGCGCTCGACCACGACCCCGGCGCCCTGTACCGGGGCGTTCGCTTGGCGTCGACGGCCGACTGGGCGGCCCGCACCGACGACGCCGTCACCGCCCGCGAACGGGCCTTCCTCGACGCCAGCCTCTCCGCCCACCGCCGTCAAACCCTTCGGTCACACCAGATCGCCGCCCTGGTCGCCGTGCTGCTGCTGATCGCCCTGTCCGCCGTCGCCTACGCCTGGATCGCCACCCCATCCCTGTGTTCGTGACCGTGCAACCCCGCTGGGCTCCGAGGGCGTGTTCATGAGTGGAGCCGACGACACGGAGGGGGAACATGGCCGATCGCGACATCGCGTTCGCTCAGTTCGTCACGGCCAAGGCCGACAGCCTGCAACGCACGGCGTACCTGCTGTGCGGTGACTGGCACCGTGCCGAGGATCTGACCCAGGTGACGTTCACCAAGCTGTACCGCCACTGGCATCGCCTGCACGACCTGGAGGCGCTGGACGGCTATGCCCGCAAGGTGCTGGTCCGGGCGTTCCTCTCGGAGCGCCGGCTGGGCTGGTTCCGCCGCGAGCACGTGACCGCCGAGCACGACGACCGGCCCGGCCTCGGGTTCGCGCCGGAGGACCGGCTGGTTCTGTTGGCCGCCTTGGCCAAGGTGCCGGCCGGGCAGCGGGCGGTGCTCGTGCTCCGGTACTGGGAGGACATGTCCGTCGAGGACGCCGCCCGGCTGCTGGACTGCTCCGAGGGCACGGTCAAAAGCCAGGCGGCGCGGGGATTGCAGGCCCTGCGGGCGCTGCTGGACGTCACCACACTGAGCTCAAGGAGGGGCGCGTGAACGAGCAGGAACTGCGGGAAGCACTCCAGGAGGCGATGACCGACGCCGCGCCGCCGCGGCCGGTGACCGCGGACGCGGCGCTGACCCGGGCCCACCGGGCCCGCCGCGCGCGCCGGGCCAACCTGGCCGGCCTCGGGGTCGGGGTCGCCGTGGTCGCCCTCGTGGCCGGGGCGTTCACGATCAACGTGCCGCGGACGCAGATCGGAACGGCCGCCCAGACCAAGGGAACTGCCGCCTCGGCGACGACTTCGTCGACCGAACACGGCGACCGAACCCAGACCAAAGGGCCACAGAACGACAAGAGCGTGCAGCTTCTGGCCACTTTGGACGGTGTGCTGCCCTCACCGCTGCGGCCCGCGATCGACGCCCAGATGCCCGGCGCCGCGTTCAAGCTGCGCTCCAACCAGGCCCAAGTGGAGAACTGGGACACCGACAACTGGGGCTACCAAGGGATTGAACCGGTCGCGCCGGCCAACGGCGGCGTCGGGGTCGGCGAGGTGATCGTCGAGGTGCACGCCCCCGGCAACGACATTCCCGCCGACACGTGCCAGGCCGCGCAGGCCTTCTGGGGCGTGAGCGGCGACTGCGTGGTCAAGCAGGTCGGCGACAAGACCGTCGGTCTCATCTCGCACACCGCCGACGCCCGCATCGACTCCGTTGCCGCGTACCGGTATTCCGACGGCACCGTCGTGTACCTGGCCCAGAGCAAGGAGTACTTCCACTCCGGGGTGCCCGGGCTGGCCGCCGCGCCGCTGACCGACGACCAGCTGGTCAGCCTGGTGCTCACCCCGGGTTTCAAGGTGGGCTGAGGATTTTCGGTGGGGTTCAGTGCCCCGGTGTGGTTTTCTCACCGGGTGAGGATCCACTATCCGCGCACGCCGCACCTGCCGTGGTCGCCGGGCGCGACCGCCGACGACCTGCGGACCACCGACCTGTCGGGGTTCGCGGGCCGTGAGGTCGTGGTCACGGAGAAGCTGGACGGCGAGAACACCACCCTCTACCGCGACGGTCTGCACGCCCGGTCCCTGGACTCGGCGCACCACCCGTCGCGGGCGTGGGTGAGGTCGTTGCACGGCAAGGTGGCGAGCGCGATTCCGGCGGGGTGGCGGGTGTGCGGGGAGAACATGCACGCCCGCCATTCCGTGCGCTACGAGGGCCTGGACAGCTGGTTCTACGCCTTCTCGGTGTGGGCCGGGGAGCGCTGTCTGTCCTGGGGCCAGACCGTCCGGTTCGCCTCCGAGCTGGGCGTTCCGGTGCCGAAGGTGTTGTGGCGCGGGGTGTTCGACTCGCGAGCGGTGCGGCGGATCCGCCTGGACCTGGACCGGCAGGAGGGATACGTCGTCCGGGTCGCCGACGGCTTCCCGTTCGGCGATTTCCGTTCCTGCGTGGCGAAGTGGGTGCGGGCCGGGCACGTCCAGACCGACCGGCACTGGATGCTCGGCCCGGTGGTCGCCAACGGCCGTGGCCCGGCCTCCGCCCTGTGGGACGTCCGGGCCGGCATGGCTGTCGACGCCTCTGATCTCCTTGCCGCGGTGGGTTTTGCCGACGCCGAGGATCTCGGCGACGTCGTCGAGCGGCTGGACGTCCTGGGGCGTAGGGGAGACGCCCGCCTGATCGGCGTGCTGGCGGCCCTGCTGCGCGGCCACCAACGCCGTCTGATCATGGCCGATCTCGCTGGTTTGCTGGGTATGCGCATGGCCCGCCAAGTTGCCGATGTGGTTGGGCTGTATGGCCGCCTGCTGACCCCGTTCCCGGACGACTCGCGCCGATCCGGCTTGCGGCAGTTGGCCCTGGCCGCGGACCTCGGCGTGCTCCATGCCGTCGCGGCGGCCGCGCAGCCCGGAAACCAGGAGGTCGAGTGGTCGGCCCTGCACGCCGAGGAGGCCGGCCTGCTCGGCCCGCGGCCCTTCGATCCGTTGAAGTCGGAGTTGCGGGCGCAGAACCTCGACGAGGACGCGGCCGACCGGTGCTGGGCCGAGGCCCGGTGCCGGATTTCCACGGCGGCGGAGGCGATTCCGCTGACCTGGCGCTGGCGGTCCGGCGAGTTTCCCCGTCTGGTTGCCATGATCGGGCCGTCCGGCAGCGGCAAGAGTCATTTTGTCGATTCCCTGAAGGGGATTGACGAGGCGGTGTCGCTGGACGACCTGCGTGCGGCCCGGGGGCGCCGTGCGGACCAGAGTGACAACGCGGCCGTGTTCCACATCGGGGTGCGGCGGCTTGAGCGGGCCCTGACCGCCGGCCGCACCGTGGTCTGGGATGCCACGTCGCTGAATCGACGGCAGCGCACGTTGTTCCGCACCGTCGCCGCCCGGCGGGACGCGCTCGTCACCGATGCCGTGCTGTTGGCGCCCGAGGAGGAGTTGCGGCGGTGCAATGCCAGCCGGCCGCATCCGGTGCCGGCGGAGGTGCTTTCCGCGCAGCTGGGCCGGTTCTCGCCACCGTATCCGGGGGAGGCGCATCGCACGTGGTACGTGGGCGTTTCCGGTAGGGTCGAGGATGTCGCCGGGGCGCTCGGCCGCGAGGAGGGATGATGCGGACCAGCGAGGAGATCTACCACCGGGTGCGCTGGGATCCGCGGTTCGACCCGGCCCGGTTCGTGCTGGGCATCGCTCTGCGCGGCCGTCCGCCCAAGCGCGTGCCGCTGGCGTCCTTCGTGCCCGGCGGCGAGATTCCGTGGCACCGCATCGTGTTCGTGGAGGCCGATGGCGAGCTGGTGTGGGATCGGGCCACCGGCGTCGACCGGATCGACTCCTCCGACGCCGGGCGGGTGCTGGATCCGCGCCGGCTGCGTGCCCCGTTCTTCACCGCCAAGGCCCCGTACGCGTGGGACGGCCTGGCCTGGTCTCCGGTGCGCTCCATCCATGATGGACACTACGGCGACAGCCGCCTGCGGGTGCTGACGTGGAACGTCTTGTGGGACCGCTACGACCGTGACCGCATCGACACCGCCTCTCGTCGCCCCCGGCTGGTCTCCGAGCTTGAACGCGCCGAGGCCGATGTGATTGCCCTGCAAGAAGTCGAGGGCACTCTGCTCAAGCTCCTGCTGGCCGCGCCCTGGATCCGTTCGAACTATGTCGTCAGCGAGGTCTCCGACCGCTCGATCGACGTCAACGGCCTCCTCCTGCTCAGCCGCGTCCCCGTTCGGGAATCCGGCTTCCACGCCCTCGGCTCCCACAAGGGCGTTGTCGCCTTCGTCGTCGAGACCGCCGCCGGCCCCGTCACCATCGCCACCACCCATCTCACCAGCGACCACCATGCCCAGGGCCCCGCCCTTCGCGACACGGAACTGGCTGCCCTCAACGATGGTCTGTCCGATGTGGACATACCGGTCGTCTTGCTCGGCGACTTCAACGACGGGACCGCTCTCCCCGCCGACACCCTCCATCTCACCGACGTGTGGACCGAGACCCACGGCGTTGACGACCAGACCCCTACCTTCGACCCTGTCGGCAACCCTCTTGCCGCCGTCTCCTCCTTGACCGGCCGACCTTCCCGCCTCGACCGTGTCCTCACGCGCTCCCTCCGTCCCGTCCACGCCTCCCTCCTGCGCGCTCCCGTCTCCGACCACTACGGCGTTGAGGCCGAGTTGTTGGTCGGCAAGGACGATTCCGCCGTTCTCGACTCCCCGGCCACCACCCGCACCGCCGTCGCGTGGCTGTCTCCCGTCGACCAACCTGTCGTCGATTCCCTTCGCCGCAGCCATGATCCCTAGGTCGACGTCAACCTCCTGTTCGGCTTCGTCCCCGAGTCCGACTTCGCCGATGCTCGCCTCCGTCCCCACCTTGCGCTGATATTCGGGCGCAGCGGCGAGTGTCCGTCAGCCTGCACAATGCCTGGCCTTCCTGGGCGGCGAGCGCGGAGGTTGGCAACGCCTGCCGCCCGTGTGAAGGCGGCACTACGCCAGCGGCGCCGGCGGCCAGCACGAAACGCCGTGACTAGCTGTCGGTGCATGAGGGCCAGTGGTCTGCTGCCCACTCTGACCAGTCCCGCCACCCTGCTGGCGGGGCGGGGATCTCCCCGTCGCTGAGTTCGGCTGCGTCAGGCGCCTGGAACTGCTCCCGCCACGCGTCCACGTCGGCCTCGCTCATCGGGAATGTCTGGTGCGGTGTCGTTTCCTGGCGGTGTGCGATGCGGGCGAGCTGGACGTCCTTGTCCACGGGCAGGTAGACCACCTGGCATGCCGCCCCGACCGAGTGGGCCAGCCAGCGCAATGCCGACCGTTCATCGCGGCCCCAGAGCCCGTAGTCGAGCACGACGTTGACCCCCAGCCGCAGCGTCTGAAGGGCGACCGAGATGAGCCGCCCTTCGAGCACCCACCGTTCACCACCCGGCCGCTGGAAGTCGCCAATGGCATTGCCGAACAGCGGGATCATCCAGTGATCCGGGGTCAACCGCAGCGCGTGGTGCGCTGCCGCGAGTTCTCCGGCCCGGGTGGTCTTCCCGGCGGCGGGGAGCCCGACCATCAGGACCAGGGTGGCGATACGCCGATCCCGTGCCACGACAGGTCCGGCTGGGGCCGGGCGTGAAAATGGTTCTCCGCTGTGTGAATCGAACCGCTGCGACTGAGGCATGACTCCCCTGATCAGGCAGGATGACCCGGCAGCACAGGAATGGCTGCCGGCAGGACACTGATCCGGCGGTACGTTCTGGCACTGCCCCGACCGGGGCAGGCGATGAGGCCGCGGTTACGGCAGCCTCGGCACCGCCGCTAGGCGGCGGTCCGGGTGGTCATGGCAGCGAAGCAACCCATCGCTGCATCGTAGCCGACGCCTGGTCGTCCGCGGTGCAGAGTCAGCAGTAGTTGGATCTGACGCTGGTTGCGTGATCAAGCATGCGCCCGATGGCGGCGTGTCGATGGCGCGGTGCGGGTGATCAAGCCCTGGTCACCCGGCCACGCCGGCCCCAACGCCGTTGTGGTCCGGGTGGCACGAACTGGCGCACGCCGGCGCTGGTGTCTGGAGCTGGCAGGATGTGGTGCAGGGGAGTCGCGCTTGTCGGACGCGCGTTCCCTTTCCCGACCTGAGGATTGGACGCAATGGGACGCTCGTCGGTGTTCACCTTCCAGTACATCGCCATCGACACGGAGGCAGGTGTCACGCCGGAGGAGTTCGAGGCCTTCGTGCGTGGTGAAGGCGTTCACCTGCCCTTGTACCCGGGGTGGCGGTGGACGCTGCTGCGTGGGTTGCGCGGAGAGCGGACGGGGCAGTACCTGATGCTGTACGAGATCGACAGCGCCGAGCAGCGCGACCGCTACGTCACGGCCCGGGGTGAGCAGACCGAGCTGGCCCGGCAGTTCTGGGCGCGGCATCCCGAGGCGGAGGCGGTGCTGGCACGATGGCGGCGGCTGGGCACGTACGGCGAGTTGCCCACGTTGTTCACCGACTACCGGCTGCTGGCCGACAACCCGCGGAGCACGGTCACGCCCGGCCCCCGCTACCGCGACCGTCCGGGGGAGCAGCCCGTCGCCCGGGTCGTCGGGATCCACAACCTGGCGCTGCGCGCCGGTGTGACCGAGGAGATGTTCGACCGCTTCATCGCCGAGAACCACCACCGGATCGACGACTACCCGGACTGGCGGTTCCACGTGCTCAAGGGCGAGCGGGGCAACCGCCTCGACCAGTACGTGATGATGATGGAGATCGCGAGCCTGGACGCGCTGGACGTCTTCTACCCCGAGCCCGACATCGCCACCGGCGTGGCCGCGGAGTTCGCGGCCGCCCACCGCGACACCAAGCAGATGTACGAGGAGTGGAAGCAGCTGGCCTCGTTCTCGGGCTCGCCGCAGATCTACACGGACTACCTCGCCGTCGCCGAGAACCCGGCCTAGCCCCGCACGACGGGGACGGGCCCGTCGACCACGAAGCGGCGTGCGATCACCTCCTCTTGGTGACGGAAGGAGGCATAAGGGACGCCGGCTGGTGGTAGCCGAGGGGTATGGCGACGCGAGTGACGGAGACGGAGCGGAAGTACGAGCCGACACAGGCCGGCCGGCTGGCGGGGGTGCCGGGGCTGGAGGGCGGCGAGGAGACCGTGCTGGACGCGGTCTACCACGACACGGCGGACCTGCGGCTGGCCCGCAGGGGAGTGACGCTGCGGCGTAGAACGGGCGGCGCGGATGAGGGCTGGCATCTGAAGCTGCCGATGGGTGGTGACACCCGGGAGGAGATCCACGCCAGGGATGCGAAGCAGAAGGCCGCGAAGCGGGACGCGGATGTGAAGCGGGTGCCGGAGGAGTTGGCGGAGCTGGTGCGGGGAATGACGAGGGGGGAGCCGTTGGCGCCGGTGGCTCATGTGCGGACGAAGCGGCGGCGGTGGGAGTTGCGGGACGGGGAAGGACGGTTGGCGGCGGAGATCGTCGAGGACGACGTGGCGGCGCAGACGTTGGGGCACACGGCGGTGGTGAAGGCGTGGCGGGAGATCGAGGTGGAGTTGGTGGAGGGCGGCGACGAGGTCTTCGAGGCGGTGGAGCGGAGGCTGGGCAAGCCGTCGGAGGTGCCGTCGAAGCTGGCCAGGGTGTTGGGGGATCGGTTGCCGGGCAAGGAAAAGCCGGCGAAGGGGATAACCGGGCACGTGCGGCGGCAGGTGGCCGAGATGGGGCGGCAGGACGTCAGGATCCGGCGGGACGGCGAGGACGCGGTGCACCGGATGCGGGTGGCCAGCCGGCGGATCCGTAGTGTTCTCCAGGCGTACAAGGGAAATCGGCGGGTGATCAAGGAGCTGCGGTGGCTGGGCGCGGTGCTGGCGCCGGCGCGGGACCTGGAGGTGCTGCGCGAGCATCTGGAGGCCCAGGTGGGGGAGTTGCCGAGCGAGTTGGTGCTGGGCAACGTCCGGCAGCGGCTCACGGAGACGTTCGCGCCGAGGGAGCAGCGGGCGCGGGCGGAGGTGCGGCGAACGCTGAACAGCAAGCGGTACTTCGCGTTGCTGGATCGGCTGGACGCGCTGGAAGTGAGGCCGGCACACAAGAAGAGGCGGCTCCGCAAGACCGAGCGCCGGGTGTGGGGCAGGCAGACGCTGCATGACGTGCGCAAGGCGGCGAAGCGGGCGAGGTATGCGGCGGAGGCGGCAGGCAAGCCGAAGTTGGCGCGGCGTATGAAAAAGCTACAGAAGACGCTGGGCGTGCACCAGGACTCCGTGGTGGCGCGGCAGGAGCTGCGGACCATGGGCGTGCAGTCGCATTTGGACGGTGACAACGGGTTCACCTACGGCCTGTTGTACGGATGTGAGCTGCGTCGCGCTGAGCGGGTGGAGGAGTCGTTGCCCCGCAAGCGGAAGGTTTGAGCGGGACGGCGACGGGTACTCGGTTCCCAACGGAACCGGCGCTAAGGAGGCACCGAGATGAGCACGGAGCGCAAGTTCGAGGGCAAGGCCGACGAGGTCGTCGGCAAGGCCAAGGAGGGTGTCGGCCGCGTCACCGGCGACGAGCAGTTGCAGGCCGAGGGCCGGGGCGACCAGGTCAAGGGCGGCCTCAAGCAGGCCGGCGAGAAGGTCAAGGACGCGGCCCAGAAGGTGAAGGACGCGGTCACCGGCAAGTGACCCGTACGGGGTAAGGGGGCGCCCCGCCGACTTCCGCCGCCCGCGCCGGTTTGTCCGGCGCGGGCGGCGGGTACACCCCAGCGACCGCTGCGCACGACAGAGGACGGCCCAAGTGATCGAAACGAAAGCGCAGGCCGAGGTGCTGACGCTCGCCCTGGCCGGTGAGCTGGACGTCGGCACGCAGGCGGCCACGTCCGCGCGCATCCACGAGGCGCTGGCCGGCGCGCCGAAAGTGCTGGTGCTGGACCTGCGGGAGGTGGACTTCCTGGGGTCGACCGGCCTGTCGGTGCTGATCGAGGCGCAGCGGGCGGCGGAACTGCGCAACACGGTGATCTGCCTGGTGGCCGACCGCCGGGCGACGTTGCTGCCGCTGGAGCTGACCGGCCTGACGACGATGTTCCCGGTGTTCAGGACCCCGCAGGAGGCTCTGCGGTCAGCGGACGCGCAGCGCCAGCAGGCAGGTGTCGTCCCGCGCGTTGGCGCCGACATGAGCCAGTAGCAGATCGGCGTAGCGCTCGATGTCGGTGTCGGTCCGGGCGGCCGTCACCACGAGGTCGTCGAGGCATTCGTCGATGTCCATCCCGGCCCGTTCCACCAGCCCGTCGGTGAACAGCACGAGCCGGTCCCCCGGGGTCAGCGGCAGCACCTGCTCCTCGTAGGTGGGTGAGCGGAACGCCCCGAGCAGCGGACCGGCCGGCAGCGGCAGCAGCGACGCCGAGCCGTCCCGCACGAGCAGCGGCGGCAGATGCCCGGCCCGCGCCCACACCAGCACCGAGGTCTCCGGGTCGAACACACCGCACAGCACGGTTCCGCTGATCCGCTCGGGCAACCCGGCGGCTGCGGTGTTGAGCCAGGCCAGCAGTTGCGCCGGCGGCGCGCCGGTCATGGCCAGCCCGCGCAGCGCGTTGCGCATCGAGATCATGCCGGTGACCACGGGGATCCCGTGCCCGGCGATGTCCCCGACCACCAGCAGGAGTTGCCCCGACGGCAATGTGACGGCGTCGTACCAGTCGCCGCCGACCAGATGCTGGGTGGCGGCCGGCTGGTAGCGCACGGCGATGTCCAGCCCGGTGGTCCGCGGCAGTGCAGCGGTGGGCGGGATGATGGCGTGCTGCAACTGGATGGCCAGCTGCTGCTGCTCGTCGGCGTGCTCGGCGGTCACCTCCAGCGCGAACTCGGTGTGGTACTCGGAGGTCACGTCCTGCCAGGCCCCGCGCAGCGCCACGACCTCGCCGGCCGCGTCCGGCACCGGTTCGGCGAACAGCCGCAGCTGACGGTCGGGCATCTTGAACACGGCCGTGGCCGGGCGCCGACTGTTGATCACGGTGTGCAGCAGCCGGTCCATTGTGGACTCACCGTCCGCGCCGAGCTCGGCGGCCAGTTCCCGCAGCGGCAACGTGTGCCGGACGCCGGTGACCTCGTACATCTGCGGGGTCCACGAGACCCGCCCGGTGACCAGGCTCTCCTCCCAGCCGCCGAGACCGCCGGCCCGCAGCGCGTTGTCGGCCAGCTCGGAGTCGGCCACCCGCCGCCAGCTGATGGCCACGCCGTCGTACAGGCGGGCGATCCGGATCCGCCGCTCCTCGTCCTGGAACTCCTCGCCGACCCCGGTCTCCAGCACCCGCACGGCCCGGTCGAACAGCCCGTCGGCCTTGGCGGCGAACGGGAACAGGGCCAGCAGCCGCTCCCCGATCATGTCCGCCGGCGGCAGCGGCCAGCCCTCGCCGACGTGGTCCACCACGAAGTCGACGACCTCGCCGTCGACCAGCGCGGCCCGGGCGGTCAGCACCGCGTCGACCAGGCTGTCCAGCAGGCCCAGCAGCCACGACTGCTCGCCGTCGACGTCGGTGAGGGTGCTCGCGCACAGGTCGGCCAGCGCCGTCAGCTCGGTCCGCTGGCCGGGGCTGAAGTCACGGCGCGGAACCGGCCAGCAGATCTCCATCGCCCCCAGCACGGCCCGGCTGTTGCGGATCGGCAGCACCGCCCGCGCCCCGCCCGGCCACCGACCGGGCCCCAGGGCCGCGTCCCCGGAGTGCAGCCACAGCGGCCGCTGCTCCACCACGGCGCTGCGGGCGTGGCAGGCGAGCTGCGGCGGCAGCTGACGCCAGCGGGCCGCCTCGGCCGGCCCCAATCCGCGTGATCCGACCATCTGAAGTGTGCCGTCCGGCTCCACCCGCCAGATGGCCAGCGCCACGGCCCCGGTCGGCAGCAGCGCCTCGGTGAACACCGCATCGGCCAGCGCGTCGCCGTCTCTTGCGTTCGAAGCCCGGGCCTCGGCCAGCCGCTGGGCCAGCACCGGAACGTCCCCGCGCACCGCTGGCGGGTCCGTCTCCATCAGCTCGGCGGCCATCTCCAGCGGCGTGATGCCCACGCTGTCGGCCAGCGTGTGCAGGTGCTCGGTGGCGTGCGCGAGGGTGCCGCCGATCCGCTCGACCAGGCGGCCTTTGGCCTGCTCCAGGACGGCGTCCGCGGCTGCCCGCGCCCGTAGCTGCGCCAGCTGGTCGCGCTGGTGGGCGACCAGCCGGGCCAGCCGTTCGAGGTCCGACACCCGGCGAGTCTAGAAGTCGCCGGGCCGTTATGCCCGCATGCCAGGATGGATCAGACGGGGACACGAGCGTCATGGGAGCGGCAGATGGTGGTGGAGGGCAAGGCCGTGCAGGACGAACGGCTTCAACAGCTGCTCCACGGCCTCAAGGCGGTGCGCGACGGGGACTTCGGCACGCGGCTGCCGAGGGTCGGCGACGTGCTGATGGACGAGATGTCCGACGTCTTCAACGGCATGGTCGACCAGCTGGCGCTGTTCACCTCCGAGGTGACGCGGGTGGCCCGCGAGGTCGGCACCGACGGCAAACTGGGCGGCCAGGCCACCGTGCCGGGCGTGTCGGGCACCTGGAAGGACCTGACCGACTCGGTGAACGCGATGGCCGGCAACCTGACCGGCCAGGTCCGCGACATCGCCGAGGTGGCGACCGCGGTGGCCAGGGGCGATCTGACCCAGAAGATCACCGTCGACGTCAAGGGCGAGATGCTGGAGCTCAAGGACACCATCAACACGATGGTGGACCAGCTCTCGTCGTTCGCCGACGAGGTGACGCGGGTGGCCCGCGAGGTCGGCAGCGAGGGCCGCCTCGGCGGCCAGGCGACCGTGCCCGGGGTGGCCGGCACCTGGCGCGACCTCACCACCTCGGTGAACTTCATGGCCGGCAACCTCACCGACCAGGTCCGCAACGTCGCCCAGGTGACCACCGCGGTGGCCAGGGGCGATCTGACCCAGAAGATCACGGTCGACGCCCGGGGCGAGATCCTGGAGCTGAAGAACACGATCAACACGATGGTGGACCAGCTGTCCTCGTTCGCCGACGAGGTCACGCGCGTGGCCCAGGAGGTCGGCACCGACGGCATCCTCGGCGGCCAGGCCCAGGTGCCCGGCGTCGGCGGCACGTGGCGGCAGCTGACCACGTCGGTGAACTTCATGGCCGGCAACCTGACCGGTCAGGTGCGGTCCATCGCCCAGGTGGCGACGGCCGTGGCCAAGGGCGATCTGACCCAGAAGATCACGGTCGACGCCCGGGGCGAGATCTCGGAGCTGAAGAACACCATCAACACGATGGTGGACCAGCTGTCCTCGTTCGCCGACGAGGTGACCCGCGTGGCCCGCGAGGTCGGCACCGACGGCAAGCTGGGCGGCCAGGCCGACGTCAAGGGCGTGTCCGGCACCTGGAAGGACCTCACCGACTCGGTGAACGTCATGGCCGGCAACCTGACCGGTCAGGTGCGGTCCATCGCCCAGGTGACCACGGCGGTGGCCAGGGGCGACCTGTCGCAGAAGATCCGGGTCGACGCCCGGGGCGAGATCCTGGAGCTCAAGGACACCATCAACACCATGGTCGACCAGCTCTCGGCCTTCGCCGACGAGGTGACGCGGGTGGCCCGCGACGTCGGCACCCAGGGCGACCTGGGCGGCCAGGCGATCGTGCGGGGCGTGTCGGGCACCTGGAAGGACCTGACCGACAACGTCAACGTGATGGCGTCCAACCTGACCGGCCAGGTGCGGTCCATCGCCCAGGTGGCGACCGCGGTCGCCGAGGGCGACCTGACCAAGCGGATCCGGGTCGAGGCCCGGGGCGAGGTGGCCGGCCTGGCCGACACCATCAACACGATGGTCGACACGCTGTCCGCCTTCGCCGACGAGGTGACCCGCGTGGCCCGCGAGGTCGGCACCGAGGGCCAGCTGGGCGGCCAGGCCCGGGTGCCGGGCGTGGCCGGGACCTGGAAGGACCTGACCGACAACGTCAACTTCATGGCCAGCAACCTGACCTCCCAGGTCCGCAACATCGCCCAGGTGACCACCGCGGTGGCCAGGGGCGACCTGTCCAAGAAGATCGACGTCGACGCCCGCGGCGAGATCCTGGAGCTCAAGACGACCATCAACACGATGGTCGACACGCTGTCCTCGTTCGCGGCCGAGTCGACCAGGGTGGCCCGCGAGGTCGGCCGGGAGGGCCGGCTGGGCGTGCAGGCCGAGGTCGAGGGCGTGTCCGGCACCTGGAAGCAGCTCACCGAGAACGTCAACGAGCTGGCGCTGAACCTGACCAGGCAGGTCCGGGCCATCGCCGAGGTGACCAGCGCGGTCGCCACCGGGGACCTGACCCGGTCCATCACCGGCGAGGCGCAGGGCGAGCTGGCCGAGCTCAAGGACAACATCAACACGATGGTCCGGTCGCTGCGCGAGACCACCCGGGCCAACGAGGACCAGGACTGGACCAACACCAACCTGGCCCGGTTCTCCGGACTGATGCAGGGCCACCGCGAGCTGCGCATCGTGGCCGAGCTGATCATGAACGAGCTGACCCCGCTGGTCGACGCCCAGCTCGGCACGTTCTTCCTGGCCGAGGCCGACGCCGAGGGGGTGCGGCTGCGCCTGGTCGCGGGCTACGGGCATCAGGAGGACGCGGTGCCCAAGGAGTTCCGCCTGGGCCAGTCGCTGGTCGGGCAGGTGGCCACCACCAAGAAGACGATCCTGGTCGACCAGACCCCGGACGACTACGTGCGCATCGCCTCCAGCCTCGGCGCGGCCGGCCCGGCCAATCTGATCGTGCTGCCGATCGTGTTCGAGGACCAGGTGCTCGGCGTGATCGAGCTGGCCTCGTTCGGCCGGTTCACGCCGGTCCAGCGGGACTTCCTTGAGCAGCTGATGGAGACCATCGGCGTCAACGTGAACACGATCATCGCCAACGCCCGCACCGACTCGCTGCTGGCCGAGTCCCAGCGGCTGACCCAGGAGCTGCGGGCCCGCTCCGAGCAGTTGCAGGACCAGCAGAGCGAGCTGCGCCGCTCCAACGCCGAGCTGGCCAGGCAGAACCGCGACATCGAGGTCAAGAACTTCGAGATCGAGCAGGCCCGGCAGGAGCTGGAGGAACGGGCCCAGCAGCTGGCCCTGACCTCCAAGTACAAGTCCGAGTTCCTGGCCAACATGTCCCACGAGCTGCGCACGCCGCTCAACAGCCTGCTCATCCTGGCCCGCCTGCTGGCCCAGAACCCGACCCGCAACCTCACGCCCAAGCAGGTCGAGTTCGCCAACGTGATCCACTCCGCCGGCACCGACCTGCTCCAGCTGATCGACGACATCCTGGACCTGTCCAAGGTCGAGGCGGGCAAGATGGACATCCACCCGGAGCGGTTCCCGCTGCCCCAGCTGCTGGAGTACGTGCGGGCCACCTTCCAGCCGCTGACCGTGGAGAAGGGCCTCGGCTTCGGCGTGCAGGTCGCCCCGGACGTGCCGGAGACCCTCTACACCGACGAGCCGCGGCTGCGGCAGGTGCTGCGCAACCTGCTGTCCAACGCGGTCAAGTTCACCGAGACCGGCCGGGTCAACCTGGCCGTGCGGCTGGCCGGGGACACCGTGGAGTTCGCGGTGTCCGACACCGGCATCGGGATCGCGCCGGACAACCTGGAGACCATCTTCGGCGCGTTCCAGCAGGCCGACGGCACCACCAGCCGGCGATACGGCGGCACCGGCCTCGGCCTGTCCATCAGCCGCGAGGTGGCCTACCTGCTGGGCGGCGAGATCAAGGCCGACAGCGAGCTCGGCGTCGGCAGCACGTTCACGCTGCACCTGCCGGTCGAGCCCGAGTTCGCCGAGCAGGCGCCCGCGCCCGAGCCGGCCGCCCCGGACGCGCGGCGGCGGGTGCTGGTGCTGGAGTCCGGCGGCGAGCAGCTGTCCACCCTGGCCCGGCAGGTCGCGGTGACCCTCGGCGACCCGCACGTCACCGTGGCCGCCACGCCCGACGAGGCCGCCGCCGCGCTGCTGGCCGCGCCGCACCAGGCCGTGGTGCTGGACCTCAACCTGCCCGAGGCGATGTCGCTGACGTTCCTCAAGCGGCTGGCCAACCACTCCGACCTGGCGGCCCTGCCGGTGTTCGCGCACCTGGCCCGGCCGCTCACGCCGGCCCAGGACCGGCTGCTCCAGTCGCACGTGCGCAACCGGCCGGTGCAGATCGTGGACAGCGTCCGCGAGCTGCGGGAACGGCTCGTGCAGCAGCTGTCCACCGAGGAGCACGGGCACGAGCGCCTGCGCGGCCGCAAGGTGCTGGTGATCGACGACGACGTGCGCAACGTGTTCGCCATCGTCGGCATGCTGGAGACCTACGGCATGACCGTGCTGCACGCCCCCAACGGCCGCAAGGGCATCGAGGTGCTGCTGGCCAACGACGGCGTCGACCTGATCCTGATGGACGTGATGATGCCGGAGATGGACGGCTACGCCACCACGTCGGCGGTGCGGGCCATGCCGCAGTTCGCCCAGCTGCCGATCATCGCCGTGACCGCCAAGGCCATGCAGGGCGACCGGGAGAAGAGCCTGGCGTCCGGGGCCAACGAGTACGTCACCAAGCCGGTGGACGCCGACGAGCTGCTCGACACCATGCACCGGGTCTTGGGGCTGGGCGAGAGCTGACCGTGCCGTAGGCTGCGGCGTCAGTCGACGATGGGGAGAATACGTGCCCGAGAACCCCGGCGCCTTCGCCGCCGACACCGAGCTGGTCGGCGGCGTCGCCGTCGTCCACCTGGCCGGCGAGCTGGACATGCAGACCGTGCCGGCGGCGACCCTGGAGCTGGACCAGGCCATCGAGGCCGGGCCCAGCGGCCTGGTGGTGGACATGACCGGGCTGACCTTCCTGGCCTCGGCCGGGCTGGCCATGCTGGCCGCCGTGGGCGAGAAGGCCGGGCAGGCCGCCGTCACGCTGCGGCTGGCCGCCGACAGCCGGATCGTGCTGCGGCCGCTGGAGATCACCGGCCTCGACGCCGGCTTCGCCATCCGCGACTCGGTGGACTCCGCCCTAGCCGACTTCTGACCCCCGGTGCTTGACCCCTCGGCGCTTGGAAGGGGGCTTTCCTTCACTCGGAGTGGAGGAAAGCCCCCTTCCAAGCGGTTGGGTATGCTGGGTGGGTCCGGCGGTGGGGCTCGCCGGCCCGCAGGCCGGGGAACCGTGGCAGTGTCGCCGCCAACAGTCCCTACTGGATCCTGTCCGTTCGGGTTCTTGTAGGAGGCTGTGTGTCGGTCGACCCCGATGTCGACGTCCATGTTCCGGCTCAGCGGCGCGAACTGGCCCGCACCCACGGCGGCGTGCTCGCGGTGATCGCCGTCGGCGGCGGGCTGGGGGCGCTGGCCCGCTACGGCATCTCGCTGTGGCTGCCGACCACGCCGGGGCACTTTCCACTGGGGACGTTTGTCATCAACGTGCTGGGCTGCTTCCTGATCGGCGTGCTGATGGTCCGATGGGGACAGCGGCCGCTGCTGCGGCCGTTCCTCGGCGTCGGCTTTCTCGGCGGTTTCACCACGTTCTCCACCTACGCCGTGGAGACGCGGGCTCTGCTCACGCCTGGCGACGTGCCGATCGCCATGGCCTACCTGTTCGGCACGCTGGCCGCCGCGATGCTGGCGGTGCTGGCCGGGGTGGCGCTGATGCGGGCCCTGACCGGCAAGCCGGCGGAGGTGGCGGCGTGACCCTGGTCCTGGTGTTCGTGGGTGCGATGGTCGGCGCGCCGCTGCGGTACCTGACCGACCGGGCCGTGCAGGTGCGGCACGACTCGCTTTTCCCGTGGGGCACGATGACCGTGAACGTCGTCGGCTGCCTGGTGCTGGGATTGCTGGCCGGCGCGGGAACTTCGCTGCCCAGCGCGGTCGCGGCCCTGGTCGGCACCGGCTTCTGCGGGGCGCTGACGACGTACAGCACGTTCAGCTACGAGACCCTGCGGCTGGTGGAGCAGAAGGCCTACCTGTACGCGGTGATGAACGTCCTGATCAGCCTGATCGCCGGGCTGGGCGCGGTGTTCCTGGGCTACGCGCTGGCTGCGTAGCGGTCCTGGAGGCATACTTCGGCCATGAGTCGACCCACGCGGGGTTTCGTCGGGAAGCGGCGGGCGCCGAGGGACCGGCGGCTGCCGCCGGGGCAGTACGACATCGGGCGGGATTTTCCGGTGCTGACGGCGGAGGTCACGCCGAGGGTGCACACGGACCGCTGGACGATGAGCATCGACGGCCTGGTGCGGGCGCCGGGCAAGTGGACGTGGGACGAGCTGCACGCCCTGCCGCAGGAGGAGTACCGGGGCGACATCCACTGCGTGACCACGTGGTCGAAGTTCGACACGAGGTTCGGCGGGGTGAGCATCGACCTGCTGCTGGACCAGGTGGAGCCGCTGCCGTCGGCCACGCATGTGCTGGCCACCTCGACCACGGGCTACACCACGAACCTGCCGCTGGAGCACCTGCGCAACGGCAGGGCGTGGCTGGTCTGGACCCACGAGGGCAAGCCGCTGCACCGCGATCACGGCGGCCCGGTCCGGCTGCTGGTGCCGCGCCTGTACTTCTGGAAGAGCGCGAAGTGGGTCACCAAGCTGACCCTGCTCGACCACGACGTGCAGGGCTTCTGGGAGCGCAACGGTTATCACGACCTGGGCGATCCCTGGCTGGAACAGCGGTACCAGGGTGACTGACCCGCGCGGCTGGCGGTACGCCAAGGTCGTCTCGACCAGTCATGACACCCCGCACAGCGTGACGTTGCGGCTGGACGTGCCCGACCGGGTGCGGCACTTGTCGGGCCAGCACTACGTGGTTCGGCTGACCGCGGAGGACGGTTATCGGGCGCAGCGGTCGTATTCGATTGCCTCGGCCCCGGACGACCCGGTGCTGGAGCTGTTCGTGGAACGGCTGGAGGACGGCGAAGTCTCCACGTACCTGGCCGATGTCGTGGCGCCGGGGGACGAGCTGGAGGTCCGCGGCCCGATCGGCGGCTGGTTCGCGTGGAACGGCGCCGCGCCGGCGCTGGGCGTCGGCGGCGGCTCGGGCGTGGTGCCGATGATTTCCATGCTGCGGCACAATTTCGACAACTTCCGCGTGGCGGTGTCGGTGCGCACGGCCGAGGATCTGCCCTACGCCAACGAGCTGGTCGCCGCGAACGCGCTGATCGCCGTGACCCGTGAGGACTTCGGCGGGCGCAAGGCCGGTCGGCTGAGCGCGCAGGAACTCGTGGCCCTCTACACGCCCGGCGCCATCTGCTACGTCTGCGGGTCGGCGGCGTTCGCCGAGGCGGCGAGCATGCTGCTGCTGGACATCGGTGTGCCCACCGAGGACATCCGCGTCGAGAGGTTCGGTCCGTCAGGCTGATTCATCGCCTGGACAGATCTTGTTCACGCCCGCGTCGCTCCGCCAGCCTAGGTTCTGCGCGATCCCGAGCTGAGGAGAACCCCCATGCCCGACAAGCGCACCGTCAGCCGAAGAGGAGCGCTGGGACTGCTCGGCGCGACCGCCGCCGCCCCGCTGCTGGGTTCGGCCACCGCCGAGGCGGCGACGCCGGCCTTCGTGCCCAGCGTGGGCAACGGCGCGACCCCGGTGCAGGGCCTGCATCTGACGTTCGGCCGCGATCCCTCCCGCCAGATGGTCGTCTCCTGGATCACCGAGGGCTCGGTGCGCAAGCCGCGCGTCGTCTACGGCACGCTGGAGGGCGGCTTCGGGGGCTGTGTGGACGCCGACACCAAGACCTATGTGGACGGCACTTCCGGTCGCACGGTCCACATCCACCATGCGGAGCTGAACCGCCTGCGCCCCAACACCCAGTACATGTACGCCGCGCAGCACGACGGCGCGACCCCGGACGCCGGCGCCTTCCGCACCGCGCCGTCGGGCCGGATGCCGTTCACCTTCACCAGTTTCGGCGACCAGTCGGCGCCGCAGGTCACGTGGGCGGCCAACGGCTCGGTCGGCCTTGACGCCAACTCCACCCCGGCCACCAAGGACATCGTCACCGGCATCGAGACCGTGGCCCCGCTGTTCCACCTGCTCAACGGCGACCTGTGCTACGCCAACCTGGACGTGGACCGGGTGCGGACCTGGAACAACTTCTTCACCAACAACACCCGCTCGGCCCGGTTCCGGCCGTGGATGCCGGCCGCCGGCAACCACGAGATCGAGAAGCAGAACGGGCCGATCGGGCTGGGCGCGTATCAGGCCTACTTCCAGCTGCCCTCCACCGAGACCGACCCGGAGCTGGCCGGCCTGTGGTACTCGTTCACCGCCGGCTCGGTGCGGGTGATCGTGTTGCAGAACGACGACAACTGCCTTCAGGACGGCGGCGACGTCTACATCAGCGGCTACTCCGGCGGCCGGCAGCTGGCCTGGCTGGAGCGGGAGCTGGCCGCCGCGCGCAGGTCCCGGGACATCGACTGGCTGGTCGTGGCCATGCACCAGGTGATGATCAGCACCTCCGACGCCAACGGGGCCGATCTGGGGCTGCGCCAGAAGTACGGGCCGCTGTTCGACAAGTACGGCGTGGACCTGGTGCTGTGCGGGCACGAGCACGACTACGAGCGCTCGCTGGCCGTGCGCGGCGTGGTGTCGGGCAGCGAGACGCTGACGCCGAACCCGGTGTCCTCGGCCACCGACAACATCGACGCCACCCACGGCACCGTGCACATGATCCTGGGCGGCGGCGGGGTTTCCGGCACGACCAACGGGTCCTTCTTCAAGGACGGCACCGGCAAGGTCGTCACCGCCGTCTCGGCCACGCCCGGCTCTAACGGCAAGCGGACCTCCACCTATGTGCGGGAAGAGGCGGTCTGGAGCGCGGTCCGCGACCTCGACCACCCCTACGGCTTCGCCGCCTTCACCGTGGACCCGGGCCGCCGCCCCGGCGACACCACCACCATGCACGTCACGTACTACAACGTGAACAAGCCCCACGGCGACCTGTCGGTGTTCGAGAAGTTCAGCCTGCACCGCAGGCGTTCCGACGGCTGATCCGTCCACAAGGGACTCCGCCGGCCGGCGGGGTCCCTTGTCTCACTTCACGAATCCGATGCTGGTGAAGTCGGCCGAGGCGATGCCGAAGGCCCCGGAGTTGGCCAGTGAGGCGGGCGGTTGAGCGGCTCCGTCTCGGACGGCGCGCGGCACCGGGGCCGAGCGCGAGCAGGGCGAAGGCGATCATGGCGAGGCCGAAGCTGGGCAGGCCCATCAGCACGATGATGGCCAGGTGCAGGCCGGTGACCAGGAACGCCGCGACCAGGCGGCGCCGCCGCCGGCCGAGCACGAGGACGGCGATCGCCAGCTGCGCGGCGATGACGCTCCACGTCACCAGCGCGACCAGCCACCGCGAGTCCAGCAGTGGGGCGACGGTTCGCAGCGCCGAGGCCGGCAGCCCGAACTGCGGGTCGTGCAGGACGAAGTACAGCGCCGAGCCGTCGCGCCAGGCCGGATCGACCAGCTTGGAGCCGGCGGCCGTGACGTAGATGAGCGCCACCTGGAACCGGATGACCAGCTGGGCCGCGAACGCGCGGCCGCGCCAGCGGGCCGACAGCGGCCCCGACGGCCGGGTCCACTGCCAGGTCCGCCGGTCGCCCAGGCACAGCGGGACGGCCAGCATGGTGGCGATCACCGCGGCGTTGTCGCCGCCGTTGATCGCCGGCATGCTGGCGGTGAGGCTGAAGGTGACGTACCACTGCGGTATGCACGTCCACCGCGGCCGATATCCGGTCGCAACGACAATCAACGTCATTATGGTGATGGCCCGGGCGAATACGTAGTCGCCGGTCAGGGCATGGCTAAGGCACCACAGCGACGCCGACCGCACGCCATCGCATCCAACCGTGGCCATCCCGTCCGTCGCGGTGCTGAAAAGCGTGTTGTCTGGCGTGCACACGACACTGGTCAACGTGGCCGACGCGAGCAGAACCCGGCCGACGGCAAGCGGCCGGCCGCGGGGATCGTGAACCGTGGCCGCTCGGAGCAGTGACTGCCAGAATGCCGTTAGCGCCGGCATGTCAGATTCACTTCCGTGACCGCGTAGATGTGACTCGGCGCGGATGGCAGGTCCGCGCCGACGGGAAAGCTCGGGTGTTCGATGGTGATGACGGTTCGCCCGCACAGGGCCGGGGCCGCCGACCGGTTTGTCACGGTGGCTGGATTCGGTTTCGCTATCAGCGGAAAACAGTCGGCGACGGTTGCCGCCGTGCACGGATGCCACGCCGCCTGGGGAATCTGTCGGGCAAGGTCGCCGAGCTCCCAGGACTGCGACTCGGCCGACCGCTCCAGTCCCCATTGCCGGTCCGACCAGGTCAGACGCTGCAACTGAGGGACGAGGCGGTGGTCGGTGGGGTCGACGCGGTAGGCCGAGAGCTCATCCTTCGAACCGAGCCCGGTGAAGAACGACCAGCCCTGCGGCCACAACGCGGTGTAGGCGCCGGACCGCTGCTCGAGGCCAGCGTTCCCGGACAGCTGGGTCAGGCAGGCGAGAACCAGCGAGACGACCAGCAGCGTGATCGTCGTGGCGAAACTGCGTCGGCTGAGTTCCCCTTCGTCACCGGTGTCGCCGCGGCGACGAAGGGAACGCGCACTCCGCATTAGTTAGGGGCCGTCTTGGGCGGCCCGATAGTCGACGCGGCGGAGTTCGGGCTGTTCGGCCCGAGATAAGTGTTCGCACTGTGCGTGGCGTCAGGTGGCCGTGACGATTCGGCAGTGCCCGATGTGAGCGCGAAGATACCGGCCGTGATGGCCGCGACCGCGCCCAAGGTAATTGAACGCTTCACTTCTTATTACCCCCCTGGTAATAATCACTCATATTCAGTTGTCATCCCCGTCGCCAGGGTAGCTCAGGTCGCCGCGCGTTCGCCACTCGTTGGCCATTTCCGTGGGCGGGCCCACTCGGTAGGCTGGCGCGGTTGGCCGCTGGACGATGGTCGGGTGGGGAGCCGGGTTGGACGTGCTGATGTTGGGCCCGATCGAGGTGCGGGCCGGCGGTCGGCGCCTGTCGATCGGCGGACCGCGGCAGAAGAAGCTGCTCGCCGTGCTGCTGCTCAACGCCAACCGGTCCCTCACGCTCGACCGGCTGGTCGCCGAGCTGTGGGAGGAGCCGCCCAGCTCGGTGCGGCAGCAGGTGCACAACTCGGTCGGCAGCCTGCGCCGGGCCCTCGCGCCGGCCGGCAGCGGCCTCACACTGCTGACGACCGACGCCGGCTACCAGCTCAACGTGGCGCCGGCGTCGACCGATGTGGAGCAGTTCCGCGGGTTCGTCGCGCGGGCCAAGGAAGCGGACGCGGCCGGCGAGGCGGAGCGCGCGATCGCCGATCTCCGGTCGGCGCTCGGCCTGTGGCGGGGCGAGGCCCTCGCCGGGCTGGAGGGCCGGTCGATCACCGCGGCGGCAGCTGGCCTCGAGGAGGAGCGGCTCACCGCGATCGAGCACCTCACCGCCTCACAGCTGCGCGCCGGCGACCACGCGGCCGTCGTGGCCAAGCTGCGGGACCTGGTGGCGGAGCATCCGCTGCGGGAGAGCTTCCGCGCCGACCTCATGTCGGCCCTGCACCGCAGCGGCCGGCCGGCCGAGGCGCTCGCGGTCTACGACGAGGGCCGGCGGCTGATGGCCGAGGAGTTCGGGCTCGACCCCGGGCCCCGGTTGCGCGCCCTGTTCGCCGACATCCTGGCCGACTCCGGCGAGACGGACACCGCGGCCGACACGACAGCCGAGGCGGCGCCCGAGGTTCCGGTCGAGGACGTCGAGCCGACAGCCACGAAGTGCTTTCTCCCCAACGACACCCGGGACTTCTCCGGCCGCGCCGCCGAACTGGGGCAGTTCACCGCCGAGATGCAGCGCTCACTGCCGTCCGCGCTGGTCATCTCGGCCATCGACGGCATGGGCGGCGTCGGCAAGACCACGCTGGCGGTGCACCTGGTGCACGGCATCGCCGACGAGTTCCCCGACGGTCAGTACTTCATCGACCTGCGCGGTTTCAGCCTCGGCCAGGATCCCGTGCCGCCGGAGCAGGCGCTGGACTCGCTGCTGCGGGACTGCGGCGTCCCGGCCGAGCTGGTGCCGCCGAGCCTGGAGGCGCGGGCGGCGCTGTGGCGCTCGCACATGGCCGGCAAGCGCGCGGTTGTCGTGCTGGACAACGCGATCGATGTCGCCCAGGTGCGCCCGCTCATTCCCGGCACCCCGGGCATTCTTGTCGTCGTCACGAGCCGTCGCCGCCTGACCGCGTTGGAGGGCTCGGTCCCGCTGTCCCTGGACGTGTTCCCGCGCGAGGACGCGGTGTCGCTGTTCGTCCAGATCGTGGGGGAGGAGCGGACGGCGCCGGAGCCGGAGGCCGTGGTGGCGGCGGTCGAGCTGTGCGGACGGCTGCCGCTGGCGATCCGGATCGCGGCGGCCCGGCTGCGCGACCGTCGGAGCTGGACCGTGGCCAACCTGGTGGAGCGGCTGGAGACCCAGCGGCGCAACGAGTTCCTGCGGACCGGCGACCGCAGCGTGGCCTCCGCGCTCAAGCTGTCCCTGCGCTACCTGTCCCCGACCCAGCAGCGGCTGTTCCGGGTGTTGTCCCTGCATCCGGGCCACAACTTCGACGCCTACGTGGCGGCCGCGCTGGCCGACATCCCGGTGGCCGAGGCCGAGGACCACCTGGAAGCGCTGCTGGACGACAACCTGCTGCGGCAGGATGTGGTCGGCCGATACTACTTTCATGACCTGGTCCGGGAATGCGCCCGCCAGCTGTGCGAGGAAGTGGACGGCGAGGACGGCATGCGGGCCGCGGTCGGCCGGCTGCTCGACTACTACCTCTGCGCGGTCCGCGACTGGTCCGGGCACCTGCGCACCAACCTGCAGGACCTTGAGGACGTCGACGTCCAGCATCCGCGGGCCGAGGCCGGGCGGGTGCGGCCGGTGGCCCCGAAGGACGCCGACACGGTGCTGCGCGACGAGTACGCGAACGTGCAGGCCGTCGCCCATCTCGCGGCCGACGAGGGCTGGCCGCGTCACGCCTGGCGGCTGGTCCGGGCGATTCAGCCCTACATCAAGAACACCCACCAGATCGGGGTGGCGCGGGCCCTGTTCGAGGCCGGCCTGCTGGCCGCGGAAGCCGATCACGACCGGCACGGCCGGTCGATCATGACCCAGGCCGTTGCCGGCTCGCACCGGGAGCACGGCGATCACGAGGCCTCGGAATCGCTGCTGGGGCGCGCGCTGGAGCTGAGCCGGTCGACCGGCAACCGCTACACCGAGGCGACGCAGGTCACCGAGCTGGCCCTGATGCACTACTACGCGGAACGGATGGTGCCGGCCTACGAGGGTTTTCGCGCGGCGGAGGCGCTCGCGGCCGAGCTCGAACGCACCAGTCTCGACTGGACGCTCGCCAACTGCCTCGGTGTCGTGTGCCGCAACCTCGGCCGCTGGGACGAGTCGCTCGGGCACTTCCGGCGGGCGCTGGAGATCGAGGAGCGACGGGGCGGCTCCATGGTGAACCGCTGCCAGCTGTGGTGGAACATCGCGATAACCAAGCACCTGATGGGCCGCAACCACGAGGCGCGGCGCGAACTGGACCACGTGCGGTCGGTCAGCGCGGAGATCGGGTACGAGATGGGGGAGCTGCTCGTGCTGGCCGGGTTGTGCTCGACCGAGCGGGCGTTGGGAAACATGAGCAGCGCGATCGAGTTCGGCCGGCAGGCGCTGCTGCTGGCGCGCCGGTTCGGCCACCGCGTGTCGGAATACGAGGCGCTCAACGACCTCGGCGACGCCACGCTCGGCGCCGGGGACATCGACCGGGCGGCCGAGATCTTCACACAGGCGTACGACTACGCCGTCGAGTACGGGCTCAACCGCGGTCGCGGGAGTGCGTTGGAGGGGCTTGCCCATGTGGCCCGCGCGCGGGGTCGGTTCGCCGAGGCGCGCGACTACTGGGAACGAGCGGTCGAGGCGCATCCGGACGACGTGGTCGAGGCCGGGTACGCGCGGGCGCACCTGGTCGCGGTCGAGGACGAGAGCATCGAGTGCTTTCGGTGCCGGGTGTTGGTCCATGACGTCGAGTGAGGGCTATTCCGCGGCGCTGCGGTAGCCGGTGCACCACCAGAACGGGTAGTGCAGCGTGCCGGCGGCGGCGGGATTGTCGTCGTGGAAACTCAGCCGCATGTCCGGGTCCTCGGGCGCGTAGTAGGACGTCGGGCTGATCGGCAGCATGGTGAACGTGCGGTCGAACTGGGACACGACCAGGCCGTCGGCGGTCGGCGTGACGTCGAAATGGTGGCTCATGTCGCGGTAGCGGCCGGCCCTGGCCGCGAGATCAGGCTCGGGCAGGCACATCGTCGGGTGTCGCGGCGGACGCAGATCCAGTGCCAGGGCGATCAGGTCGCGGGCGAGATTGGCGCACGAGAAGGACTCGGCGTTGGCCAGCACGACGACGCCGATGTCCTCCTCGGGTAGCCGCGCGTACAAGGTGGAGAATCCGTAGATGCCGCCGGTGTGGAAAACGGTCCTGCGGCCGCGGAGGGTGTTGATCTCCCAGCCCAGCCCGTACCCCTCGACGCTGTGGTGCGGAAGCGTCGCCGGGCGGAACATTCGCCGTTGCAGGGCGATAGTGGCGATCGATTCCGTCCGCAGCGCCCGGTCGAAGCGGAGTAGGTCCTCGAGGGTGGCGCCGATGCCGCCCGCGCCGCCCAGCACGGCCATGTTGACGTGCGAGGCGTTGGCGAACACGCCGTTGTCGGCGGTGTAACCGCGGGCCCGCCGAGCGACGATGTCGGCGTTGGTCAGCAGCCGTGTGTCGGACATTCCCGCAGGTGAGAACACCTTCTCGGCCAGCACCTCGGCGAACGGCCGGCCGGTCGCCCGGGCCGCGATGATCTCGAGCAGGCGGTAGCCGGTGTTGCTGTATCCGTACTGCGATCCGACCGCGAACTCCAGCGGTTTTGAGGCGAATTCGGCGATCAGCTCCTCGTCGCTCTGGTCCAGCCGACACCGCTTCTGGAAACCGTCGTCGTCGGTGAAGTCGGGCACACCGGAGGTGTGCGTGAGCAGGTGGTGGAGTCGGACTCCGGGCGCGACCGCCGCGAATTCCGGCACGTGCTCGGCCAGCGGCGCGTCCAGATCCAGGACGCCGTCCCGCTCCAGGCACAGAATCGCCAGCGCGGTGAAGGGCTTGGTCACCGACGCCAGGGTGAAAACCGTCGCCGGCGTGACCGGAGTTTCCCATTCCAGGTCGGCGAAACCGTGGCACGCTGTGAATACTGCGGCGCCTCCAGACGTCATGGCGACGGCTGCGCCCGGGGTCTTGCCCGTGAGATGCTCACGGGTCAGGCGTTCCGCTTCCACGGTGTCGAGAGGCAGGTCGGGCACACCGGCAAGGCTAACCCGTGACCATCGCGGATATGCCGGAAAGCGCGTGTACTGGTTGAGTAGTCCGCGGATTTCGAACGAGTAGTGGCCCGTGGCAGGATCAAAGAGCAAGGCACGGGGGCGACGGGCCAGGGCGCGATAATGCGGCAGAGGGGAACGCATTAGCGCGACCTGGCTCGCCGTGTGGGACCAGGCGCTAGGCGGACGGGTGGCTGTCCCCGTCGGTGAAGGCCAGCAGCATCTCGTCGGCGAAGACGTCGTAGCGACCGCGGCCGTTGCGCTTGGCCCGGTACATGGCGATGTCGGCCCGGCGGACCAGGGCGGCCGGGTCGGTCATGCCGTGGGTGCTCAGGGCGATGCCGATGGAGGCGTTGACCTGGAGCTGGCGGCCGGCGATGCGCATGGGCTCGTGCAGGCCGCGCAGGATGCGGTCGGCGACCTTGGCGGCGTCGCCGGGCGTGGAGACGTTCAGCAGCATCACCGCGAACTCGTCGCCGCCGAAGCGGGCGGCGACGTCGCTGTCGCGCAGCTGGGCCACGATCCGGTCGGCGGTGATGGTCAGCAGGGTGTCGCCGGCGGCGTGGCCCAGCGTGTCGTTGATGACCTTGAACCGGTCCAGGTCGATGAACAGCAGCGCCACCCGCGCCCCACCGTGGCCGGTGAGCTCCAGCTGGTGGGCCAGCCGGTCCAGGAACAGGCTGCGGCTGGCCAGGCCGGTCACCGAGTCGTGGAAGGCCTGGTGCATGCGGTCCACGGTGTTGGCGTCGGTCAGCGCCAGGCTGACGTGCTCGGCGAAGGACTGGAGCATCTGCACCTCGGGCGGCGCATAGGACCGCCCGGGATGGTCGGCGACCACGACCAGGCCGCCGGTCACGGTGCCGCTGTCGTGCACGGGGGCGGCCATGGAGGCCAGGCCCTCGGTGCTGTCCTCGCCGCCGACGACCACGCCGCCGGACATGATGGCGGCCCCGACCGTGCCGGCCTCGGCCAGCGGCATGGTCGGCGTCTCCCGCTCGATGTCCACGCTCAGCCCGGCCCCGGCGACCAGGGAGATCTGCTGCGGGTCGGAGTCGTCCCGCAGCCACAGCCCCACCGCCCCGTCGCCCAGCAGCTGCCGGGCGGCGGCGGCGATCATGTCCAGCACCTGGGGCAGCGGCCGCCGCCGGGAGATCGCCCGCTGCACGTCGAACAGGTGCTCCAGCAGCCGCTGCCGCTGTTGCAGCGACGCCAGCAGCTCGGCGTTCTCGGCGGCCTGCCGCTCGCTGCGCTCCCGCATCTCGTGCTCGGCCTGCAAGGTCCGCAGCATGGTCAGCGCCAGCTCCAGCAGCCGCGCCATGCCCCGGACCACGTTGCGCTCCTCGACCGAGAAGCCCTGCGCGCCCCAGCGGGCCAGCACCAGATGCCCGGGCCGGCCGCCGCCCCAGTCGGCGGCGAAGGCGTGACAGCGCCCCACCCCGGGCACGTCAACGTTGTCGCGCTCGCGGCAGGCCACCGAGACCAGGTCGGCGACCGGGACCCGGCCCACCGGGAAGCCGACCACCGCCGCCACCTCGTCGTCGATGACCACGGCCGCCACCTCGGCCTCCAGCGCCGCGGCCGCCCGCTCCACCGCGGCGTGGGCCGCCGACACCTCGTCCGAGCACTCCGAGACCACGGCCAGCAGCTCCAACAGCTGCTGGCCGTCGTGATAGGCGCCGCCCCCGAACCCGGTCATCTCAGCCGAGGGCCAGCACGGCGAGGGTCTGGTTGTGGAAGCCGTGGATGCCCCTGGCCCTGGCGATCTCGCCGTACGCGTAGAAGCCGGCGAACGGGGCCTGCTCGGCCCACTTGGCCAGCCGGGCGTTGTCCCGCCGCAGGGCGTCGTCGTCCAGGATGGCCCGGATGGCCGCGCAGCTGATCGTCAGCAGCCCCACCGGCTCCCGCCCGCCCAGCCCGGCCAGCGCCTCCTGGCAGGCGGCGTCGGTGGCGGCCAGGATGGACTGCTCGTCGCCGGTCATGGCCCACACCAGGCCGCCGTGGTCGAAGCTGCCGCCGCCGCCCAGGGACCGGCCCTCCAGGTCGATCTGGGTGCTGACGTTGCGCGCGTCCACTCCGTTGCGGCGTTGCAGCCCCAGCGGCCGGGGCAGCGCGAACCGCATCAGCGCTTCCTTGTCGGTGTAGGCCTCGGCCGGCGCGCCCAGCCGGTCCAGGTAGACGTCCAGCGCCGGCCGGTCGTCCACGGTCTGGATGCGGCCGTCCCGGCTGCCGGTGACGATCATCGGCTCGCCCACCGGCCGGAACCCGTGCCGCACGCCCACCGACAGCGGTGCGTCGGAGTGGATGGTGGCCGCGACCACCGCGTTGGTCAGCACCCGGTCCCCGGCCAGCAGGTAGGCCCGCTTCATCCGCCAGCCGTCCGCGCCGGAGCCGCCGAACAGCGGCACGCTGGCCCCGAGCACGCTGTAGCAGCCGCGCACGATCTGCTCCTGGTCGCGGACCAGCCCGTCGGTCAGCAGCATCAGCACCCGGTGCGGCAGGCCTGGCACCTCGGTGACGCTGCGGCCCAGCTCCTCGCCGGCCTCCCGCTGGCGGCCGGCCACGTTCTCGGCCGCGGCCGTGGTGACGGCGAAGCCGGGGCCGCCGATCGCGGCCACCACGACGGTGCCGTCGTTGCCACCGCCGGCGCAGATCTCGCCGCGGGTGGTGCAGCCGATCACCGGCACGTCCGGGCCGACCACGTCCCGCACGCCGGCCAGCGTGTGGGCCAGGTCGTAGGTGATCGCCGCCCATACGATGAGCAGCTTGGGATCCGCCCCGGTCAGGGCGGTGTGCGCGGCTTGGGCCGCGGCGGTCCTCGGTTCGGTGGCGCTGGATTGGCCCACACCCATCCAGCGCCGGCCGTCGGGACACGCGTCCGTGTTCATGACGCCTCCACTCGACGGCGGTCGGTCAGACACCGTAGTCGCTTTCCCGGCCCGCTGCGGAGGCGACGGAGAAGATCTTCACTCAAACGGCGCATCTACCGGACAACGGTCAGACCGGATGTTTGACACCGCCGAGGGGCATTGGTCTAGTGCATCAGGTAACCGGATGGCTACCGAGGGGGGTTGGCCAGCATGAGAATTCGTTCGGCGATGGCGGTTTCGGCGTTGGCGGCGGGATTTCTGACCGTCACGGTGGGTCCCGGGGCGCAGGCCGCGCCAGCCGATCCGACGACACTGGTGAACCCGTTCGTGGGCACCGAGAACTCCGGCAACACCTTCCCCGGCGCGAGCGCCCCGTTCGGCATGACGCAGGTCAGTCCGGACACCGGCGGCCAGGGCGGCTACGACTACGACCAGACCGCGATCTACGGCTTCAGCCAGACGCATCTGTCCGGAGTGGGCTGCGGCGTGATGGGGGAGCTGCCGGTCATGCCGACCACCGGCGCCGTCTCCACCGTGGACCCGGCCAAATACGCCTCGGCCTATTCGCATGGCGACGAACAGGCCACGCCCGGTTACTACCGGGTCGGACTGTCCACCTACGGCGTTAACGCCGAAGTGACGGCCACGCCGAGAACCGGGTGGCAGCGCTACACCTTCCCGGCCACCGCGGCGGCCAACGTCTTGTTCAACACCGGCCGGGCCAACCAGTCGGTGATCGACTCAGAGGTCCACATCGTCGACAACCACACGGTCGAGGGACGTGTGCACGACGGCGGCTTCTGCGCCGGGCACGACCAGCACACCGTCTACTTCACCGCCAGCTTCTCCCGGCCGTTCGCCTCGTACGGCGCCTGGCGCGGCAGCACGGCCACCGCCGGGGCCAAGGACGCGGCCGGCGCCGGCGACAACGGCGCCTGGGCCACGTTCGATGCCACCACCCAGCACGACGTCGTGCTGAAGGTCGGCATCTCCTACACCGGCATGGCCGGGGCGCGGGCCAATCTCCAGCAGGAGACCGGCAGCTCCTACGACTTCGACGCCACCAAGGCGGCCTTGCACGCAAGCTGGGTCGACGAGCTGAACAGCGTCCAGGTCGGCGGCGGCGCGCAGGACCGGCAGACCGCCTTCTACACCTCGCTCTACCACGCCCAGCTGCACCCGAACCTGGCCGGCGACGTCGACGGCAGCTACGCCGGCTTCGACGCCAAGGTGCACAAGGCGGCGGACTACACGCCGTACCAGAATTTCTCGCTGTGGGACACGTATCGCCCGCAGAACCAGCTGCTGGAGCTGCTGCATCCCGACGTCGCCCGCGACGTGGCGCTGTCGCTGGTGGCCGCCGGGCGGGACGGCGGCTGGCTGCCGCGCTGGGCCCTGGCCAACAGCGAGACCAACATCATGACCGGCGACCCGGTCACCCCGTTTCTGGTCGAGGCCTGGACCAAGGGCCTGCTCAAGGGGCACGAGCAGGAGGCCTACGCCCTGCTGCGGGCCAACGCCACCAGCCTGCCGCCGGCGGACTCCCAGTACAACGGCCGCACCGGCCAGCCGTTCTACGCCGACCTCGGCTACATCCCGTCCGGGCTGAAGCGCGGCGTGAACTGCGCCGACAAGGGCGGCGACAACGACTGCGACCACCCGGCCTCGGCCACCCAGGAGTACGCCCTGGCCGACGCCGCCCTGGCCCTGATGGCCGACGGCCTCGGGCGCCACGCCGACGCGCAGATGTTCGCCGCCCGCGGCCAGTGGTACCGCAACCTGTGGGACAGCTCCACCGGCCAGTTCCGGCCCCGCACCACCGACGGCACCTGGCTCACGCCGTACGACCCGGTGCCGGCCGACCACCAGTTCCACGAGGGCGGCGCGTACCAGTACCAGTGGCTGGCGCCGCAGGACCCGGCCGGACTGGTGCAGCTGATGGGCGGCCGCAAGAGCACCGAGCAGCGGCTGGACGCCTTCTTCGCCTACCCGCACCTGCTGACCGATCCGGCCAGGGCGGTCCACGACGACTGGATCTCCAGCCCGTACGACTACTACAGCAAGGCCACCTACAACCCGAACAACGAGCCCGACCTGCTGGCCCCCTACATGTACCTGTGGGCCGGGGCCCCGGCCAAGACGGCCACCGTGGTGCGGGCGGCGATGACGCTGTTCACCAACGGCCCCGACGGCATGACCGGCAACGACGACCTGGGCACCATGTCGGCCTGGTACGTCTTCTCCTCGCTGGGCCTGTACCCGACCACCAGCGGCGGGAACTTCCTGGCCCTGTCCAGCCCCCAGTTCCCGACCGCGACCGTCCACATCGGACAGCGGCAGCTGACGATCAGCGCGCCCGGGGTCACGGATGTGAACCGGTACGTGCAGAACGTCTCGCTCGACGGCCGCGGCGTGGCCCGCAGCTGGCTCGGCTGGGACGACGTCAGCCGCGGCGGCACGCTCCGGGTGAACGTCGGCAGCGCCCCGTCGGCCTGGGCCACCAGCCCCTCGGCCGAACCGCCGTCGATCAACCACGCCGCCCCCGACTCCCGCCGGCACGTCGACGCCTCCATCCGCGGCCTCAACGTGGACGTGCTGGGGCAGGCCCCGGGCACCCTGCCGGTGTCGATCAGCGCCGCCGACGGTTGGACCGTCCACCCCGGCGCGCTGCTGCTGAAGTCCAACCACCTGCCGGTCCAGCAGACCGTCACGCTGACCCCGCCGCCCGGCGCCCCACCCGGCAGCTACCAGGTCACCGTCACGGTCACCGCCCCCGGCGCCAACACCGTCACCAGAACCGCCCCCGTCCAGCTCCCGTAAGCCGTTCCCCGGTGTGGAAGGGGGGGGGTGGGCCCGCCCGCGGGTGGGGCAGCGCCGCCCGCCACCCCGGGCGGGGGGGGGGCGGGCGGGTGGGTGGTTGGGGGGGGGGGGGGGGGGGGGCGC